>JAFTSU010000023.1 GCA_017467105.1 Clostridia bacterium
CTTGACAACGTAGTATACAGAATGGGTATGGCAGCATCCAGAAAGGAAGCTCGTCAGCTTGTTCTTCACGCTCACTTCACTCTTAACGGCAAGAAGGTTACTATCCCCTCTATTCTCGTTAAGGCAGGCGACGTCATTGCTGTAAAGGAAACAAGCAAGGAAAGCGCAAAGATCAAGGCACTCATCGAGGGTCTTGCAACCGTTACCACTCCCAAGTGGCTTGAGAACGATGCAAAGAACGCAGTAGCAAAGGTTGTTGCACTTCCCGCTAGAGACGATATCGACTTCGAGTTCGAAGAGCAGCTTATCGTCGAGCTCTATTCCAAGTAATTCCTCCGATACCGAGCGTAAGAATTTTGAAAGGTATACTTTCATTATTCTTCGCACAGTATCAGTTTCACTTTTCTCGTAAGAGAGCATAAAAATAAAACAGGAGGTAAATCTAAAATGATGAACGCAATAGAGAAGTTCAATATAACCGCTACGGAAATATCCGAGAACGGTAACGAAGCAATGTTTGTCGCAGAGCCCCTTGTAAGAGGCTACGGTATAACCCTCGGCAACTCTCTTCGCCGTGTTCTCCTTTCCACCATTCCCGGTTATGCTGCCACCAGCATCAAGATCGACGGTGTTCTTCACGAGATTTCCGCGTGCAACGGAGTCAAGGAAGACGTTCCCGAAATCGTTCTTAATGTTAAGGGCATCGTTGCTAAGCTCGAATGTGATGAGCCCAAGACCGTTGTAATTGACGTTACCGGTCCCTGCAACGTTACCGCGGCAGACATCAGCCCAGATGCTGATCTTGTTATCTTTAACCCCGAGCATCATATCTGTACCGTCAGCGAGAATGCCAGATTCTATATGGAGATAACCTTCGACGAGGGTCGTGGCTACGTTCCCTCTGACGTTAATAAGCAGAATTACCTTGCAACCGTAGGCTCTAACGTGGGCGCTCCCATCGGTCTTATTTTCGTTGATTCTATATTCACTCCCGTATACAAGGTTGAATACAGCGTAGAAAATACCCGTGTAGGTAACAGCATAGACTACGATAAGCTTACTATGAAGGTAATCACCAACGGTACTGTATGTGCAAAAGAGGCGGTATCACTCGCAGCCAAGGTTCTCAACGAGCACCTCAGGCTCTTCATCGATATGTCCGACGTTGCCAGAAACGGCGAGGATATTATGGTTGAGAGAGCAGAAGTAAAGAAAGAAAAAGTACTCGAGATGACCATTGAGGAACTTGACCTGTCCGTTCGTAGCTTCAACTGCTTGAAGCGCGCGGGCATTGATTGTGTCGAGGATCTGATCAACCGTACCGAAGAGGATATGATCAAGGTTCGTAACCTTGGACGTAAATCTCTCGAAGAGGTTATCCAGAAGCTCAGCTCGCTTGGACTCGCACTTAAGAAAGAAGAAGAATAATTAGGAGGATACACAAATGAGAAAGCTTGGCAGAACTACTGCACAGCGTAAGGCTATGCTCAGAGGCATGGTTACTCTTCTCCTTGAAACCGGCAAGATCGAAACTACCTACACCAGAGCGCAGGAAGTTTCCGCAAAGGCAGACGAGATGATAACCCTCGGTAAGAAGGGTGACCTCGCTGCATATCGCGCAGCTCTTGCTTTTATCACCAAGGAAGATGTTGCAAAGAAGCTGTTCAGCGTAATAGCTCCCGCTTACGAAAACGTAAACGGCGGATATACACAGGTTTATAAGATGGGTCCCCGTCGTGGAGACGGCGCAGAGGTAGCTATCGTAAAGCTCACCGCTGTAGCAGCACCCGCTGAGGAAACCGCTGAAGAGGCTGCAAAGTAATACAAAAAAGGATAAAACCTTTAAAAAATGAACGGATCATAGGATCCGTTCGTTTTTTTAAATAAAAAGCGCATATGCAAATAATTGTTTGCATATGCGCTGATTTTTTTAGGTTTTTACTTAAAGAAATAAGATAAAATTTTGGTTTTATCGATCAGACACTATGAACTCTATGAAGATATCCTCGGTTTTGTAATTATCCGGGTCATCGTGATGCAGAGTATAGGAGGTCCTTAACCGATACGTTCCGTTTTTAGACAGGTCCACCCAATCTGTATGATAGCTTTTCTCATAAAACGAATGCTCCTCTATCATAAGGCCTATCTCTATGAATGGCTTGTCCTTAACACCCACGTCGATCCATTCGTCACCCACAAGCCGTTCTATTGCATATCTTTCACCGAACGCCACCTTATAGCGTGTAGTATTGTGCCATCTGACGATCAGAGTAGGACTGTCTTCCTCATAGTTAACGTGGTCGATATTCAGGAATACGTCAGCCTTGGTATCCGGAGCTGTGACTGATATTTTCTTATCCTTATTGTCTACGCCTCCCGCTCCATAGCATCCAAGCAACAGCATTGCGCTTGTGCAGATTAAAACGATTAACAGTATAGCCTTTTTCACCTTATACCTCCAGCTTGACCTCGTTTTCCAGATAAACCGTATTTCCTTGCACCAGACTCGTGCGGAATGCTCTCGGCGACATACCTACATACTTGTGGAAGGTTCTTGAAAAGTATTCGGGACTCTCAAATCCCAGCCTTGCGGCAACCTCGCTGACCGACATTTTATGCTCAAAGATCATACGCTTAGCCTCGTTTATCTTTAACTCGGTGTGATATTCTATGATGGTTTTACCGTAGGTACGCTTAAATATGTCGCACAGAGTGCTTTTTCCGTAGTGAAGCATGCGCGAGAGATCCTCGAGCCGTACCCTTCCAACCAGATTCTCGTTAAGATGCTCAGCGATTGCGTTTGCGAGTGTCGTACCCATTACGGTTTTTCCCGACGAGGCTCTTTTGCTATCGGGAGGCTGCTCCTCGCTGCGAATGAGCAATATAAGCAGCTCCTCCAGCTTTATCTTGATCAACTGATTTACACCGTAGGGCGAGTCAGAGATAGGAGCGAGAGGATACTTTGACTTTTCAAACCCCGCGTTACATTCGTCTATCAGAGCCCTTATGACTGTAAAGTGAGTCTTGTTTGTTAGAAAATCTCTGCCACCAAAGAAGCTCATAGCAGGAGATTTGCAAACGAAGCTGAGAATGAAAACAGAAGCGCTTTGCGTGCCATCGCATTTAACCACGTGAAAATCATTTGGCTTGTGGAAGAACAGCTGACCTGTTTCCAGGGTGAGACGCTTGCTTCCGCTCTCCACAGAGATACATCCCCTATCCACGTAAAGCATTTCCCAAAAGTCGTGACTCTCACCCGTGGTATAGAAGCTTGGGGACAGCTCATATGAGAGAATAGTAACAACGTCAGTCACGTTAAAGAGCCTTTTTAACGGTATAGAGGTGAATGAACGCTTCGACATTGTCTCTCCTTTCCAAAACAGCGGAAGATTGTTCAAGTTTTGCTGAATTTTGTGCATTGAATAATATTTCATTATATTGTATCATTAAAATAGAAGATTTTACATCTTTGCATTTAGTATATCATACATAAATACAAAAATCAACCGATTTTGGATGGTAAAATGAAAAAAATAAGAATAGCGATAATTGGTTACGGAGGTATTGCGCGTGTTCATAACAGCGCATACGCAGAGCTTCTCAGACAGGGATATCCCGTAGAGCTGGTTGCTGTGTGTGAGAGAGACCCTGCCAGAGTAACTGCGACTCTGGATTTTAATCTGGGCACGGATAACACCCCGTTGCCCAATGGCATAAAAATTTATAACGATATCGATAAGCTGATCGAAGAGGAAAGGTTTGACGCCGCCGATATTTGCTTACCCACGTTCTTGCATAAGGATGTGGCGATCAAGCTTCTGCTGGCAGGTAAGCATGTGATGTGCGAGAAGCCTATGGCTTTATCCGCAGAGGATGCCCTTGAGATGCTTGAGACAGCGCGGCAGGTAGGTAAGCGCTTGATGATAGCTCATTGCGTGAGATTTGATCCCGCATACAAATATCTCAAGACTCTTGTGGATGACGGCAGCTTCGGCGCGCTTCAGTGCTTGTATTTGGATAGACACAGCGTATATCCAACCTGGGGCGCAGGAAACACCTTTGCCGATAACAGTAAGACGGGCGGATGTACTCTTGATACTCATATTCACGATATTGACGTAGCGTCATACGTTCTCGGAGAGGCGAAGATCGTATCCTGCGTGGAGTTTATTAACATTCCGTACTATCAGGTGGTCACCTCCACCCTTAAATACGGAGATACGACCGTTGTGGCTAACTGCTCCTGGGATTCGGCGTATACAACTGTTTTCTGGGCAGGCTACAGAGCGAGATTTGAGCGCGCCAGCGTCACTCTCTCTGACGGTAAAGTCACAGTCTACCCGATAAACGAAGAACCATACACGGTTGATTTTACCGATCAGAACGCAACGGTCGCGGAGATAAAGGAGTTCTTGGATTCAGTAAAAGACCCCACTCGTGTCGATTTAATCTGTCCTCCCGAGGCTTCCTACGCATCTGTTAAGCTTGTTGAGGAGCTTCGCAGAGCGGCAAGACGGTAATACGTGCCTCCGGGGAGGTAATATGAAGGATCCGGTGGACGTCTGAAATTTTGCGCTGACGTAAATGCGGATCGAAACAGTAACTGACAAGGAGATAATAATGAATAATAAAATTGGAGTACTCATAAATTACCGCGAGGACACGGATATCTTAGAAGAGATGCGTAAGGCACAGTCTCTTGGACTTGAGAGCTGTCAGCTTAGTATATGGAACAGCGAAATGCTTACTCCGGAAAACGCGGAAAGAGTGAGAGAAGCAATGGCAGAGACCGGCTTCACGGTCAGCGCTGTCTGGGGCGGCTGGCATAAGCCTTGCGCGTGGAATTTCACAGAGGGTCCCAAAACCATAGGACTTGTTCCGAGTGAGTATAGGGCGTCGAGGCTCGAGGAGCTGAAGCGGGCGTCTGATTTTGCGGAGATGATAGGCGTAAATAAGGTCATAACACACGTCGGATTTATTCCCGAGGATCCTAATCACCCCGATTTTATGGGAGTCGTTGATGCGCTCAGAGAGTTTTGCGAATATCTTCACGCTAAGGGGCAGTATTTTCTCTTCGAGACAGGGCAGGAGACACCGGTTACGATGCTGCGCACTATAGAAGCTATAGGTCTTGACAATATAGGAATAAATTTTGACACCGCAAATTTGATCCTGTACGGCAAGGCTAATACCCTTGACGCCTTGGACGTTTTCGGTAAGTACGTAATGCAGACGCATATCAAGGACGGCTTATATCCGACTGACGGCATGAGACTTGGCAGAGAGGTCAGATTCGGTGACGGTAAGGCTAATTTTCCTGCAGTAGTGAAGCGCCTTTTCGAGCTTGGTTACAAGGGCGAGTTTACTATTGAGCGAGAGATAAGCGGTGATGATCAGATAGCTGATATTATCATCGCAAGGGACGGCCTTCGTCAGATTATGGAGAGTCTATAATTAAACATAATGTTTGATCAAACCTTACCCGTGTTAAATTTTACAGCTTGAGAGGACGAACAAAATGCTTAAAATTAATAAGATCATATCCTGTAGCGTAATAGACTACGCCGCAGAGGAGTTAAAAAAATACTTAAGAATGATGATGCCGGAGTGCGGAGATGTTGAGATCCGCCTTGACGCTGAGGCAAAGGACGGCTTCAGACTCGGTCTTATGGGAGATTTGGGACTCGATCTTTCTGACGTCGAAAACGCGGAGCTTGACGACGTAATTTATATCGAAACTGATACACGGGGTGGCACTATTGCAGGCTCCAACCCCAGATCCGTGCTTATAGCGGTCTACGAATATCTGAGACAGAACGGCTGTGAATGGCTGCTTCCCGGAGTAGACGGCGAGTATATTCCGCTAAAGGAGATCTCACCCGTAAGCTACAGACACAAGCCCAAGATGCGATATAGGGGTAACTGTATCGAGGGCGCAACGAGTCAGGAGGTGCTTCTGGGCTTTATCGAGCTTATGCCAAAGCTTGGACTCAACTCTTTTATGATTCAGTTCCGTAATCCCATCGAGTTCTTTAACAGACACTATAAGCATATCAGAAATGAAGAGGAGCGTCCTTCGGAGGAGATAACCAAGGACATGTCTATTCAGTGGACGCGTATGCTGGAGTGTGAGATGGATAAGCGCGGAATAATGCTTCACTCATGCGGTCACGGCTGGAATAACGACCCCTTCGGTATCGACTCATCTCTTGGCTGGAGACACGTTGACGACTCCCTGATTCCCGACGAGTACCGCGACTGTATAGCTATGGTAAACGGAAAGCGCACCTTCTTCCGCTCGCCGCCCAATACTCAGTTCTGTATGTCAAGCCCCAGAGCCAGAGGGCTGTTTGTTAACTACGTTGCGGATTACGTTGCAAGCCACGGCAACACCTCTCACCTGCATATTTGGCTCGCGGATGACCGTAACAACCACTGCGAGTGCGATGAGTGTGTGAAGAGAACTCCGTCGGATTGGTACGTGATCCTTCTTAACGAGCTGGATGCAGAGCTCACTCGCCGCGATCTCGATATGCATATAGTTTTTATCGTATATATCGACACGACCTGGGCTCCTTTAACCGAAAAAATAGTGAATCAAGACAGGTTCACTCTGATGATCGCTCCGATCTACAGAGATTACGATGTTTCCCTCGGTGAGCCCGATCCCACCTTGAAGAAGGTGCCTTACGTCAGAAACAAGACTCCTCTCATAAAATCACTTCAGGAGTTTATGCTGTACTTCGATGATTGGAGAAAAATGTGGCAGGGCGACTCCTTTGCCTTCGAGTACCACTTCTGGAAGCATCATCAGTTTGACCTATCCGGTCTGCAGATGGCGGCAAGGCTTCATCAGGACGCGAGGGATTATCTCAGCCGCGGTGTAAACGGCATTATGCAGTGCGGCTCGCAGAGAGGCTTTACTCCTAACGGCTTCGCCTTCTATACTCACGCGCGCTCTCTTTACGACGTCAGCCTCTCCTTAGAGGAGATAACGGAGAAGTATTACGGTATAGCATACGGCGAGGATTGGCGTCTGTTTTATAACGGACTTAAACGTCTTTCCGATGCCGTGCCGTACGAATACATGTGTCTTGATAAAGCTCTGTCGCGCCCGTACGCATATAAAAAACCGTCTATGACTGCGGCAATAGAGTCACTTCGACATATTACCAAGGATATCCGCGAGCTGATCAGATCCCATTATAATTCCGAATACAGAGTGCGTACGGTTTTGGTCAGACTTCTCGAATATTACCTTGAATACGTAGATCTTCTCAGCGTAGCTCTGGCGCACAAATCCGTCGGAGATGACGGGGCGGCAAGAGCAGCGTACGAGGATATAAGGCTAATGCTTGGAAGATATGAAGGCTACTACGAGAAGTACGATGATCACCTGCAGAAAACCGGCTTTATTAGACAAATTGTGGAAACACACTCTCCAAAGGAGATTAACAATTCCCAAGGAGATTAAAAAATACTATCAATCGGTGCAAATGCTGCACCGCAGGAAAGGATAATATGTATACGGTTTTATGTATATCCTGTCATCCCGATGACATGGAGATCGCTTGCGCCGGAACGCTTTTGAAATGCAAGGAAAGAGGAGACAGAGTGGTGGTATGCCATCTCTCAAGCGGAAACCTCGGTCACGTGGTAATTTCGCCCGAGGAGCTCATCCCAATGCGCGCAGGCGAAGCAAGAAGAAGCGCCGAGAAGGCAGGCTTTGAGGTTATGTGGGGCGGATTCCACGATCTCGAGATCTACGATAATAATAAGGAAGCTCGGGATAAGGTAGTGGAGATAATAAAAACTATAGACCCGGACTTCATTATTACACACGACCCAAACGACTATATGCCCGATCACACCGCCGTATCAAGGCTCGTGTTTGACGCAAGCTTTACGGCATCCTTGCCGAATTATCCATCACGGGCAGAGGGCGCCGCAAGACTCGTTCCCATATACTATATGGATACTCTGGCAGGCGTTGGCTTTGATCCAACGGAATACGTAGACGTGACAGACCATATTGAGAAAAAGCTTGAGATGCTTAACTGTCACGAGTCTCAGATCGTATGGATGCGCGACCACGATCATATTGATTTTCCCGATATGGTCAAAACCTGCTCAAAATACAGAGGCTATCAGTGCGGAGCGGAATATGCTGAAGCATTCAAGCAATGCAAGGCTTATCTTAAGGGAACAACAAAGCGTCTGCTCCCATAAATCATTAAAACTGTAAAGGATAATTTACATATTATGATAAAATGGTGTATCATCGGAGCCGGAGGAATAGCGGACAGACGTATTATTCCCGCCATGCTGCGCTATGACGGATTTCAGATCACTGGCATTATGGAGAGAGAACAGAAGAGGCTCTCGGAGCTTACCTCTAAATACGGTATCCCCGGCTTTACCTCGGAGGAGGAAATGCTTAAGAGCGTAGAGTGCGATGCAATATATATCGGCACTCCGGTATTCAGGCATAAAACGCAAGCACTGCTAGCTCTATCCTACGGCAAGCACGTATTTATCGAAAAGCCGATGGCTATGAACGCAGATGAGGCGAAGGAGCTGCTTCACGCTTTTAAGGCGGCAGGCAAGCAGCTTACTATCGGCTATATGATGAAATATCACGAGCTGCACGTGAGGGCTAAGGAGCTGATCAGATCCGGAAGTATAGGCGCTGTAAATAACGTACGTGTCCAGCTTGGATGCTGGTATCCGCAAATCGTGGGCGCTTGGAGACAGGACAGAGCCCTTTCCGGCGGAGGCGTTGTTATGGACCTTGGCGTTCACTGTATTGATACCGCGGAGTACCTTCTCTCCGACGAGATAGTTGACGTTAAGTCTTATCTTTCCTCATCAACCTTTGATTACGAGGTTGAGGATAGCGCGGTCATCATTTTTCGTACACGTGGAGGCACTTTAGGCCATATTGACGTAAATTTCAACGTTCCTGACTCAGCTGCCGTCAGCAAGCTTGAGCTGTACGGAACATCCGGTAATATTATCCTTCAGGGCACGCTTTCGCAGGTCGAGAGCGGCAGTATGTCGGTGCTTATCGATCCGCAGGGCGATTACGATGCCTCGCAGGACCGAAGGGACGCCGTGCCTGAGGTCTTTTATCCCGCAGGTGAGGATATTTATCTTCGCCAGCTCCGTGATTTTGAAAGGATCGTATCGTCGGGTAAGCCTGATTACACTCATACGGAATACGCTCTTCACGTGCAGAGTCTGGTTGATGAGATCTACAGTCAGCAAACGGCTGATTTGTAAGATGCTTTCTGCCGCAAAAGTACATCCGCCGGCGCGTGCTATCTATAAAATTTGAAAGCGGCAGTTATATGATACCCGTGTCGAATTATTTCTGATATCACAGCTTGAAAATAAAGCAAAAACACAGTTAAAGGAGATAAAAAATGAATTTTAACGATACTGTCAAAGGCTCTGCCCTGGAGGGATTTTATCCTAAGGGATGGGATTTTGATAAGATTGATTTCTGCGTTGGCGCACCTGAGACCGTGCTGGATCCTCAGCCTCATTGGAATGGTAGCTTTACTCCCGTGAGGTGTGATTCTCTTGGAGAATTTGAGACGTATATGGGTCACGAGATCGCTATGCAGATAAAGCTTGCAGGAGAGAGAGGCGAGAAAATAGCCTTCATTCTTCCGGTAGGCCCTATGGGAATGTATAAGTGGGTGGTTTACTTTATCAAGGAGTGGGGCATTAAGTGCGACCATGTTTACACCTTTAATATGGACGAGTGGGCGGACAGCGAGGGTAATACCCTTGAGCCGACGAATCAGGGCTCCTTCCAGTACGCTATGGAGAACGCGCTGTTCAACCCGCTGGGCGAGCTTACTGTTCCGAAGCAGCAGCGTAACTTTGCCACCAAGGATAACCTTCCTACATATCCCGAGAAAATAGACGCTCTGAAAAAGGAGGGCGCAAGGCTTGTGCTTGTTTACGGTATAGGCAGAATGTGCCATATCGCGTTCTGGGAGCCAACGTTTGCGGAGGATTATGCGTCAGCATCCGAGTGGGAGAAGGCTCCTTACCGCATAGCTGCGAAAATTCATCCGCTGACAGTTGAGCAGAATGCTCTGACCAGCTTCAAGTCCAGAACTACCCTAGTTCCTTGTCGTGCTAACACCATAGGCCCCGGTATATTCCTACGCGCAGATTACGCCATAGGCGGCGCGGACGGCATACTCGGCAGAGGTATGCAGTGGCAGGGATTGTCACTCTGGATGACGCTTCGCATGGGCAAGGATCCCTGGGTTACGTCATCGTATATACCCACTCTACCCGGCAAGCTGTTCTTCATTTCCGAGCTTGCAGGACCGCTTCTTGCGGAATGTAACTGAGAAGTAGCTTATATGAAAAGAGGAATTGCTTTAGCCGGCTCTATCATCCACGACAGAATTTTTACTATCGCATCATATCCGGAGATAGGCACTCTGACACGCATATTAAATATTAAAAACGCCGTTGGCGGACTTGTTCCAAACGACGGCATAGATCTGAAAAAACTCGACACGGGTGTGCCCGTTTATGCTCTTGGAAGAGTAGGAAATGACGATAGCGGCAGACTTTGCCTCGATGCGATGAGTGAGACGGGGGTTGACACCTCGCTTGTACAGGTCTGTCGGGAGAGTGTAACGGGCTTTACCGACGTTATGAGCATCGAGGGAGGGCAGAGGACCTTCTTCACCCACTCTGGCGCAAACGACGAGTTTTCGTATGAGGATGTTCCGTGGGACGCTCTATCGGTTGATATGCTACACCTCGGCTATTTCCTTTTGCTTAAGAAAATAGACGCGGGCGACGGCATACGCATACTTAAGGAGGCGCAGAAGAGGGGTATAAAGACCTCGGTTGACTTCGTCAGCGAGCGGGCAGAGAAGTATCCGCCCCTCATTCCTTGCCTTGAATACGTTGATAACCTTATACTTAACGAGCATGAGGCCGGCGCGCTTGTTGGTATCCGAGCCAATGAATCAAATCTTATAGAAATAGCGGAGAGGCTCCTCTCCTTTGGAGTTCGGGAAAGGGTAATAATTCATTCTCCTATGCTTTCCGTATCTGTTACCGCCTCGGGCGAGAGTACATCTCTCGGCTCGCTTATACTCCCGGACGGCTTCATCATAGGAACTGCGGGAGCCGGTGATGCCTTCTGCTCCGGCGCTCTTCTCGGAATTTATCGGGAAAGAAGCGAGAGGGAAATCTTGGCGTGGGCAACCTATTCCGCCGCTCAGAGTCTTCGTAGCGCAGACGGCACGTCGGCAATGACTTCACTCGACAATATAATGAAGACTCTTTCCCACTTGCCCTTCCGTTCGTAAGATTTTCTTCTATACCTATTAGAGCTTTTTGAATTTTAAACTGATATGGAGATAAAAAATGCTTGTTAATTTAAAGGATATTCTTAAGATAGCGGAAGAGAATAAAACCGCTATCGGTATGTTCAACGCCACGGGACTTGACAGTCTGCAAGCAATTATCGGCGCCGCGGAGGAGCTTGGTCAGCCGGTAATCATTGCTCACGCCGAGGTGCATAACGTATATAACGATATAGCATTGGTGGCGCCTGCTATGATAGCTATGGCAAGGTCCGCGTCCGTTCCCGTTTGCGTTCATCTTGACCACGGAGTTAGCCTTGATATGATATGGCGAGCTCTTCGCCTTGGCTTCACCTCTGTTATGATCGACGCGTCCGCTCTTCCTTACAGTGAAAACCTTAAATTAACTAAAGAGGTAACCGCTATAGCTCACTCCATGGGAGTCAGCGTAGAGGCGGAGCTTGGTAGACTCGTCACGGGAGAATCCGGTGAGACAAACGAGAATATGACTCTTAGAGCAGAGGACTATTATACAGATCCTGTAGAGGCGCACTCCTTCTGCGAGTCTACGGGAGTTGACGCGTTGGCGATCGCTTTCGGTACCTCCCACGGCTTCTACAAGAGCAGGCCAAAGCTTAGCTTCGACGTTGTCCGAAACGTTGCCGCATCTACCGGGCTTCCCCTCGTTATGCACGGCGGCAGCGGTGTGAGTGATAAGGATTTTAGAAAGTCTATCGAGTGCGGTATACGAAAGATCAATTACTATTCTTATATGTCGGCAGCCGGATACGATGCTGCCAAAGGGGTTATAGAGAGCGGCTCGACCAAATATCTTCACGACATTGAATACGCCGCGATGAAGGCCATGCGTGAGGATGTTAAGCGCGCCATAGAGATCTTCAGCGATAGGTAAACTGATGCGATAACCCCCCACGTTTTTTGACACGGGTACTGACTAAAATTATTTTTTGGAGGAATTATGGAAAGAAAAACCGTTTGCGCGCTTATCGATTGCTCGAGAAACGCAGTTATGACCGTTCCCTCGCTTAAGAAGTTTATAACCCTGCTTTCAGAAATTGGATACAATGCGGTTATGCTTTACACGGAGGATACGTATGAGCTTCCTGGCTATAAGCTTTTCGGCTATATGCGAGGCGGATACACGAAGGCAGAGCTTAAGGAACTTGATGAGTTTGCGAGAGGACTCGGAGTGGAGATGATCCCCTGCGTTCAGATGCTGGCTCACCTTACCTGTACGATACGTTGGGGAGAGCTTCCCCGCGATACCGAGGATATTCTTCTCGTTGACGATGAAGGAACCTATAAGTATATAGAAACGGTGTTTGAGACTATGTCCGAATGCTTCAGCACTCGCAGAATGCACATAGGACTTGACGAGGCGGACCTGCTTGGCAGAGGAAGATTTCTCCGCACCCACGACTACGAGCCTCAGCTTTCCATCCTCAGACGGCATATGGAGAAGATCCAGAAGATAGCCTCAAAATACGGATATTCTCTTATTGTCTGGTCTGATATGTTCTTTAACGATCTCGTAGTTCCCGGTCATTCGATCGACAAGGTGGAGCTGCCCGATTATATTAAGAATTCGCTTCCCGAGGGCATAATTCCTGCTTATTGGGACTACTACACCACAACCGAGGAAAAGTATGACGCTATGCTCTATAACCACAGACAGCTGTCAAAGGACGTATGGTACACGGGATGCATCTGGGGCTGGAAGGGAATCGTTCCTCATAACAAATTCTCCATCAGAACTATCCGCCCGGCGATCGATGCCTGTGATAAAAACGGTGTTAATAATATAGTTGTGGCAATGTGGGGCGATGACGGCGCCGAATGCTCCCATTACAGCCAGTTGCCATCTATTTATTACGTTGGTCAGTACGCTTCCGGCGTTCACGATGAAGGGGAGATAAAGGCAGGCTTTGAGAAAAAGTTCGGAATTCCCTTCGACGAGTATATTTGCGTCGATTTACCCAATCAACCCGGTTCGGGTAAGTGGGGCGAGCATTTCAAAAACCCGGCGAAATATATGCTCTATTCCGATTACTTCAACGGCTATAACGATTACTCTGTCAACGAAGCCGACGAGCATATCTACACGGAGTGCATAGCAAAGCTTGATGGTATCGCATCCTACGGAGGAGAGTATTCCTACGTTTTCGAGGCGCTTGCGGCGCTTTGCAGAGTACTTGAGAAGAAATACACCCTTGGAGTGAAGACGAGGCGCGCGTATAAATCGGGAGATAAGCAGGAGCTGGGACGGCTTGTTGCGGAGCGCTATGAGCCGCTGTCCGAGCTTATCAGAGATTTTCACAGTAAATTCTCTGTACAGTGGCATAAGGAAAATCACCCGTCAGGCTTTGATGTGCAGGATCTTAGGATAGGAGGACTTCTTGCCCGTACTGAATCCTGTCTTCGTCGCTTGAAGGACTATATAGACGGAAGCGTTGATTCAATTCCGGAGCTGGAGGTAGATATCGTTCCTCTTGGAAACGTAGGCGAGAGCCGCTCCATTATGGGTCCCTATCTCTACACACCAAACAGGTATACCTCAACTTAATATAAAAATCCGCCCGACGGGGTGCTTGCGGTAGAGCAGTATGAAATTGAATATACCTACCGACAGGAAAAGGACGAGAAATTGCTAAAATTTCTCGTCCTTTTTCTTGACAAGCACTGCTTCTGTGTCCACAGAAGCTATTTTGATTTTGTCGATATGCCGTCGCTTTGCTCGGCTCGATATATTTGCCTTGCAGCAAATTCGATATGTTTTCGCTACGCTCAAACTCGATATGATATAAATCCGCGCTCACGCAGTGAGCATATCGAGTGCGACAGCACATATCGAACGCTTTAGCGTATATCGAAAATCCGCATTAGCGGATTTATATCGATGCGTATCTGCTCTATGGCAGGTACGCTACCGGGCGGTTTTTTTGTAAGCAGTAAAAAATGTCCCGCTGTCTGAACTTTTGCGATTTATACCTTCCTTTTTCTTCCAAAAATGTAAAATATAAAGAAAAAAGCGCCAAAACAGCGAATTTTCAGGTATATTTTTCCGTTATTGTAAAGCATCACCTATTGTTCTCTAAGTAGAAATATGGTATAATTGCTACGATTTTGTGTAGAAAAGGAGGATAATAAATGAACGCAAAAGTCAAAATATGTGCAGCTGCAATGGCGGTTATGCTTTTTACGGGAGCAAGCTCCGTCATGGCGAACGCGGCTGTATACGATACGTCGCAGTTCGCCTCTTCGCCGAGCGGTAGTGGAAATGAAAGCATCACTGAAAGCTCCTGGCGAAAGCATTTTAGTCTTGGCGCCGTTCGCGATAAAAACGTCTGGAGCTACGGTAGAAAAGCTTTCGTAATAGGAAATAAAGAACTTACCGTAAAAAGCCTTACGATAGGAGGCAAGGATTACATACCGTCAAGACAAGCCGCGAACACTTTGGGTCTATCTTATAGCTATAACAGCAAAACCGGAACCTCTACCGTCCGCGGTGACGGTCTGGAAATGACATTTACAAACGGGTGCTACGTAAGCTTTGCAAACGGGAGAGCGCTGTTTTCTACCTCTCCGGTTGTCATAATGAGTGATGGAAGAATGTACGTGCCCGCGGAGGTCTTCGCTAAGGCTGTCGGGTATTCGGTAAAATCCGATAGCGCCAAGCTCACCCTTTCCGGTAAGTATTCGCCCATAATCTCAGCTGATAGATATTACAGATCCGACGAGGTCTTCTGGCTTGCGAGGATCATTCACGCCGAGAGCAACGGCGAATCACTTCTCGGCCAGATCGCTGTTGGTAACGTTGTTATGAACAGGGTGAGATCACAATATTACCCAAACACGATCTACGGTGTGATTTTTGACCGTAAATACGGAGTACAATTCAGCCCGGTATTAAACGGTACGATCTATAATACCCCTTGTTATAACTCTACTCTTGCCGCTAAGATCGCGCTTGAGGGCGTTGATTATACCGGAGGAGCTTTTTTCTTCCTGCGCCCGGAGCTGTCAACGTCATCCTGGATACCTGACAGCAGGATCTATGCGTTTTCCATCGGTAAGCACGATTTCTATTACTGATTTTTACAGAAGGTGTATGAATTTCAGCGCACAAATCTCGCGGGATATTTAATCTTACCTTCGTTAGCAGGATTGAACGTTACGGAAGAGGGCGCGTTTGCGTTGGATACGGCTGGGAAACGTATCGGAAAATGCTTTTATTTTGATGAAATATTCGAATTAATCTTGAAAAAAGCAATGTGATGATGTATACTTATAGTGTAATAAATAAATTTCTGAAAGGATCAGCTATGGTATACAAAATGAAGGTAGCGGGTATAGAGCGCGATCTGCCTCTTTGCCCCATTAACGATGATCTTTATATCGGAGCGTTCATTCTCTTCGGTGACGTTGAGCTTACGGAAAAATCAGCAGAGGCGCTTTATGCCAAAGCACCCGAGCACGACGTTATGATCACCGCAGAGTCCAAGGGCATTCCCCTTATCCACGCAATGTGCCGTCTGTCCGGCAAGAACAGATACGTCCTCGCCAGAAAGTCTATTAAGCTTTATATGCGTGACGTAGTATCCTGCGTGACCAAGTCCATAACGACGGGAACGGTTCAGACCCTTTACATCGACGGCAGTGATGCCGAGTACATCAAGGGTAAGAGAGTTCTTATTGTTGACGACGTTATCAGCACGGGTGGCTCTCTCCTCTCTCTCGAGAAGCTCGTACGCGAAGCAGGGGGCGAGATAGTTGGAAAAATGGCTATTCTTGCGGAGGGCGACGCTATAGGCAGACAGGACATACAGTATCTTGCGCCACTTCCTCTGTTCGACAAGAACGGCAACCCAATCTAATCACTTTAAACACCGGTTTTGTAAGCATTGATTTACAAAATCGGTGTTTTTTATATTTGAAAATAGTATGTAATCGCTCAAACAATCAACACAAATTGTAGAAAATAGGTTTATTTTTTCTCGCATAGGTAATACTAACCACAACCAAAAGTGTGGGGTATATTATGCGAACGAATAAAGTAGAAATATGCGGTGTTAACACATCGGAGCTGAAATCCCTTACGGAAAAGGAGAAGCGCGAGCTTCTCAGCCTTGCGTCGAAGGGCGATACGGAGGCGAGAAGCAGACTCATTATAGGCAATCTCAGATTGGTCCTCAGCGTTATCTCGAAATTCAACGTGAAGAATGAATCGGCGGACGATCTGTTTCAGGTCGGGTGCATCGGTCTTATTAAAGCTATAGATAATTTCAATCTTGATTTAGACGTTAAGTTTTCCACCTACGCCGTCCCGATGATCATTGGCGAGCTTCGCAGATTTCAGCGCGACAACACCTCGGTGAGAGTCAGCAGAAGCGTCAGAGATCTTGCGTACCGATCTCTTACCGCCAAGGAGCAGCTGACAAGCGAGCTGTTACGCGAGCCTACCGTGCGCGAGATAGCGAATCGGCTCAACGTTGATGAGCGTGAGGTCTCGGAGGCTATAGAGGCTATAGTTGAGCCCGTGTCTCTTTTTGATAATGCCTGGGGAGATGGAGAAGACTCTACCTACATTATGGATCGAATAGCGGACGAGTCTGAAAATGATGATACCTTAGTAGAGAATATTACCTTAAAGGAGGCGTTAAAAAAGCTTACCAAGAAGGAAATGGGGATAATAGAGCGCAGATTTTATAAGGGCAGAACTCAGATGGAGGTTGCGGAGGAGATAGGGATCAGTCAGGCGCAGGTCTCCAGAATAGAGAAATCGGCAATAGATAAGCTGCGCAAATATATGATGTGAAATTTTCTTCCTTTATTATATATACGCGCAAATCTGCCGAATAAAATTTTTGTTTTATTTATGTTAATGGTACAAAATAATTATTATCGTATCTATCCTAGGACGGTAAAACGTTATTATTGTATCTATACGGAACAGCAAAACGTTTCGTTATATTTTTCTAAGACGGTGAAACGATTTTTTATTGTATTGCGTAAGACGGTAAAAACAATTATACGCTCTGCTTTGCCATATTGGCGGGCAGGGCGGTATTTTTCTGTGACTGCTTTAAGGCGCAAAACTTAGCTTGTGTTAAAATGTTGAAAAAAGCGTGAAAAAATCGAAAAAAATTTTAAAAAAGGTATTGACAATTGGAAAAAGTTATAGTATAATAGGAAAGCCGACTTGCGAGAAGGCAGTTTGGCACTTGATCATTGAAAATTGAACAACACGAAATAAAAGCACAAATTGTGCAAATCTCGTTAATGAAA
>JAFTSU010000024.1 GCA_017467105.1 Clostridia bacterium
CGTAAGATACGATAAGCTTGCAAACGCTCCTCAGGTTGGTGACGCAGTAGCTATCTACGGCGCAGCGGGTCAGTATAACGGCGCAGCTCAGATGAAGAACGCAACTCTCGTTTGCTGGGAGCAGAAGCCTGCTACCGATGACGGCGAAGGCGGCGAGGGCACCGAAGAGGGCGGCTCCACCGAGGGCGGCACAGCTTACAATCCTGTAGTTGGCAATACCGCTAATATCGTTATCGCAGATCTCGCTGATGCTAGCAAGTGGGAAGACTCCAAGCTTTATGACAGCATTGTTATTGATGGCTACGTTACCATTACCACCTCAGGCACTGCAACCGGTAGCTACGGTCTCAATACCGGTAAGTATTACGTGAATGGCGAGAACTGGAGAATCTACCAGGCAGAGAAGCCTTCTGTCGTTATTACCGCAGCAGAGGGCAAGAAGATCGCAACTGTTAAGATCAGCTACGCTTCTCAGAAAACAGGCGTGCTTACTCTTGACGGTGCAAACGTTGAGAGCGATCAGGTTGTTACCGTAAACGGCACTACCGTTACCTTCAGCGTTGGCAATACCGGCACTGCAACTAACGGTCAGGCTCGTATTACCGCTATCGAGATCATCTTCGCAGAAGAGTGATAGCAATATAATATAATCGCTTAGCGTGTTATCCTTAACGGAGAACACGCATCGAGATAAATCCCTTGCGGGATTTTCGATATACGCCTGCGGCGTTCGATATGTGCTGACGCACTCGATATGCTTTTGCATTCCTCGCCGAAGGCGAGATATGTCAAAATTCCTCGCCAAAGGCGAGATATGTCAAAAGCGAGAGGGACTTATCTCATATCGAATTGGCGCGGAGCGACAATATATCGAGCTTGAGCGGCTGGGGTTCCCCGAAGCGAAGAATGAGCTTTGGGGGTTCGCAGTGTAGCGAAAGCATATCGAGTTCATCTTTCGTGAACATATTTCACGAAAGTGAATATATTTCACGAAAGTGAATATATCGACAGAAGAAAAAACAAGAGCAAGAATAGAAGGATTTATTTCCTTTTACTCTTGCTCTTTCTGTTTGTAATATCTCATATCGAAAGGCGCGGCTCCCTCTTTGATGGGGATGGCGCCGGAGGCGTCTGGGGGAGAATGCTAAACTCCTTCCGTCACTCGCTTTGCTCGTGCCACCCCCCACGGAGATGGAGGCACTCCTTCCGTCACTCGCTTTGCTCGTGCCACCTCCCTCGGAGATGGAGGCTATGGTGTTTAAAAATGCGACAATATTGCATAAATATACGAAAAAATAAAGGTGCGGAGTGGCGGAGCGGGAGAACGCTTTAACGGTAGCGTGAAAATCAAAAATTAATGCACGTATCGGCGCTTTGTTGCATATATTGTGAGTAATAAAGTTTGATATATCTGAAAAATTGTCGTAAAAATATGAAAAATAATTGTATTTTTTGGCTAAAAATTCATTGTTGATTTACCGTTTTTTTTTGCCGCCAAATACGGTGCTTTTGCGTTCTGCTTTTCACTTTTTTGCCGACGTTTTACTGCGTTTTTTTCCTAGGCTTTTCCGCCAAATACGGAGCTTTTGCGTTCCGTTTTTCGCTTTTTTACTGTCAAATTACTGCGGTGTTTTACCGAGGCTTTGGCGAAAAAAACTTAGCCTTTTTGTATTCAATTTGCCCTAGATTTTGGTATCGATTTACTGCGTTTTTCGGTGTTAATTTACTTCTTTTTTACCAAGGCTTTGGCGTTCAACACGGTGTCTTTTGCAGTCTTTTTTTCATAAGCTCCGCGTCCGAATAGGGTGCCTTTTGCATTCGATCCTTCGTAAGCTTTTCTATTTGATTACCTCGTTTTCACAGCTGTTTTGCTGCTTTTTTCCGTCTTTTTTTCTCAAACGTTCATTTAATATAATAGGACTTATTGCCGTCTGCGTCTTGCGTTGCTTTTGTTGCGTTTGCCTCTCTTTTTGTAATAAGCATCATAACAAGCATCATAACAGGAGCGAGATGTTCGCCATAAATCCATACGCCCTTTAAAGGAGCCAGGCAGCATTTACGTATCCTCGCTGACTACGTTACCGTCAGACTGAATATTATTTCCGGACGGTATTTTTCTCCCTATATATTAGGTGGCTGTCTATTCCTCGTTTGTATGGTTGTCTATTCCACGTTTGCGCGGCTGCATATTACTCGGAAAAATTTGTCTGTTCAGAGGGAGCTTCTTATCAGCGGTCAGGTGTCCTTCGCCTACTGGTTCAAATTTCCAAGTTTATCAAAAAAATCTTTATTTATTATATAGAAGTAATGTAAAATATAGCTATTCTATCAAAATGCACAAAAAGAATGTTAAATTTTTGTAAATATAGACAATTGACTAAAAATTCACTGCGTGATATAATTATTCTATCCCAAAAAAATTATTTTAGCGCGGTCGCAAGGGGTGTCGGTCATTTGCCTATGACTAGGTTAAGCCTTTTTGGTAAATAACGACTTTAATGTGACGGCGTAATTATTAAGGAGGAAATTATGAAAAAGTTAGCAATTCTCACACTTATCTTTTGCATCGTGATGATGTTTGCTACTGCATGCTTCCAGCCTAGCGGCGGCGGCGAAGGCGGCTCTGGTGAACAGGGCGGCGAAGGCGGCTCCGGTGAAGGCGAGGGCGGCGGCTCTGGCGAAGGCGAGGGCGGCGGCGATCAGCCCGGTGAAGGTGGCGGCGATCAGCCCGGTGAAGGTGGCGGCGATCAGCCCGGTGAAGGTGGCGGCGATCAGCCCGGTGAAGGCGGCGGCGATCAGCCCGGTGAAGGTGGCGGCGACCAGCCCGGTGAAGGCGGCGGCGATCAGCCCGGTGAAGGCGGCGGCGATCCTATCGAGGTAGTTAAGCCCGCAGCTCCTTCCGCAGACCTGTTCGCAGGCGTTCCCAGTGGCGACCTTGGCTTTGACTATGGCGCAGACAACCTCAACGAAGAGACTTATGAAGAGGCTATATCTCCTAACGGATGGGTAGCACAGAACGTTAAGGTATTCGTAGGCGGCGAGGATCACGAGATGTTCGGCGAGAGCTATGCACTCGTTCTTAACGGCGCTCCTGCAACCGCAGGTCACGTTACCTCCGCTCTTATCGGTAACGGTATCTCTTCCTTCAGCTTCAACTACGGCTTTGTTTACGCAGCTGATACTCAGTTCTCTATCACCATCACTATCTACCAGCTTGTAGACGGTGAGGTTCAGGCAGTAGCTTCTACTGTTGTAGAGATCAAGGATATCGAGGCAGAGACCAAGTATTCTTACACTTGGGATCTCGAAACTGCTCTTACCGGCAATTACGTAATTCAGATCGCAAACAACTGTCTCTCCGGCGAGAAGGACAGAGTTGCAATCTGGGATCTCTCTTGGGTAAGCGTAGCTCCCGAAATTTATGATTTTGATTGCATGCCCAGAACAGAGAAGTTCTACATCAATTCTGACAACCCCACAGAGAACACTGCTTCTATCGTTGATAAGGATAACAACGGTAACAGAGTTCTTAAGATCGACAAGACTAACGCAACTCTTGCTAAGAACTTCAGAATCTGGCAGTACGTAAATACTGCAGCTGAAGATGCTAACAAGGCTGTATTTACTGCTAAGTTCTTCATCGAGACGATCGGTGGCAAGGCTCCTTCCTTCGAGTTCTTCCTCAGACAGGGCGAGGGTTACGATCCCGAGACCGGCCTGATCGGTACTGATATGAAGCAGTCCCCCAACTTCCTTGAGTGTACTGCTAAGAATGCGGCTGAGGGTACTGTAAACTGTAACGAAAACGCAGCTGGTACTACCTTCCCCATGCCTATCGGCGAGTGGGTAGACATTAAGATCGAGTACACCGTTACTAAGGTTAGCTACGAGGGCGATAAGGTTACAGGTATCAAGTTTGAGTACTTCCTTAACGGCGAGTCCAAGCTCGTTGGTACTACTGTATACGGCGCTGATATTAAGAGTGGCACAGTTGCTCTTCCCTTCGCGGATGAGATCACTCACATGTGCTTCATTCTTTACACCGATAACGTTGGTGTATACTACTTCGACGATATGAAGCTTGATCTCGTTAAGGACGAGACCGTTGCAGCTCCTGAAAAGGATGCTCCCTGTGAGCACCGCGACGCTGACGACGATAAGAAGTGCGACAAGTGTAAGGCAGACTTCGAGGATCAGGTTGACGGTCCCTATATCCTTGAGACCTTCGACGAGATGAAGGCAGCTGACTTCGTTGTTGATAACTTCTTCGCAGTTCCCGGCGCAGACAACATTATATCTCTTGTTGCTAAGGGCGAGGGCGATAATGCTATCTACCTTGACAAGGCAACTGTTAATGGTACTAGATTCCTTAGAAAGCCTACCTACGTTGAAGAAGGCGCAGATCAGGTTGTTGTTTCCTTTGACTTCAAGGTTGAAAACATAACTAAGGCTGACGGTACTCCCAAATCTCTTGCAAACGAAATTTACATTACCGACGCAAGCGGTAACAACTCTATTTACTTCTATCTTGTAACGTCCGGCAGTAACTATGCAGTTACTCCTTATGGTGCTGATAAGGTTACTACAGACATCGCAGCTGCAGAGTGGAATAACTTCAAGTTCATTTATAACGGCGAGAAGTGCGATATGTACATCAACGGCGGTTATATCTGCACTACAAATACTTTGAACAAGGGCAAAGCTCTTCCCACAGTTGCTGAGGTTAGCGACTTCAGAATCTGGTTCGGCGGTAGCACCGTTTGCGATGCTTACTTTGATAATATATCCGTAGTTAAGACTGTTGACAGATCTGTTGAGAAGTTCAACGGCGAATCTCTCCCTGCAGGTTACACTGGCGCTTCTAATAATGCAGACAACAAGGTATCTGTTGTTGATAAGGGTAATGGCGACAAGGCTCTCCTTCTTGACAAGGTTAACTCCGGCTCCGGCACTACCACTTCCCTTACCGTTAAGGGTGATGACGTTGTTAGAGTTGTAGAGAACAACGCAAATATCTCTATTATCGCATTTGATATCCTTTATACTGACGTTACCGCTAAGGGTAATTTTGAGTTCTGGGTATACAATGCAGCGGGCGGCGAAATCGCACTTCCTTACTTCAGCGTTACCGGCACCGATGCAGGCTCCGCTATTAAGGTTAAAGACCTCAGAAACGGAACTCTTGCTCAGGTTGAGACCGGTATCGTAGTTGGTACTTGGGCAACCGTTATGCTGAAGATTGATTCTGCTGACGGTTCTTGGGATTTATATGTAAACGATAATCTTGTGTTCTCCGGTCTTCTTAGCAGTAATGCTAGCGCTGCTGCTCTTGCAGGTCAGTTCAAGCTCTCCATGGATAATTCTTCCGGTGCTAAGATGTACATCGACAACGTTAAGTTCTGGAACGTATACGAAGAGCCCGCTCCTGAAGTATCCGATTTCGCAAAGAAGTTCGATGGTAACTATGAGGTTGCAGGTCCTGACGGTGTTGCATTTACCTTTGCTTTCACTCCCGATGAGGACAACGGCAACAACGGAACTCTCGTTCTCGTTGATAGCTATCATGCAGAGGATGCTTCTCTCTCCGGTACTTACACCTACGCTGTAGGTGAGGATAATGCCGTAGTGGTTAAGGATGCAAGCGGCGCAGACATGACTGAAAAGTTTAACTTCAGCATGAATCTTGGCGGCGGTATCGCTTTCCAGTGGGCAGGTGTTCCTATGGCTCAGGATCTCGTAGCTGCAGCAGCTGCCGAGTAATCTAAGAAGCTTAATATTCGATTTAAAATTTAAATAGCGCGAGGGAGCGATCTTCGGATCGCTCCCTTTTTAGTGTTTCTTGTAATTTGGTAGTGGTGCGCAACCAACCTCTCCGCCGTTGCTTTTCGATGTGTCATAGGCTCTCACGGAGAAGGAGCTTTGTGTTAAATGATAACAATAGTTGTCAAATCAGCCAAAAACGCAAGCAAATCTATCACGAGTCAAACGTAGAAGCTTTGTCATAAGTCAAACAAAACAGCTCTATTACAAGTCAAACGTAGAAGCTTCATAATACGCAAAACAAAAAAAGCACAACAACAGTCCGCTTCACAGGCTCCCTCTTTGAGGGTCTGTCACAAAGTGAATGGGGGAGTGTGGCTCTCTTCGAGGGGCTGTCACGAAGTGACTGTGGGAGGCACTCCTTCCACCCGGGGCTGTCCCCCGTCTCGCTGTGGCTCTGTCCAAGCAGTTGCTAGAGGCTGCGGATTTTGCTACGCAAGAATCCCTCCGGGTCTGAGAGTCGTTTAGACTTTCATTCACTACAAAAACGCCGCTTCGCTACCTCAAAGATGGAGGCACTCCTTCAGTAGCTCGTGAGGGGTGAGAGCGCGTCGGAATCTGCTTCGGGCAAAAAAATAGCAAAAATACGCACAAACTATGCCGTATCCGTTGACAAATTCCTAAAAATATAGTAAAATAATATGTTGTATAATTATGAGCGATAAAAAGCTCGTTATGTGTATAGCCGCGGATGCGGCGGAGAAAGGAAGAAAAAATGAAAGCGAGAATCGAAGAACTCAGAAAAAGCTTCGCCTCTGCGCTGGCGGCGGCTACCGACGGCGCGGCTCTGGAGAGCTTACGCGTAGAGTATCTTGGCAAGAAGGGTCACGTTGCAGCTCTGATGCAGGGTCTGCGTGACGTAAGCGACAAGCGTGAGGCAGGTCAGCTTATCAACACTCTGAAAACCGAGGTAGAGAATGCTATTTCCGAGGCGAACGAGGCGCTTCGCGCGGCTGCAGTTGCGGCGCGTGTGAGAGCGGCAAAAAAGTACAACCCCACACTGAAGGGAGCGGAGGAGCTTGGCTCATACCATCCTATCACTCTGGCGACCCGTGAGGTTGAGGACGTGTTTATCAGCATGGGCTTTACTATCGAGAACTACGACGAGATAGTAGATGATTACAAGTGCTTTGAGGCGCTGAATATTCCGAAGCATCATCCTGCCAGAGATATGCAGGATACCTACTATCTTGACAACGGACAGCTGCTGAAGACCCATACCTCTGCGGCACAGAACTATATTATGAAGAAGTACGGCGCGCCTCTGCGTGCTATCTTCCCCGGCAGATGCTTCAGAAACGAGTCTACAGACGCCTGCCACGAGAATACCTTCTTTCAGATGGAGGGTATGATGATAGACGAGAATATCTCTATCTCTAACCTTATCTACTTTATGAAGACTATGCTCTCCGAGGTGTTCAACCGTGACGTTAAGGTCAGACTCCGTCCCGGCTTCTTCCCGTTCGTCGAGCCCGGCTTTGAGCTTGATATAAACTGCGAGATCTGCGGCGGCGAGGGCTGCCCCTCCTGCAAAAACTCCGGCTGGCTTGAGCTTTGTCCCTGCGGTATGATCCACCCCAACGTGCTTCGTGAGGGCGGTATAGATACCGAGAAGTATTCCGGCTTTGCCTTTGGTCTGGGTCTTACCCGTCTGGCTATGATGAAGTACGGCGTAAAGGATATCCGTGACTTCAACAGCGGAAATCTGAAGGCGCTGTCACAGTTTAAGTCTATATAAGGAGGTCGGAGTATGTTTTTATCTATGAATTGGATAGGAGATTTCGTTGACCTTTCGGGACTTGACAGAAAATCTCTGATACGTAATTTCACTCTCTCTACCGCGGAGGTAGAGGATATAATCGAGCGCGGCGCTGATATCAGCGGTGTCGTTGTGGCGAAGATACTCTCCGTTGCAGATCACCCGGAGTCAAGGAAGCTGCATCTTTTGAAGGTTGACCGCGGAGGCGAGGTTATAGACATCGTTTGCGGCGCGCCCAACGTTCGCGAGGGTATGAAGGTTGCGCTGGCGACTGTGGGCGGCAGAATCGGCGAGATGGAGATATCTCCCCGCAAGCTTGCAGGCTACACCTCATACGGTATGTGCTGCTCTGAGGCAGAGCTTGGCATCAGCGACGATCATTCGGGCATCGTAGAGGTGACCGAGGACGTTCCGCTCGGTACGGATATCAAGGCTGTATGGGATATCGACGATATAATCTTTGAGGTAGATAACAAGTCGCTCACCAATCGCCCTGACCTGTGGAGCCACTACGGTATGGCGCGTGAGTTTGCTACTCTGACGGGCAGAAAGCTTCTTGCTCCCGACCTCTACGATACCGCGAAATTTGACACGCTCCCCCCTGTAGCAGTAGACGTAAAGGCAACAGACCTGGTTTACCGCTACTCCGCAATCAAGGTCAAGAACGTTACCCGTAAGGTAAGTCCTATGAATATGCGCATCAGGCTCTATTACTGCGGCTCACGCGCGATAAACTTCCTCGCTGACCTTACAAACTACGTTATGATGGAGCTTGGACAGCCTATGCACGCCTTTGATAATGCTAAGGTTGACAAGATAGAGGTTCAGACCTTCCAAAAGGGCATTAAGTTTGCGACCCTTGACGGTGTGGAGAGAAATATCGACGAGAATATGCTGATGATAACCTCGGGTGACGTGCCCGTAGCTATCGCGGGTGTAATGGGCGGCGACGCGTCCAAGATCGACGACGATACAACCTCTCTTCTGCTGGAGTCCGCTACCTTTGACGGCGTTTCTGTCAGAAAGACTACTACCAGACTCGGTCTTCGTACCGACGCATCTCAGAGATACGAGAAGATGCTTGACCCGGAGCTTTGCCGCGTTGCGACCGAGCGACTTCTGAAGCTGCTTATGGATAACGACGGGGGCGCTGAGGTAGTATCCTCATTCTCTGACGCGTACGTAAAGCACTATCCTACTATCACTCTGAAATTTGATAAAAAGTACGTAGATCGTTACACGGGTATAGACATCTCAGAGGAGAGAATAGTAACTACTCTTACCTCTCTCGGCTTTAAGGTGGAGAAGACCGGCGACGAGTTCACCGTTGTGGTACCCTCCTTCAGAGCTACCAAGGACGTAACCATTAAGGCTGATATTATTGAGGAGATCACCCGTATTTACGGCTATGATAACTTTGAGATATTTACCGCGGAGAGCCCGCTGCTCCCCGTTCGCAAGGAGACCCTTAAGTCCGACGAGGACAGAATGAAGGATCTGCTTGTTAAGAGCTACCGTATGCACGAGGTACACTCGTACATCTGGTCCGATCTCTCGAAGAACCGTGAGCTTGGTATAGAGACTCCCGACAACGTTCGCATTATCAATGCACAGACTCCCGACCACGCCGTGCTGCGCGTTTCTATGTTGCCTACGCTTCTCTCCTTCCTTAAGGATAACAGAGCGTATTCCGATACCTTTGGTATCTTCGAGATAGGCCACACCGTAGACGGCAAGAAGGAAAACGGCGAGTGCGACGAGCAGAATAAGCTTGGCGCCGCGTTCTTCTCCAAGTCCTTATCCGAGGAGGAGCTGTTCCTTCGCGCGAGAGACGCTGTGGCAGAGCTTTGCACCGATATTCTGCACAGAGCTCCCGAGTTTGTAAGCGCGGAGCCCGACTTTGATTTTGAGCATCCCGTGAACTCCTTTGACGTTGTGATAGACGGCGTAAAGATCGGTTATCTTTCCGTGCCTCACCCCACCGTCCTTGACAATATTGACAAGAAGTGCGCGGTCAGCTTCTTCGAGCTTTATACCGAGAGATTTGCTGCTGTTACAGCCGCTGCGGTGAAGTACTCCGAGCCCTCTAAGTTCCCGGCGATAGACATTGACGTGACGTTCGCCGCTGACATCGGAGCTATCGTATTCCCGGAGGTCGAGCGCGCATCCCGCGCCGCAGCAGGTGAGATACTCGCATCCGTGCTTTTGAAGGATACCTATACGGGCGACGGCGCGTCTACCGTGACTCTCCGCTTCTCGTTCGTGTCCCGCGAGCGCACCTTGACCAAGCAGGAGCTTACCCCCGCGACTGACGCTATCTGCGCATCTCTCGCTAAGCTTGGCTTGACCGTTAGATAATTCCGAATTTGACTGTTAGATAATTCCGGATTTGACAGAGAGATAATTCTGAATAAAAGTATTTTTGAGCTGCATCTGTTACGGTGCAGCTCTTTTTTCCAATATCTATTACGATAATTTGTTAACATTTTTTGTCAATATCTTTTACATAATATAATATTTTTCTTAACACGGGTAAGGTATAATACTCTTTGATAAGAGTTTTTTAAAAAAGGCGGTTCGCTGACCGATTGATTGAAAGCGCGCGTTTATCAAACAAGAATAAAGGGGGCAGCTATGAATAATCAGGATAATAATTTTTTTGGGAGCGGCGGTATTCGTCCGCAACAGCTGATGTCGCTTGAGGGTATGGCTAGCAGAATACACGAGCATTCTAAGCGTGTTATCGGTAATATGATCGAGTACAAGGAGCTTATGATGATGTACGCCTGCGCGATCAAGGAGATCAGAACAAAGTTTGAGATATTGGATACGGATTTTAAGGTGAGGTATAGCCGAAACCCGATAAGTAATATTAAATCCCGAGTAAAAAGCACGGCAAGCATCGCGAAGAAGCTGAAGCGGATGGGCTCAGCCATTACGGTGGAAAATATAATAGAAAATATTAACGACGCTGCGGGCGTAAGAGTCATCTGCTCTTACGTGGATGATATTTATCTTCTCGCCGACGCCCTTCTTAAACAGGAGGACGTAAGGCTGGTGGAGAAAAAGGACTATATTGCCTCTCCGAAGGAAAACGGATATCGAAGCCTTCATCTTATAGTAACCGTTCCCGTATTTTTTATGGATGAGAGACGGGAGATGAGGGTAGAGGTACAGATAAGAACGATAGCGATGGATTTTTGGGCAAGCCTTGAGCATCAGCTGAAATATAAGCAGGCGATAGATGATGAAGGTGAGATAGTAAGTCAGCTTCGCGAATGTGCAGAGATTATTGCGAAAACTGATTGCAGAATGATGGCTATCCGTGAGGAAATCGAGAAAATGAAGGACACTCCAACAGAGGATGACGTTATGCTGGAGAAGCTGAGTAAATTTGACATAAATATCACTTAACCGAGGGACGTGTCAAGTTTTTTTTTGTATTATTTATAGTTTTTCAGCTGTTGTGAAATCGGATTTTCTGAGGTGAGAAATACTGTCGATGACTTAAATAATTAGGGAGCAGATCATTAAAAAAGCCCGTTCATATTGACTTTTTTTCACACTGTGCTATAATATGAATGGAGGTGCTTATGAACAGTATTAACAAGGAAATATTCAAAAAGCATGAGGTCAGAAAGACCAAAAAGCAGAAGTACGCTTTTCGCCGCTTCCTTTCTGACAGACTTGAGACTTTAGGCTATAAGGCGAGGGTAGAGAAGGGCGCCTTCGGCTCGAAAAATCTGATCGTGGGCGATCCCGAGGGGGCGCAGGTTATCTTCACCGCACATTACGATACCTGCCCGGTGCTGCCTTTTCCAAACTTCATCACACCAAAATCCATACCGATATATATTTTATATCAGTTAATTCTGACAGCGCTGATACTGATACCCACCATACTTCTCGGTATTCTTATGATTTTTATTGGCGCTATCGCAACTCTGTCAGCACCCGACAGTGCCGTGCCGGAAATTGTAAGCCGTCTTGTTCCGATAGTAATAAATCTCGGTTTTATTGGCACATTGGTGCTGATGATGTTCGGCCCTGCCAACAAGCACACCGCTAACGATAATACCAGCGGCGTGACCACCCTTGTGGACATTATGGAGAATATGCCCACGGAGTACAGGGATAAGGTGGCGTTTATCTTCTTTGATAATGAGGAGCTGGGACTTATTGGCTCGTCCTCCTACGCAAAGGCGCATCCGTCAGTTATGCGCGAGAAGCTGCTTATTAATTTCGACTGTGTGTCGGACGGAGATAATATGCTGTTTGCGCTTCGCCCGGGCGCCAGAGAGTATTCGGAGCTGCTGAAGAGCGCGTATCCCTCTACCGATACTATATGCGCGGACGTTTGCAAAGAGGGCGTGTTTTACCCGTCTGACCAGCACGCTTTCAAGCGCGGCGTGGGTGTGGCGGCGTTGAATCGGTCGTCGTTTCTTAATGTGCTGTACCTCTCGCGCATACATACGCGCCGCGATACAGTATATAAGGAAGAGAATATCTCATATCTTACCGCAGGATCTCTTCGACTTGTGGCTAAGCTTTGCGCCAAAGGCACGGATGAGGTGAGCTCATAAGGGTATGCCTGAAGCGTTTTTCGCCGGGTATCTTCAAATTATAGGTAAGCTTTGAGTCTATAAAAAATTATCTGGCATATATTTTAAATAGAAATTATTACATCAAAATACTTAAGATACACCCTGTAATCTTTAAATAATTGACCATTTTTTAGAATCATTATAAAAAATTCTTGACAAGTAAATAGTTGATCAGTATAATAGATTTAGAATCATTCTAAATTTACGGAGGAACTATGACAAAGCAAAAAGCAGTTGTGCTTGACGTCGTTCGCTCCGCGAAATGTCATTATACCGCTGAAGAAGTTTATGAGCTGGCAAAGCTTATTTTGCCGGGAATTTCGCGAGCAACGGTGTATAACAATCTTCACGCGCTGGAGAGAGAGGAAATGATCAGACGGATAAGAGGAGAGGATTCATCTGACAGATATGACAGCTCTTTTCTGCCTCACGGTCACCTCTACTGTACAGAGTGCCACAGCATCAAGGATTTTAATCCCAGGACTTTTCCCGATGAGCTGATACAGCTGACGGGCGGGACCTTTGACTCGTATGAATTGAGAGTCAGATACGTTTGTCCCGACTGCAGAGGCGGCGGAAACGAAGCTATATCCGACCCCGTGTAGAAAAAAACACCCATATTGAATATCTTAATAATAAAAACACAAAAATAAAAACAAACATTTAAGGAGAAAAAACAATGAATCTCAAGGGAACTAAAACAGAACAGAATCTTATGACTGCATTCGCAGGCGAATCTCAGGCAAGAAACAAGTACACCTACTTTGCATCCGTAGCAAAGAAGGAGGGCTATGAGCAGATCGCGGCTATCTTTGAGGAGACCGCAAACAACGAGAAGGAGCACGCTAAGCTCTGGTTCAAGGCTCTTGGCGGACTTGGTACTACCGCGGCTAACCTTCTTGCAGCAGCAGAGGGCGAAAACTACGAGTGGACCGATATGTACGACACCTTCGCTAAGGAGGCAGAGGAAGAGGGCTTTACCGCTCTTGCAAGACAGTTCAGAGCTGTTGCCGCTATTGAGAAGGCGCACGAGGAGAGATACAGAAAGCTCCTCTCTAACGTTGAGATGCAGCAGGTATTCGAGAAGAGCGAGGAGACTATGTGGGAGTGCCGCAATTGCGGACATCTCGTAATCGGTAAGAAGGCTCCTGCGGCTTGCCCCGTTTGCGCTCATCCTCAGAGATTCTTTGAGGTTAGAAAAGAGAACTATTAATAGAATAAATACAGATAACGCGGACTGCTTTGCGGTCCGCGTTTTTTTGCGCTTTTGAGTGCTGAAAATTCAACACGCACCCACCCGTAGAGTGAAAAACTTGACACGGGTCAGTGGAAATTGTAAAATATTATGATTTTGCGCGTGCGTGTTGAAAATATTTATATTTTGTGCTATACTATATATTGGTATTTTGTAGGCACAAAATGAAGGAGCTTTTCGCCGACATCGTTAGAAAGGCGGGAAAAATCCGATTTGTATAGATACATAAAGCTCAAAAAGGAGTAGCAATATGAGAATTTTAGTTGTAGATGACGAGCCGGATATCAGAAACATACTCAGACTCTTGCTTGTAAACGCGGGTCACGAGGTGAAGGAAGCGACCGATGGCTTCGGCGCTGTAGAGGCTGTCAGAGAGGATCAGGGTATAGATCTTTGCATTATGGACGTTATGATGCCCGTGCTTTCGGGAGTTGAGGCAACCGCGAAGATTCGCACCTTTTCAACCGTGCCGATCCTGTTTCTCACGGCTAAATCCTTGGAGAGCGATAAGGAGGCGGCATATTCTGGAGGCGGCGACGACTACCTTGTGAAGCCATTTTCATCCAAGGAACTGCTTATGAAGGTTGACGCTTTGACACGCAGATACAACAGCTATAGGGCAAAGGGTGACGGCTCTGACGAGCTGATCAGACTTTTTGGCGGAGTGCTTATTTCTCCCGAGATGCGTGAGGTTACGAAGAACGGCGCCTACGTTGACGTCAGGGATAAGGAATACGAGATGCTGCTGTATTTGGCTAAGAACAGGGGCAGGGTTGTCAGTCCCTCCGAGCTTTACGAGGGTGTATGGAACGAGATGCCATTGCCCTCCTCAAACAATACTATAACCGTTCATATACTTAATCTCAGACGCAAGCTCGAGGATAATCCCTCGTCACCCAAGGTGATAAGGACTATCTGGGGCAGGGGGTATCAGGTTGATTAAAAGATTTATAGACAAATTTCGCGAGACAGCGCATTCGCTGTACGTCGGTTTGTTTTTAACTATATTGCTGGGCGCGCTCCTCGGAGTAGCTACCTACACGTTAGTAAGGCTCTCCGCAAACTCAGCTATAAACAATCATTATCTCTCCGAGACGGAGAAGGAGAAGCGCGAGCAGGCGCATATTGATGCTCTTCAGGAGTATATAACCGTAAACGGTCTGACAAGCGCGGATATGAAAAAAATATCCAAATGGGCGCAAAGCAACAGATATGTGTACCTGATTCTGTATAAGGACGATCAGCTGTTCTTTACCTCTGATATGATAATTCCCGATGACGTGCCCGACAGTGAGAATAACGGGGAGTCCGGAGACTCTGGCACAGGTGACAGCGAAGGCGGCTCGAGCGGCGCGGACGGCGAAATCTCGGGAGACGGCTCGAGCGGAGGCTCCGGCGATGAGAATACGGGAGACGGTGGCTCAGACGGAGCGAACGACGGCTCCGGCGATACAGACGGAGATCAGAGCGGCACTGATGACGAAGGCACTGATGAAGGCTTGGGTGACGGTCAGGGCAGCTCAGGTGACGGTCAGGGCAGCTCAGGTGACGGTCAGGGTAGCTCGGGAGGCAGCCAGAGCGGCTCAGGAAACCAAGGCGGATCGGGCGGATCCGGTATTACGATTGATTATCCTACCCGTGAGGAGCTAAAGGAATACGCCCAGAACAACGACCAATACGTTATAGAGGTCGGAGACGGTATGCTGCTTGCGTCCATTGCTGAGTTTTCTGAATATCTCTATTACGATCTTTCCAATATTATGAGCCTTGTGCTTGCCATGATCGTGCTTGCGTTCGTGATAGTCAATTACTTCAGGCGGATTGTTGCTCGTATCAAGAGGCTGGAGACTGACGTAACCATAGTTACCCACGGCGATATGACTCATAAGATACACTCTAAGGGATATGATGAGATATCCGTTCTTTCTTCAAACGTAGACAATATGAGAAACTCGATACTCGAGAATCTGCGCAAGGAGAGAGAGGCGAGAGATGCAAATACGGAGCTGATAACGGCTATGTCCCACGATATTAGAACTCCTCTGACGGTGCTGCTGGGATATATCGAAATGATGAAGAGCGAGGCTGACGGCGACGGCGCAATGGGCGAGTATCTTAACGCTACAGAGCGCACGGCAATGAGACTGAAGCAGCTTTCTGACGATATGTTCAAATACTCTCTCGCATTCGGTGACGCGGCAGAGAGGGTCGTGCTTGAGGAATATGACGGAAAAATGCTGATGGAGCAGATGCTCTCTGAGCATATTCTTCTGCTTCGCGAGAAGGGATATGAGGTCGTTACAGGAGAGAAGGATGACGTTCCCGAGGGAGTAAGAGTTTATACCGACGCGCAGAACCTGATGCGTATTATCGATAACGTATTTTCAAATCTGCAGAAATACGCAGACGAGGAGCAGCCGGTTGTCATAAATCTCTACTTTGATGGGGAGAGCCAAATAGTGCTTCAGACCTTTAACGCTCCAAAGAAAATAGTGACGAAGGTAGAGAGTAACGGCATAGGAATGAAGACCTGCAAGAGACTTGCAAACTTCATAGCAGAGAGCTTTGAATACGGCGAGCGCGGTGGCAAATATTTTACACGCCTAGCGCTAAAGGCTAAGTTTTCAGATAAAAACGAAGAGGAAGTCTTCTGATTATGATTTCGTTTAAGATTCTTACGAAAGAGAATATAAAGGCTCTCGCCGAGGAGCTTGAGTTTGATTTTGAAGAGACAGAAGAGGTGCTGTCCTCCTTACAGTCCCTGCTTGAAGATGACGTAGAGGTAGGAATATCTGTAAGCGGCGGGTGTATGCTCGTTCGTATATGCGATATGGGAAGGTATTCCTTCGTATATCCTATTATGATGAGCGATGACTCAGACCCCGCTGTTGCCGTAGAGGATATACGCGCCTACGCGGTAAAGGAGGAAATACCGCTCATTCTGACCGACGTACCGCGGGAAGAGATGGGCGTGCTGCTGCTTTTCAGACACGCGGTAATAGACGCTGAGGACAGAGAGTGCGGCAGTTACAGAGTGAAAATAGAGAACGAATGCTCTCTTCTCGAGCAAATACCCGAGTGTCGCGGAGAAAGAATAATGCTTTCTGCAGTTGCCGAGCAGGATGCTCAGATGATGGCTAAACTTGCCCGCGACAGAGTGACCAACAGATATTGGGGATACGATTACCTCTCTGACATCGGAGAGGTTGACGACGGGTATTTCTATCAGAACGCTGCTTTGGAAAGAGCACGTGGCGCTTCGCTGACCCTTGCTATCAGGCGCGAGGGGGAGTATATCGGAGAGGCGGTGCTGTGGGGATTTGACTTCCTTGGCGGCGCAGAGGTCGCTCTGAGACTTTTCTCCGAAAAAATTGGAAACGGATTTGGCAGCGAGGCTCTCGGGTGCGTTGTGGATCTCGCTGAAAGGATAGGCCTTGTAAGGCTTATCGGGCGAGTGGATGAGAGAAATAAGCCTTCGCTTAAAATGATGGATAAATTCTTTACGGTCTCTCATGTTTCCGATGGCGTTGTTTTCTATGAAAGAGAGCTGTAAATAGATTATTTGACAACTATTATTTGCAAATAACAAAATTCAGAGAGGAGAGCATAGTGAAAAAAATCGTTGTTGGAATACTCGCGCACGTTGACGCCGGTAAGACGACCTTGACCGAGGCTATGCTGTACTCCTCGGGTATGATAGATAAGCTTGGACGGGTCGACAAGAGGGATGCGTATCTTGATACTCATAAAATTGAGCGCGAGAGAGGTATAACCGTTTTCTCAAAGCAAGCGATACTAGAGTTCAATGATACCTATATGACTCTGATAGATACTCCCGGTCATATAGATTTTTCCTGCGATGCAGAACGAGCTCTTGCAGTACAGGACTATGCTATTCTGGTGATAAGCGCGCCGGATGGGGTGACCGCTCATACCAAAACTCTCTGGGGGCTTCTTGCATCCAGGGGCATACCAACCTTTATATTCGTAAATAAAACCGATATTTCAGAGCGCCGGCGAATAGAGCTGATGGAAGAGATCAGATGCAATCTATCTTCTCTCGCCGTTGATTTTATGAATGAGGGCACGGCGCAGTTTTACGAGAGCGTAGCAGCAGCCGACGAGAAAATGATTGGCGAGTTCTTTGAGAGCGGCAGTGTGTCTTTGGACGCTATACGTTCGGCTGTTGCTATGAGGAAGATATTTCCCTGCATTTTCGGTTCGGCACTTAAGCTTAACGGTGTGGGCGAGCTTCTTTCCGCTATAGATACCTATACTCTTGCGCAAGCATATCCCACGAATATGTTTGGAGCAGTAGTTTATAAAATATCGAGAGATGCAGACGGCAAGAGGCTGACCTTTCTTAAGGTAACCGGCGGCACTCTCAAAAATAAGGATACCTTGACTCTCCGCGACAGATACGGAAACGAGCTGCAGGAGAAGGTGGAGGAGATCAGACTTTACTCCGGAGATAAGTATAAGAGCCTCGGCTCCGTCAGCGCGGGGTCCGTATGCGCGGTGCTGGGTCCTAAGTCGACGAAGGTCTCGGAGGGGATAGGATTTGAGCCATCAGTGGAGCCGACCCTGGTACCCGTGTTGGATTATCGGCTGGTTTTGCCCGAAGGCATAAGTCCTTATGAAACCTATATGAAGCTTACCGCGCTCGCCGAGGAGGAGCCGTCTCTCGCTTTGAGCTACGATAATCACAGAGGCGAGATAAGAGTGAGAATAATGGGTGAGATACAGCTGGAGGTCATCACCGGCATTATCAAGGACCGATTCTCTATGGACGTACAGTTCGACGAGGGAAAAATACTTTATAAGGAAACCGTTGCCGATAGCTCATACGGAGCGGGTCATTTCGAGCCGTTGCGTCACTACGCTGAGGTTCATTTGCGTATAGATCCTATGCCGGAGGGGACGGGAATTGTTGCCGCTACCGAGTGTCCGACAGACAGTCTTGCGCTGAATTGGCAGCGACTTGTAATGACGCATATTGAGGAGAGGGCTCACAGAGGAGTGCTTACCTCATCTCCATTGACTGACGTTAAAATAACGCTTACTGCCGGCAGAGCGCATCTTAAGCATACGGAGGGCGGAGATTTCAGACAGGCAACCTACAGAGCGATAAGACAAGGTCTTATGAAGGCGTCGAGCATCTTACTTGAGCCCACCTTTGATTTTCGCCTTGAGTTGCCGAGTGAATATCTCGGTCGGGCGATGAATGATATCACATCTATGCACGGTAGCTGCTCCGCGCCCGAATTTGTCGGAAACGTAGCGGTGCTGGAGGGCAATTGTCCCGTTGCAACCATGCGGTCCTACGCCAAGGACGTGCGCGCCTACACCAGAGGAGAGGGAAGACTTGCTCTTACGGTAGGCGGTTACGTACCCTGTCACAATACGGACGAGATCATTGCGAGCATAGGATACGATCCGGATCTTGACGAGAGAAATACCGCGGGCTCCGTTTTCTGCAAGGGAGGAGCCGGCTACTTTGTCCCATGGTATGAGGCAGACGCGCTAATGCACCTGAATGCTCAGGGTAATTTCCGCGAAAAAGAGGAAATTCCCACCCCCGTGTCAAATATAAAGGCAAAAAAGGATTATCGCGGCACCGTTGATGAGGATAAGGAGCTGGAGAGAATATTTGAGGCGACGTACGGCAAGATAAAGCCGAGATACGTAAGTGAGAGAGTTGTAAATTCCGCACCGACAGAGCAGAAAAGCAAGCCGCAGAGGAAGCTTAAGCCACGAGGTGACGATTACATAATTATAGACGGATATAATTTTCTTTTCGGCGTGCCTGCTCTTAAGGCAATTGCCGATAACGATATAAGTCGTGCGCGGGACGTGCTTATCAGACTTATGTGTAACTACGCATCCTTCAAAAAGTGCAGAGCGGTCATAGTTTTTGATGCCTACAAGCGCTCCGGCGGCGAGGGCTCTGAGGAAAAATACGGAGGCGTGTCCGTCGTGTACACAAAGGAAAAGCAGACGGCTGATTCGTATATAGAGCGTCTGACACACGGAATCGCGCAGACCAACACAGTCAGAGTGGTCACCTCGGATATGCAGGAGCAGCTCATCGTTCTCGGAGTAGGGGGACTCAGAGTATCGTCTATGGAATTTTACAGAGAGCTAAGCTCGGTGCTTGAGCTTATTCGAGAGACTATAGATAGCTATATCAAATGAGGTTTTAATTTAACATATCGTATTATTGTTTTTTATCAAGCGAATAATGATTAAGGAGTAGAAAAGTGAGTTTTATTAAGGAAAAGCTTTTAGAGTCGACGCGTTCTGTTTTGCCTATCGCTTTAATTGTGGTTGCGCTCAGCATAACCGTCGTTCCTCTTCCCGCCGGTGATATGCTTCTGTTTATTATCGGAGTTCTTTGCCTGATAATAGGAATGAGCCTGTTTACCGCCGGCTCGGAGATGTCAATGCAGCCTCTCGGCAGCGCCATAGGCAGCACGGTCGGCTCCTGCGGAAAGGTATGGGTGACCGCGTTCGTGTCATTTATCATCGGTATCCTGGTTACGATCTCCGAGCCTGATCTGCAGATACTTGCCAATCAGGTAGCGGATATTCAGAATCTGGTGCTTATTCTGACTGTATCCGTCGGAGTAGGTATATTTCTTATGATAGCCGTTCTTCGTATAGTTTTCGGCTGGAATCTAAGATATATGATGATAGCCTTTTACGTGGCTACCTTTGCTCTTTCCTTTGCTCTTCCGGAGGGCTTTAAGACGCTCGCGTTTGACTCCGGCGGCGTTACTACCGGACCTATGACAGTACCATTTATTATGTCTATTGGCGCAGGCGTATCCGCGTCTAAGCTTAGCTCCGATAGCCGTGACGACTCCTTCGGCATTACCGGACTCTGTAGCATCGGTCCCATTATAGCGGTGCTGGTGCTTGGTATTGTTATTGGAGTAGAGGGCGGAACGTACACTCCATCGGTTATGACACCTATAGCTGACACACGTGACAGTATAGTGCTTTACGCAGAGGGCTTTGCTCACTATGCCGTAGAGGTAGCTATGGCGTTGCTTCCTATCGCCATCTTTGCTCTCATTTTCCAGCTCATCAGCAGAGCCTTCAGCAAGGGACAGATGATCCGTATCGTTGTCGGTATCGTCTACGTGTTCGTAGGTCTGGCTATATTCCTTGCGGGCGCTAACGTTGGCTTTGTTCCTACGGGCACCGCGATTGGTATAAGCCTTTCGGGATATATGAACGGTATATTGCTGATACCTATCAGTATGCTTCTTGGATACTTTATTGTAAAGGCGGAGCCGTCGGTATACGTGCTTAATAAATTGGTAGAAAATATGTCCGCGGGTGCGATCTCCGGTAAAACTACCGGCTTCGGTCTGTCCGTCGGTGTATCGGCGGCATTAGGTCTTGCGGCGCTGCGTATCATAACGGGTATTGATATTATGTGGATACTTATTCCTGGCTACATTCTTGCGCTGTCGCTCGCATTCTTTGTTCCTTCTATATTCGTCGGAATTGCGTTTGACTCGGGTGGTGTTGCAAGCGGCACGATGATGAGCGCGTTCGTTCTGCCTCTCTGCACCGGAGCGTGCAATCAGCTTGGCGGTAACGTAATGACTGATGCGTTCGGATGCGTTGCTTTGGTGGCTATGGCGCCTATCATTTCCATTCAGATATGCGGCTTTGCATATAAGCTTAAGTCGGAGCATAGGGCTCGCAGCTTCGTATCCGCAAACGAGACATTTATAGATTACGGGTACAGAGATTCAAGAAGGCCCATCCTCTCGGGAACTGTCAGAAAGGAGGACGTAAATGAAAAAGAGTGAGAATAAAAAACAGGTTAAGCTCCTTGTCGGTATTATTAACAAGGAGGACGAGAACCGTTTTTCAGAGATCGTAAACGAGTGTGCGACCTCTATTCACTTTTCTGGAATAGGTCACGGAACGGCAAGATCGAATTATATGTCATACTTCGGCTTTAACGAGATAGAGAAGAGAATAACTATGTCACTGATCCCAAGCAATGCAGAGCACAGTATACTCAGTGCTATAGGTCACGGCTTGAAGCTTTATCTCGTAGGACGCGGAATCGCGTTCACTATTCCGATCTCTACCATATCCAACATAATAAACGACGCCGTCCTTTCGGGCGAAGCGAAGAGCGAAACGGCAAAGCGCCGCGCTCCTATATCAAAAAAGAAGGAGAAAAAGAGCATGCACGAGCTTGTTATAGCAGTTGTAAACCGCAAATATACAGACGTCGCTATTGAGGCGGCAAGGACCGCAGGCGCAACCGGCGCTACCGTTTTCCATACCAAAAGTATAAATAACAAGAAGGCTGAGGTGGCTATAGGCACGGGCATCAGCCAGGAGACAGACAGTATTTTCTTCCTGACGAGCATAGAGTACAAGGGTAAGATCATGGAGGCTATCAGAGATGGCGCGGGACTTAAGACAGAGGGAGGAGCAGTGCTGTTCTCTCTTCCTGTTGATGATCTTGTAGGTATAGGAAGATTTGAAGATTATATTGACGGAGAAGAGTACGAAAAATAAACGTTTTGAAAATAAATGTTTACAAAAATAAGGAAAAGTTGAATAAATGAAGAAATTTCTGAAGAGATTATACAGAACGTTTTGTTCCAGATATACCATCTCTGCCATACTTCTTTGTCTCGAGCTCGTACTGCTTGGATATATACTGTTTGGTAATTTTCCGTCTGTCTTTTATCTGATCGTCGCGGCAGTTGCGGTGGCTATACCGGCGCTGCTAAATATCATAAACAAAAACACGGATCCGGAGTATAAGATCCCTTGGGTCATAGTTATTCTCATATTACCGCTCGTCGGTCCGCTGATTTACTGCTGCTTCTATAACCGCAGAATGTCGAGGGGAGAGGCAAGGTTTCTCCGAAACGTATTCGGATTGCTTCGTCAGCCGGATTCCGAGCGAAACAACTCGCTTATTCGTTTGGCAGAGAAGGATCCCGGCGCTGCCGGAAAGGCGCACGCCATAATGAACGACGATCCTCTTGCGTCTCTTTATACCGGTACGGACTCAACCTTTTTCCAGACGGGCGAGAAATATTTTTCGTCTCTTATCTCCGACCTTGAATGCGCCGAAAAGTACATTTTCCTTGAGTATTTTATCATAGATGAGGGAGAGCTTTGGAACAGCGTTCACGGAATACTTGTGGATAAGGCTCGTCAAGGACTTGACGTCAGGCTCATATATGATGACATCGGATGTATGAAAACGCTTCCCTCATACTATGAGAAGGAGCTTCGCCATGAGGGCATCAGAACCTATCGGTTCAATCGAGTAAGCCCCAAAATATCTCCCGTCCACCAGAACAGAGATCATCGCAAAATATGTGTAATAGACGGTCAAATTGGCTACACCGGCGGCGTAAATATCGCGGACGAGTATAACAATACCGTTGTGCGCTTTGGCTATTGGAAGGACGGTGGCATCAGGCTTCACGGATCGGCGGTAGAGGGACTTCTCAAGCTGTTTTTGTCTCATTGGGATTACACCTCTCGTACCGTAAGCGACAGCGATTATCTGATTTCCGCAGTAGCTCCATCGGAGCAGGCGGACGGCGGATACTATATTCCGTTCGGCTCGGGTCCTGCGCCGATATATAAGCGATCCGTAGGCAAAAACGCTTTTCTCAATCTGATAAATCAGGCGTCAAAGTACATCTATATAACAACCCCCTATCTTGTTGTGGATTATGATCTGACTACCGCTCTTTGTAATGCGGCACTCCGCGGAGTCGACGTTCGCATAGTTACGCCCGGTGTTGCTGACAAGAGGATGATCAAGCTTATGACCAAGAGCAGCTATCCGTATCTTATAGATGCCGGAGTTAAGATCTACGAGTTTAGACCGGGATTTATTCACGAGAAAAGCTTTGTTACGGATGATGATTATGCTGTAATAGGCACTATCAATTTTGATTATCGAAGCTTGATGCACAACTTTGAGAACGCCGTGTGGATATACGGCTCTTCAACAGTCACGGACGTGAGGGACGGCTTCCTAGCCACGCTGAACGACTCGGAAAAAATGGACAAGCGCAAGTCCCGTCTCACTCCGAACGAGTGGCTTTTTAAAACTCTTGTAAGGATCTTTGCGCCTCTTATGTAATGATATCATATGGGGTGCAAAGCTTCGTGAGATAATGAATACTATAATATAGAACGAGGAGATTACTTATGTCAATAGGTTCGCTTTTAGGATTTGTATTTTTGGCTATAGCAGCTGTCGGCGGCTTACTAACGGGTTATTCAGTTATCAAAAAACGTAAGCAGCTGGCTACCGTCGGAGTGATAATTCTGGCAATCGGCGCAATGCTTCTTGGCACTATTCCGGCAAGCTTCCACACGGTTGAGTCCGGTGAGATCGCTGTTGTTAAGCATCTCGGTGAGGCGAAAGCTGTCAGAACGGCAGGAACGTACTTTGATTTTTGGCTTACAGAAAAGTACGAGATGTATGACTCTAAGGTGCAGAATATGGATATTGCTACTCAGGCATATTCCAAGGATGCCCAGACTATGACCATCGCGATGACCGTCCAGTATAAGATAAGCACGGAAAAGGCAATAGATATCGCAAATCAGTACGGATCTGTAGAGATATTGGCAAATCGTATTGAGAGCATTGCGACAGAGAAAGCGAAGGCAACCCTTTCGTCCTATTCGGCAATGGAGATCATTGAAACCAGATCTAGCATATCTCCAACTGTAGAGCAAACAATAAAGACTGCGGTCAGCGACGATTATTGCGTAGAAATAGTTGCGGTAGTGCTTACAAATATAGATTTTTCCGATGCCTTTGAGAAAACAGTAGAGGATAAAATGATAGCGGAGCAGGAGAAGCTTAAGGCGGAATATGAAAAGGAAACCGCTATCGTAAATGCGGAAAAGGAGCTTGAGGTAGCTAAGCTTGACGCGCAGGCAAAGGTAGAGAAGGCGAAGGCTGAGGCGCAGGCGGTTATTGAGGTAGCCAGAGCCGAGGCGCAATCCATACAGCTAAAGTCTATCGAGGTGGCCAGAGCCTTGGGCTTCACTATATCCGAGCGCACTGTAAGAGACGGTGAGGGCGCGGAAATAATTGAGTATTACATAGACTTTACCGGTAAAGCGCCGGAGGAGACCGCCCTTATCACAGAGTACCTTAAATACGCGGAATATCTCGCAAAATGGGACGGTAAGCTACCGACGGTCGTAACGGGTGACTCAGCTACGGTTATGATACCAACTAACCCGGGAGAATAAAAATAATATTTACATTAATAAAAAACAGCAGGTGATAATACCTGCTGTTTTTTGAAGTATTTGTAATTAATTATTTATAAAAAGCTTATTTTATCATTAGATTTGAGATGAGCTCGCAGAATTCTCCGGGGTTATCTATACCGATTCCGCTGATCAGACGAGCCTCGGAATAAAGTATCTTTGCGTAATTTTTCAAGGTGTCCTTATCGCTTGCGTAGAGGTTAACGAGCTTCTCTCTGATCGGGTGATTCAGGTTGATTTCCAGCACTACGCTTGCCTTTGGAGCTGCTCCGTCAGCACCGGGCATCTTGCTGAGTATCTTTTCCATCTCTACGGAGAGATCACCCTCCGATGAAAGACATACTGCGTGACTTGCGAGGCCGGAGGTGAATCTTACGGCGCTGACCGATCCTATCGCGTCCTTCATAAAGCTGAGAATTTCCTCGGATGCCTTGTTTGCCTCATCCAACCTCTTCTTTTCTTCCTCGTCGGTGAGCTCTGCTGATTCCGCTGTTATGCTTTTGAATTCCTTTTCAGCATAGGTGCCAAGCATTTTCAGCGCAAACTCGTCTACGTCATCGGTCAGATAAAGCACCTCGATGCCGCGTGCCTTTACGCTTTCAAGCTGTGGCAGCATCTCAATTTTTTCGATGCTCTCGCCTGATGCGTAATAGATCGACTTCTGGTCCTCTGCCATAGCGTCTGTGTATTCCTTGAGAGAAACGTACTTTTTCTCCTTTGACGATTTGAATAAGAGCAGGTCCTGCAGAACGTCCTTATGCATTCCGTAGTCTGAGTAGAGGCCGTATTTTAACTGAATTCCAAATGCGTCGAAGAATTTTTCGTAGGTCTCCCGGTCGCTCTCCATCATTTTAGCCAGCTCTGACTTGATCTTTTTCTCGATAGCCTTTGCGATGATCTTCAGCTGTCTGTCGTGCTGAAGCATTTCACGGGATATGTTCAGCGAAAGGTCGGAGGAATCTACAAGTCCCTTAACAAATCCAAAGTAGTCGGGCAGAAGATCCGCGCACCGTTCCATGATCATAACGCCGCTGGAATATAGCTCAAGTCCCTTTTCGTAATCCTTGGTGTAGTAATTGAAGGGAGCGTGCGAGGGCACGAAGAGCAGGGCGGTGAATGTTGCCGTGCCCTCGGATTTCTGAGTGATCACTCTGCAGGGAGGCTGATAATCAAAGAACTTCTCTCTGTAGAAGCTGTTATATTCCTCGCTTGATACCTCACTCTGAGGACGCTTCCATAGCGGCACCATGCTGTTGAGGGTCTGAACCTCGGTGACGCTTTCGTATTCGTCCTCGCTGTCCTCTTTCTTTTTTGATACGGTGACAGCCATATTTATCGGGTATCTGATGTAATCGGAGTATTTCTTTACCAGGGCGCGAAGCCTGTATTCGTCAAGGAAATCAGAATACTTTTCCTCGTCGGAATCTTCCTTTATATTAAGAATTATCTCTGTTCCGAAGCTCTCCTTTTCTGTTTCGGCGAGAGTATAGCCGTCAGCGCCCTCGGATTCCCAAACGTACGCGGCATCAGCGCCGTATACTCTCGAGCGCACGGTGATCTTGTCCGCTACCATAAAGGCGGAGTAGAAGCCAACGCCAAACTGACCGATAACATCTACGTCCTCCCCTTGATCGTTTTCACGCTTGAAGTCGAACGAGCCACTCTTTGCGATGGTGCCAAGGTTGTTCTCCAGCTCCTCAGCGCTCATTCCGCAGCCGTTGTCGCTGACGATAAGCGTGCGTTTTTCCTTGTCTGCCTCGAGGGTAATACGGTAGTCGGAGCGACTTAGAGCAACGTCGGTATCTGTAAGCGAGCGAAAATACAGCTTGTCAAGAGCATCGCTGGCGTTTGAAATAAGCTCTCTTAAAAAGATCTCCTTGTGAGTGTATATGGAGTTGATCATCATATCGAGCAGCTTTTTTGATTCTGTTTTGAATTGTTTTTTCTTCATTATTATTATATAACCTCCGTTTATGCGCCGAAAGCGCTAAAAAAATCGAAATTTGGCACTCGCACCTTCGGAGTGCTAATGGTATTATAGCACCCGGATACAGCTTTGTCAAGCGATAAATATTTATTTAATAACCAATTTACAGTTTGATAATAAATTCTTTGAGTTTATTGATTAGAGTGGGCTTCGAATGGTTAAAATTGGTATGATACTATTCATAAAGTATACGAAATGCACAAAAAAATTACACGTTTTTTTGTATTAAAGAGAAAAATTCGTCAAATTGCAAAAAAATGAAAAATTTTTTTAAAAAAGGTATTGACAATTGGAAAAAGTTATAGTATAATAGGAAAGCCGACTTGCGAGAAGGCAGTTTGGCACTTGATCATTGAAAATTGAACAACACGAAATAAAAGCACAAATTGTGCAAATCTCGTTAATGAAA
>JAFTSU010000025.1 GCA_017467105.1 Clostridia bacterium
AAGCACCCTCCGGCGTCGTAATTTTTAATGGATTTAGTCAAAGCGAGTTGAAGCAAGATGCCGATCTTGCAAGACGAGATTTGCCCAAAGACGCAAAAATTGCTCGCCGCAGAGCGTATGCGTTCGACTCTCTTCGGCTATCACGGTCTGAACCGTGAGAGAGTACAGATCGTTACCCGGTACCCTTGCTTTCTGGCCTTGCTTCTTTTCTCATTGCCAGTGGAGAGGTGCCGAAGCGACTCTTAAACTCTCTGTGAAAATAGGATTCGTTATCGTAGCCCACGCTGCGTATTACCGCGCTTATGGGCATATCCGTTTTTTGTATCAGCTCCTCTGCCCGACGCATCCTCTCACTTATCAAAAGCTCCTTGAAGCCTATTCCAAAGGTCTCTTTTATGATCCTTGACAGATATGGCTCGGAAAGATAGGTCTGCCTTGCCAGATCGGAGAGGCTTGCGCTGCGATAGCTTGAGCTGATATACGAGCTTATCTGCAGTCTGCGTGCTTCTCTCTTGCCGTAGGTGACACCGCCTCGCAGCAGAGCCTCACGCTGAAGAGAAAGATATCTGAGCAGGAGCGAAACGGTACCGGTAAGCACCGTGCGGTCAAAGCTGCGGTTAGACAGCTCCATTATCAGATTTTCGGTAAGATTGCATATCTGCTTGTTTCCCGCGGTGGAAAAGTGAAGATATGCCGGCTCTCCCTGTGGGTTTGAGTTCTCCTTTACAAAGCTCTTGAACACGGTGTCCGCAAGATCCGGCGCGACTGCGGCGAGAAATGCGTCGGAAATAATAATATTGATACCTATATCTCTCTCGTCAGTCGCGTCAATAGAGTGTACCACATGCTTGTTCATCATAAGAATATCTCCCTCGCCGAGAATGATACTCTGACCGCCGATCCTGTGCGTAATGCTGCCGGAGACGACTGTCATCAGCTCCACGAAATCGTGATTATGAGCAGGGAAGGGGAGAAATCTGGTGTGTATGCGAAGGGAAATATCGTTCTCCCACCTGTGAAGTCTTGATTCCTTTATCGTGCGGTCAACCTGTGATTCCCGCTCCAGCTCTGACAGCAGAGCCGATTCGCTCTCACTGATCTCGAGCAGCCTGTCAATAAGCTCCTTATCCATTTTCTCCTCCGTGATGCGCCGGGCAAGATCAGCGCTGACAATTTTCTGCACTTTTATGCTACTATTTTAACATACTTTAGCAGAATTATCAATATATACTGATAAACTTAGACAGTTTTTTGGATAATTTAATGTCTTGTATTATTATTTATACTGTGGTAATATATAAATAGATATTATTTATGGGATACGCAGAATATACTTGCCCGTCATCGTATGGGGCAGAAGGAGGATAAATGAAGTATTATCTTGCTATTGACATAGGAGCGTCCAGCGGCAGACATATCGTAGGATATATGCAGGACGACGAAATAATCACCGACGAGGTATACCGCTTCCCGAACGGTATGGACACGGTCGACGGTCATCTCGTGTGGGATACGGACAGGTTGTTCAGAGAGGTTAAGTCGGGAATCTCGGCTGCGCTAAAAAAGTATCCGCATATAGAGAGCGTGTCTATAGACACCTGGGGCGTTGACTACGTGCTTCTTCGAGGCGATGAGGAGCTGTCACCATGCTATGCATACAGAGATTCCAGAACGGAGGGACCGATCGACGCGGTGCACTCCATCATTCCTTATCCGGAGCTTTACGCTATAACCGGAACTCAGTTCAATAGCTTCAATACCGTATATCAGCTCTATGCGGATAAGCTCGCTGGAAGATTAGACGGTGTTACAGATTTCCTTATGATTCCCGAGTATCTCATGTATAAGCTTACGGGAGTGAAAAAGAAGGAATTCACAGATGCCAGCACCGCCGCGCTGGTGGACGTCAGGACGAAGCAGTTCTCCCGCGAGGTGTTTACAAGGCTGGATCTCCCCGAGTCTCTTATAGCGCCGCTTTATATGCCCGGAGAGTCTCTTGGCAAGTTCACCCGGGAGGTAGAGCGTGAGGTTGGCGGAAATATGGAGGTCGTATTCTGCGCCACTCACGACACGGGCAGCGCCGTTGAGGCCATCGATATGTCCACAGATGCGCCTTATATCTCCTCGGGCACCTGGTCTCTTCTCGGAGTAAAGCTTGAGGATGCTATGACGGATGACAAGAGCCGTGAGTCAGGCTACACAAACGAGGGGGGAGTAGGCTACTTCAGATATCTGAGGAATATTACGGGTATGTGGATCATTCAGTGCCTCAGAAACGAGCTTTGCCCCGACACTTCATATGCCGAGATTGCGGAAATGGCGAGAGGGAGCCGCTTTGACTGTCTCTTTGACGTGAACGACCGGAGCCTTATGGCGCCTCAAAGCATGAAGGACGCTATATCTCTGCTTCTTTCGGCGGACGGAAAGGCCGTGCCTGAGTGTACCGCTGACTATTTCAACTGCGCTTATCACAGCCTTGCGTCTTGCTATGATGCCGCTATCAGAGACCTGGAATTCAACACGGGTCACTCCTATTCAGAAATATACATAGTCGGAGGCGGCGCAAAGAATACTTATCTCAACGATCTGACAGAGCGCTATACCGGCAAGAGAGTTATAGCTCTTCCGATAGAGGCGACTGCCATTGGAAATCTTAAAATACAAATGGGCAGATAACAGGAAAGGAACGATAATATGACGAGCTACGAATACGCAAAGAAAAAATACGCATCTCTCGGGCTGGATACCGAGGCTGCTATGGAGAGACTGATGAGTGTGCCCGTGTCTATGCATTGCTGGCAGGGTGACGACGTTATCGGCTTTGATAGCCGTGAGGCTCTCTCCGGAGGAATACAGACCACCGGAAATTACCCCGGCAGAGCTACTACTCCCGATGAGCTTATGGCGGATATGAAGCTTGCCTTCAGTCTTATCCCGGGATCTAAGAAGGTGAACGTTCACGCCTGCTACGCGATCTTTGAGGACGGTGAGACGGTTGGCAGAGATAAGATCGAGCCCCGTCATTTCAGACGCTGGGTTGAATTCGCCAAGGAGAACGGTATGGGTCTTGACTTTAACCCCACCTTCTTCAGTCATCCTATGGTAAAGGATAATCTTACTCTTTCTTCTCCGGATGAAAAGGTGAGAGAATACTGGATAGAGCACGGCAAGGCGTGCATACGTATCGCGGAGTATTTTGCCAATGAGACGGGAATACCCTGCGTTATGAATATCTGGATTCCCGACGGATGTAAGGAGGTGCCTGCAGACAGATACAGTCCCAGACTTCGCTTCAAGGATTCTCTTGATAAGATACTTGCCGAGCCGTACGATAAGGAAAAGGTGTATATCACTCTGGAATCAAAGGTGTTCGGCATCGGACTTGAGTCATATACGGTAGGCAGCGCCGAGTTTTGCCTCTCCTACTCAACCATCAAGGGTATAACTCCTCTGATGGACAACGGTCACTATCATCCTACCGAGGTTGTTTCGGATAAGATCCCCGCTCTTCTTACATTCAACGACAAGATAGCTCTTCACATTACTCGCGGTGTTCGCTGGGATTCAGATCACGTGGTAGCATACGATGACGAGACCAGAGAGATCGCAAAGGAGATCGTAAGATGTAATGCTCTTGACAGGGTATTTATCGCTCTCGACTATTTCGACGCGTCCATTAACAGAGTTGCCGCTTGGGTCATAGGTATGAGAAATGTCCAGAAGGCGCTCCTTGCTGCTCTTCTCACTCCTCACGCAAGGCTTCGCGATTGTCAGGAAAACGCTGACTTTACTCATATGTTTGCTTTGACGGAGGAGTACAAGACTCTTCCTCTCGGAGACGTATGGGACGAGTACTGCAGAAGGGCCGGCGCACCGGCAGGTACTGAATGGATAGAAAAGGTTGATGCATACGAGGTATCGGTTCAGTCAAAAAGATGATTTTTTTTGGTGAGTGACTGATCGAAAATTCAACCGATCTATATAAAAAAGGAGATAATGTAAACAATTATTCTCGTTTTACTAAAAATAAAAAGCCCTGAGGGCAGAATGGAGATAAAAATGAAAAATATTCTCGAGGCACCTTTTATGGTGGAAACGGTAAGGACTCTTACCAATCTGTACAGGCTCGGCTGGGACGAGCGCAACGGCGGCAATCTCTCTGTGCTGCTTAACGAGTCTGAGGTGGGCGAATATCTTGATCTTACCAAGGTTATCCGCGATATCCCCATGTCTTTTGACGCGTCGGAGGTTTCAGGCAAGCTCTTCCTTGTTACAGGTACGGGCAAGTACTTCAAAAACGTACAGTACGATCCCGCGTACAATCTTGGAATAATCAGAATATCCAAGGCAGGAAACGTTGCTGAGCTTCTTTGGGGTTATACCGACGGCGGCAGACCTACGAGCGAGCTTCCCGCTCATCTTATGAGCCATATCGCAAGACTGGCTATCGACCCAAATCACCGTGTTGTTATGCACACTCACCCCACTAACACCATTGCTATGTCTCTCGTTCACTCACTTTCCGAGCGTGACTTCACAAGAACGCTCTGGCAGATGCAGACCGAGAGTATCGTAGTTTTCCCCGAGGGAGTAGCTGTTCTTCCCTGGATGGTTTGCGGCACTAACGATATCGGTATCGCTACTGCGGAGAAGCTGAAGCGCGAGCGTCTTTGCGTTTGGGCTGCTCACGGTATATACGGTGTAGGCAAGGATCTTGACGAGGCGTTTGGTCTTATCGAGACTGTAGAAAAAGCGGCACAGCTTTATATGCTTTCCGTAAACGCAGGCATAAAGAACGGTATCACGGATTCTCAGCTGAAGGATCTGGCTGCTGTGTTCGGTCTTAACTACAGAAAAGAGTATCTGGACTGATTGACATAACTTGTATTTGCTGATCTTTATTTAAATATGGTAATATTACGTTCCGATATTTAAAACTTAGAAAATGACAACTATACATAGCATTATGCTGAAATAACTGACAAGTAATTGGTTTGTTTTGATTTAAGCTAATCCTATTTTTTCAAAAAAAGAAGCAGGGTACGAGGCTCAAACGGAGCTTTATACTCTGCTTTTTGTATGGAAAAAATCCCACGGATTCCCACTATACTTCCATTTATTATTCGGTAATATGAGAAGCTATTTTCTTTGAATTTGTTTTTTAAAATTTGCACAGCGTCAAGCGGGAATAAACTTGTCGTCCTCTGTAAGAGACAGCGCATCAATTACGTTTTCAAATCGATTGATGACTCCGCGGAATTCCTCGGGATGATGGGAGTCTGATCCAAGGTAAAATTTACATCCGCATTCTTTTGCTCTTCTGAAAATTCGCATTATCGGGTCTCCGAATTTTTCGCCAAGCCTTATATCATCTGCGTTAAGCTCAATACCGACGCAAAGCTCTGCCGCTTTTGAGAGAAGCTCAGTCATTCTGTCCTCGGGAATGGCTGAGAGCGCGGCAATATAATCGGAGTCGGATCGCTTATCGATCAGGTAGCATGCAAGATGCGCTATTCCAACCCTCCGGAAAGGGAGATCCATATTAAGAACAGCCTCCAGCCTGTCACACCATAGCCTGCCTCTTTCCTCAGAACTCTCACTTCCGTCGCTTGAAACGGTAAAGCCCTTCATATGCATATGGGTGGTTGGTATTACTATCATATCAAGCTTTTCTAAGTTCTCTTTGGATATACCAAGGGTCAAATCTTTTCTTATCTCTCCCTCACAGCCGAAAAGAAATTCTACGTCGGCAGTCTTTGGCAGAGGAAGGATAGCGCTTATATGAGCAAAATTCTGCTTTTTGTACCAGCTTGATGCTTCTCCCATCGCGTCATCCCAGAAATGATCGGTTACAGAGATCCTCTTGAGATTGTTTTCTCTGGCGTATTCGAGTAGGAATTCCGGGTTTTGCTTTGGGTTTCTCGAGCAGCTTGAAAGAAAGGTGTGTATATGCAGATCATGGTCTACAACGTATTTCATTTCTACCTCTTTTCGGTCCATTTTAAATGGATTATCATTGTTTTGTTATAGAATTTCAAGGATTTTACTGTATATTATTCCGAGAAGCAACAATTGGAAGCAAATAGCTAACGCCCTGCATAACACCTGTATTTCGTTATATTACGAATAGTTGTTAAAGCATTTAAGCAACGGATAAACTCTTGTATAAGCGCTGATTAAATTGAGGCTGTCGCTGTGTCAGCTTGTCATTTCCACAAGCTCATCAACTACAGCGATGGCAAGGTCGCAGCCGCCAAGCTCTGTGGTGGAAAAGACTATATATTTTTCGTTTTCCGTAAATCTTGGGTGTGGATCTATGTGGTAATCGTTCTGATTTTCCGGGGTGTGACCATTTTCGCTCATCTCGGCGATAACGACGAGGTGCTTGCCCGTTCTTCTGTTTAAGAAATTCAAGGCGGCGGGGCAACCGCGGTACCACCTTCCGCCGTATCTCTCCAGCTTTTTCTCATCATATACGAAGAGATCCTCGTCCTTCGTACAATGTGCGTGCCAAGGGTCGACGCAATCAAGAATCGTTATATTCTCGCCGGTTGTAATATCTATGCCGTATATGCCGTGTCCGTCACAGCAATAGTATATCTTTTTTCCGTCATCAGACCACCACTCGTGAGTTGCGTAGTTGTGCATTGCGGGATACATCATACGCCCTCCATCCTTCGTCGCGGTCCAAAGGCGCATATAGTTGCCCTTTTCGTCAAAGGGGATGCGGTGATAGTTGCCTTGAAGATCTCGCCATCCGTCGCAGGCGCAGAGGGCGAGTGTGTCGCACTTGGGATTGATCTGAGCGTGGTTCGTGCATATATCCACACTTGACCACTCTGTAAATACTCCGGTTCGAATATCCACTGTACCAAGGGTGAAGCCGAAGTCCTTTTTCCTTACATCTAAAAGGAAGCTGTATCCGTCGGACAGCCTTGTCAAGTGTGTGGCTAATAATTCGACGTATCCGTCAATTTTTACGGTGCAAAGCTTTTCTGCTTTCTCACTCCTTCCCGGCCGTCTTCTGTATATTGATTTTCCGCGAGTGAAGTATACCTCTCCGCTATCGGCGTCTACGTACGGAGATGCGTCGTCGAAGAGAGAATCGTAGCAAATAACGATCTCGTCGGTCAGGAAATCTACGTAACCTAAATTTCGGTCCGAGGTGGAGTATACCGGGTTTTCCACAGCGTAAAACCATAGGTATCTGCCGTCACGTGTCATGGAATTGTTTACAAAATAGAAGCCCTGCTGATAGACCGTACATCTCGTTGTCAGTACATAATAAGGGACTCCGGTAAGTTTATCGACGACGCGTCTGAAGTGTTTGGAGGTTTGTGGAGTTTTCATTTTTTCACCCAAATATGTAAATTATTATTGTCAAATATCGGTATTCTGAACCATTTTTGCTTAGTTGTACTACTGCATTTATAGTTTGTTTTCAATGATCGCGCTTTAGTATCGTTGCCTAGGGATATTCGGCGCTTGAAAGCTTATTCGTTATCGAAAACCGCGGAGTATTCGCACGCCATCAATAGAAATGCGCCGACTCCGTGCAGATCGTTTTCGCTTCTCGGTCTACCGTAATAATGCGGAAGGTCACCAACGCCCGTGCCGATGCACACACCTCCCACGCCGAGATAATTATCCTCTCCGAAAATCAGCTTTGTCTTTATACCCTCAAAGGCTTTGACGGCGATACTTTGGACCTTGTTTTTCTCAAATACACCCATCCTGATTGCCATGCACAGCGCATAGAGAAACAGACAGGAGCACGAGGTCTCGTGCCAATTTTCTGCGTCACGGGTCTTATCGATTACCTGATACCAGAGTCCCGTTTTTTCGTCCTGATATTTGAATAGCGCCTCGAGCAGCTCCTTTCCTTTTTCAATAAATTCTTCTCGCTTTGCGTAGCTTTTTGGCAACAGCTCTGCGATTTCAAACATAGCCACCGCGTACCAGCCCATAGCACGTCCCCAAAAGTGTGGAGCGCGTCCCGTTTCCTTATCTGCCCATACGGCTTTTTTCGTTTGGTCGTATGCGTGATACATAAGTCCGGTTTCGTTATCGGTTATTCTGTCGCGCATCAGGGACATTTGCTTGTGAACCTCGTCGAAAAGGTCCGTACGATTAAATCTCACGCCGTATTCCACGGTCACAGGACCGCCCATATACATTCCGTCCAGCCACATATTCGCGCTTCTGCCGTTATCCTTGTGGAAGAAGCCGCCCTCCTCACTCTTTGGCCAGCGATCTATATGGTATATGATCTTATCGAGTATCCTCTTGTATCTATCGTCTCCGGATTTTTCATACATCTCGTAGAGAAGAATACCCGGCTGCAGATCGTCGAGAGCTGTGGTGTCCATATCGCAGGGGAGTCCATCCTCTCCAAGCAGGGAGTCGACCCAATCCTTTGCGTATTGGTAATACCTCTCATCACCGGTGAGATGATAGGTGTGCAGCATTCCCGACAGAAAAACGCCCTGATGGTAGTGGAATTTTCTGATGGGCGGGAGATCTTTTGCCTCAAATTTTTTCATCATAGTTTCGCAGGATAGAATCGCCAGCTCGCGTGCAGTCATGATTTTACCTCTTGTGAGTTTTTAATCATATTATAACAGATAATTGTGAGCAAGAATTGCTATTTTCTGTTATTTGAAAACGAAAAAATGCGTTGTTTGTTGCGATCTGCGTGAATTAAGAAAAACAAAGGAGCGAGATCAAGGCTTGATCTCGCTCCTTATAGCAAAAGTGAATTTTTTAATTTGTTATTTTTTAATTGCTTGAATATGAGGCAACCGCTTGGCACCGCGCGGCAGCTTGCGCCACTGTCCCTCTTTGTCTATTTACCGAGGTTCTCCGAAGCCTTTGAACCGGACCTTATGAGTACTATCAGCATAACTCCGAATATTGCCGCACTGATCAGCGCCAATATCTGTTGGGCGTATACCGGCACACCGAAAAGAGATAATCCTGATTTTTGTATGAGGTCTACGAGAGGACTGATCAGTAGTGTTGTCAAAAAACCGATTGCTCCCGACAGCGTTCCGCGCAGAGCCATGGCTGCAGTCCGGTTTTTGTCTGACGAATGCTCATATATCAGATTTATGCCACAGCTCGTAACTCCTGCAGATGCGATATTCTGAAGAATGGCGTATATAGGAAAAAGAAGCTTACCGTTTGAGGTATTGGTGAACACTATAGCCACCATAGCGATTAGATATATCAGTACTGACACGCGCATCATTGAGGAGAAGGAGCTTCGGTCTGCATACCTTCCCATTGGCGCCTCGGCAAGCATTCTGCAGACGGATGCGACTGCGGCTATGACCGAGATCAGCGTCATAGAAAAACCGAGCTCGCTTATTTGATAGCTGCCGAGGAAGGGAATAGTCGCATTCTGCGCGATTGACAGTAGGACGAAGAGCAATATTATTCTCATAAGCCTTTTGTCAGACAGTACGCTCTTTAACTCTCCGCACTGTCGGGGTGCGTCCTCACTCTCTGCGTGCTCTTTTACATATACTAAAGCCGCAGTATGCGTTATCGCTATCAGAAGCATACCGACACCAATAGTCACGTATGCTGCCGTAACGTTGCCGCGGCTGTCAAAGAAGTCGAAGAGAACTCCTGCAACGTAAGTAACGGCAGTACCGCTTATAAGCAGCACGATATGCTTTCGCGCGGTAAATTTTCCTCGCTTATCAGGGGTAACGAAGCTCATCATCCACGCGGTCTTGCTTGGTATAGACGCGTTCATCGCGGCGTGGCCTAAGAGGAGCAGAGCACCGAAGAGAATCGCCTTAGCTCCTCGCGGAATACTGAATATAGGCAAAAGGTACATCAGAACAAACAGTACCTCGTTTAATAGGTGCAGCGTGACTACGGAATTTTTAACTCGCCCCCCTTTTTTCAAAAAAACTGACGTTATCTGAAATGCAAATCCCAGACTTACCAACGAGCTTAAAACACCCGTAAGGGAGTCGGAAATGCCGATTTCGGATGCTATCCTCGCTATGTAAACGCCACTTCCGAAGGCATATACCAGATTTTCACACGCAGCCTCGATAACGTAGGCTATCCTGTACCGTTTCTCCGCGCTTTCATTAATTACGGTTGACTTTGTCATTTTCGCATTAATAACCACCCACGCCCCTACTTTAAGATATAGGGGCGCTTTAGGTATATTTATAAGTTGTATTGATGTTGTTAAAAAAGATGTTTTAGGTAATTTACAAGTTTTATTGATGTTGTTAAAAAAGATGCTTTATGGCATACCCGTGTATCATTTTGCTCTGTTTAAGCCTGAGATTCCCGTGATAACGACCTCTGTGAAATCATCCTCTGCCGCCTTGTAGGAGACGGACGCGATTTTCTTTTCGGGGTGTGGGTTTTCCCAGATGTACTCTGTCAACAGAATCCTCTCACCGTGACTGTCGCATATCTCAAGGGTGGGATCGGAGAACCAGGTACCCGAATAGCCTGTATGTCTGTGAGCCCACTCAAGAAAAGGCTCGCCGTAGCGGCGCTTCAGGTGCTGTACTCCTCCGGCATACTCGGCAGGGAAGGATATGCTATCACCGTCCGCATAGTTTACGGTATAGTAGCCTGATACCGTAAGAGGAACCCAAGGCTCTCTGATGCCTATGTTTTTCGTGGTGTGCTCTATGGCAAGTCTTTCGTAGCAAGCACCCACTTTCACGTTTATTCCATCCGCCAAGGTAGCACATTTTCTATTTACAAGCAGCTCTATGGGCAGGGACGTGTCGTGTTTTTTAGGCATTTTAACTGCTTTTCTCTCCCAACCCTCAGGGCTGTATTTTCCTCTGATAATATCTCTTTGCAGTGGCTGAATGAGCTTTGAGATAACGTGGCTGTATACCCATCTCATATCATCGTCATACAGTTCGGGATTGGCAAGCATCTGTGCTGTGTAGGTGGTATCCCAGAATTTACCCTTTTTGCCGTAAGCGTACTCGCTGAGCGCGCACCAGGTAGAGATCTGACCACCATTCATTCCCGGCTGAAGCATACGCTTTCTGTATCTGGGATAATGGGAGGAATACAGATTTCCCGCCAGCACCGTATATCCCTTTTCAAGAAGATTTGTCTCTATATCCTTTCCGGGATGGAAATACCATATGAAATCAAGCTGGATAATATCCTTTGGCAGCATGTCGATAGATGCCTTGGTATCGTACTTGGTAACCGGCTGAAGCATATCTCCCCACATCATAGTGCCAAGTCCCTTTTCCTTAAGGTAGTTATAAAGGCGCATAACGTCGCCGACGAACAGCTCCGCGTGGGATTTGCCGCGGCACTTGGAGCAGAGTCCGAGATGATATACCTCGTCGTGACCGATATGAAGATATCTCTCGGGTCTGGCAACCTCGATGACCTCGTCTATGATGTCAAATATCAGCCTATAGCTTTCCTCGTTTGAGGGGCAATAGCAGTGAGGATAAAAGTCTGCCGGACGAAGATCCTCTTCTCTTTCGTCATCTACCTGCTTCTCGTTATCGTCTATCTCGCTGATCTCCTTGTGGGCGTTGGTCAAATACTGCACGTGGCCCAGACTCTGCACCTCGGGTATGATCTCGAAGCCAAGCTCCTTTGCATAATCAACGAGGTCGCGCACCTCATCCTTTTCAAGAACCTCGCCCTCGGCTCCCATATAATCGTGGGCGATCCTGGGCTGCTTGCCCTCCGCTGCCTTGCGGTTTGCGTTGAGCCATGCCTCGCTTATCTCCGGGTGACGATCGTATCTCATACCGCCGCAGAACTGCATAAATATCTGATTGTAGCCAAGAGGAAGCAGAACGAAGCGGTAGAGCTTCTTGTTAAACTCAATATTACGCCTTGCGGGTATGCCGAGGTGGAAGCCGCGCATCTCGCACGTGGGTGTATCGTCGAGCTCCATAACGGGTACGGTGCCGTCGGAATTTGCAACCGTTGCGAGTATGCAAGCGGCGCGGAGCAGGGAAAGCCTGCAGCCCGCTGCTACGATTATTCGAGCGGAATTAACCGACACGGTAATTCTTTCCTTTGGATAGCTCTCGTCAAGCTTGAGGGTGATGGGAGCTCCTTCGCTTTGAAGGACGCATCTGCCGAATCTGAGGTAGAGAGATTCATCAAGAATATTAGCGGCGCATTTTTCCGTATCGTTTTCGCTATCGGAAATATTGCCCGGAGAGACAGAGCCTTCTCCCCAGCTTACGCTTTTCGGAGTTGGCCAGATAACAGGCTTGCCGTCATCCATAGCCACGGAAATACGAATATCCGAGAGGGTGACAATACTGATAGCATTGTAAATTCTGACGGTGAAGGAGCTAAGTACTTCTCCAACCGCCACGCTTATCTCGCCGGTCGAGTAGGAATTTGTCTCTGCGGCATAAACTCCAACGGTTCTTCCGTCCGCAATGACCTCTACCTTATATACCTTGGTAAGTTCATCAAATGGAAGGGAAACGGAACCGACGAAGCATTTTTCCTCAAGGGCGATTCTTATGTCAAGGGCGGAGTTGTGCAGTTTCTTCCAATGCCAGACCTTGCAGCCTTCCTTCTCTTCTGTGGGAGGGAGGGGGAGATCCGAGCCCATACGGTGATAGCTGATCTTGGGATTTTTGTAATATCCTATGTACATACTAATTCTCCTTTTTTGTATTTACAGAATTGTTATTTGATAAGTGATTATTTGTGCGCAATATATCTAATATGACTATTATTATTTACATTTTCTGGCATTTTGAGCCGATTTTTGCAATTATCTTGTTAGCTCGATGAGCTCGTCAACGGATGCAACGGCAAGATCACACCCGCCAAGCTCCGTGGTTGTAAAAATGATCCATTTCTCGTTATCCGAAAATCTTGGGTGCGGGTCTATGTGATAGGTTGCCTGGTTTGCGGGGGAGAAGTCGTTCTCCGACATTTCGGAAACGACTGTGATCTCCTTGTTCGTTACCTTATTGTAAAATCTGACGGCAGCGGGGCAGCCTCTGAACCATCTGCCGCCGTATCTGTCCAGCACCTTTTCGTCGTAAACGTAGTAGCTTTCGTCAGCGGTCGTGTGAGCGTGCCAGGGATAGCACTCATGTACGCAGATATGCTCTCCCGTAGTCAGATTCTTGCGCTGTATACCCATATCGTTGACGTAGTAGATCTTCTTTCCGTCAGCACTCCACCACTCGTGCGTTGCGTAGTTATCTCTCGGTGGATGCATTGTGCGATTGCCCTCACTGTCTACCGTCCACATTCTCTGCAGATATCCCTCCTCGCTGAAGGGCACGCCGAATACTCTGCCGGTACGAAGATCATCGCCGGAGTCGATGCCGTAGAGAGCGAGATTGTCGTTTTTAGGATTAATCTGACCGTGATTTGCTGTTAAAGGAGTTTCGCCCCACTTTGTGAACACTCCGCTTTCGGTGTCGATAGTTCCTTGTATAAAACCGAAATCGTCTCTGCCTATGTCAAGGAAAAAGCTCTTCTTGTCCGACAGCCTTGAGAGGTGGCAGGCAAGATTTCTGACGTAGCCCGGGATATCCACGGTGCATAGCTTGAACGCCTTCTTGTCCTTGCCCGGCTCTCTCTTGTACATATTCTTGCCCCTTGTGAAGTAAATGTCACCGGTCTCCGCATCAACATATGGTGAGGAGCTTTCCGCCAGAGCGTCATAGCAAATAACTACCTCGTCCGTAAGGAAGTCCACGTATCCCAGGTTTCTGTCAAATGGAGTGTATACGGGATTTGGGATCGCGTAAAACCACAGATATCTGCCGTCGAGCGTCATAGAGTTGTTAACAAAATAGAAGCCCTGCTGATACTCGGTCATTTTTGTTGTCAGAACGTAGTGCGGAACGCCGCTCTTTCCGTCTGTTACGCGTGTGAAATGTTTGGATGTCATTGGATTCTTCATGGTTCTTTAATCGGTGCTTTTTACCGCTCCCTTAATGTATCGGTGGCAGCTTGCTTCTTTTGCCCTGAAGGCGCGGTCGGCAGATCTGCTCATCAAGTCCTATTATAACAGAAGAAAATGAGCAAAATTTGCTAATTTGATTATTAAAATAACCTAAAGTGCTTGAATATTGCTCTGTTTTGTGCTATGATAACGTATGTAAGGCGATTGAGACGGTCAACGCTTGAGTTTGTTTTGGGAGTAAAGGGGAAAATGCTATGAGAATGGTGCTGGATTACGGTAAAAGCTCGCAGGTGGTAGCGGTAAATTACAGCTCTATACGGGGTAATAATATGCCTAGGTGCCATTCCCATTCCTGCTATGAGCTGTACTATATTACCGATGGTGAGCGTTATCTTTTGGTGGGTGACAGATTTTATCATCTGATACCGGGAGACATATTTCTTATATCCCCGGGCATCGAGCATAGGACTCTTGACGTAAACAACGATACTTATACCCGATTTACCGCATCTATAGACCCGTCCGTCCTTCCCATAAATATAGAAAAGAGAATAGAAAACGGACTTCATATCGTCAGACCGGATCCGCAGAAGAGAGCGGAGATCGACTCCGAGGCAATGATACTTCTTCATTCTATTAATTCCGACGAGCAAGGCATAGAGGCTCTTTCGGCGGTGATACGGATGATATATCTATTGCTCTCCGAGAGGTGTGACGGAGATATTATGGCTGTAGCAAATCCAACCCTGGACAGAATGTCCGGAATACTTGAGTATCTTGATAATCACTATACGGAGAGCGTGAATATTAACGCCCTTTCCGAGAAATTCTATATCAGTGAGTTTTATTTGTGCAGGCTCTTTAAGGAATACGCCGGGAAAACGATACTTTCGTATCTGACCGAGCTTCGCATAAAGCATGCTTGCAAGCTGCTGCGTACAACGAACGAACCGATCAAGCGGGTCGCAAGGCTGTCGGGATACGGCTCCGTTTCCGCCTTTGGCAAAGCGTTCAGCTCTCTTATGGGAGAATCGCCGAGAGATTACCGCCGCGGCTACGGCGTTTCCTCTGAAAATAAAATCAAATGGGAATAACTTAACACGGGTGAGGCATATTAGCGCTTTTATCGGATATCAGCGAGTGCTTAGCAATGAGCAAAATACAAATTACAAATTGAAATACAACGCAATTTGCGAAGGAGAAAAATATGAAAAAAATTAACGAGCTTTTCCCAAAATCAAAATGGCTGATACTTTTGCTCTTTGGCACGGTTGGTCAGCTTGCCTGGTCTGTGGAAAATATGTACTTCAATCTTTTCGTTTTCGATACCATAGCGCCGAATCTTGATACCGTTACCCTGATGGTGCAGCTTTCGGGCATTACCGCAACGGTGGTGACGTTAATTGCCGGAGTGATTTCCGACAAGGTGGGAAACAGGCGATCGTTTATCGGATGGGGATATGCCGTCTGGGGCGTGACTGTTGCTCTGTTCGGCTGCCTTTCTCCCGAGCTCGTGGCTTCAGTTTTTAACACGGATGCAACCCAATCCATTGCTGTGGCTCTGACACTCGCTATAATTGGCGACTGCGTTATGACCCTTTTCGGCTCCACGTCAAATGACGCTGCCTTCAATGCCTGGGTTACGGATAACACAAGATCCGAGATACGCGGAAGAATAGAAAGCATAATTTCAATTCTTCCCCTCATTGCTATGCTGATCGTTGCGGGAGGCTTCGGTATTCTTGTTTCCCTTGTTGGATATAAATGGCTCTTTATCGGGCTTGGCGCGGTTATCTCAGCCGTCGGTATCGTCGGCATTTTCATCATAAGAGATGATCCCGGTATGGAGCGCTCCGGTACTCTCGGAGATATCCTTTACGGCTTCAGACCATCCGTTATAAAGGCATACGCGCCGCTCTATCTGACGCTTATCGTGGTTCTCATATACGGTGTTGCGACTCAGGTGTTTATGCCGTACCTCATCATTTATATGAAAACCTATCTCGGCTTCTCCGTAATAGAGTACAGCGTGGTATTCGGCGCTGCGATCATACTCGGCGCCGCTGTCAATATCAAGCTTGGCGCGCTGTCTGACAGAGTAAGCAAGGTGAAGCTTCTTTACGTTGCGGCAGCCGTTATGTCCCTAGGACTTTTCGGTATGTATCTCGCTCCCGCCGGTAACAAGACTGTGGCGCTTCTCGTTTTCGGAATATCCGGCTTCGTTATGATATGCGGAAATATTTTCCTCGGCGCTCTGACGGGCTCAACCGTCCGCGACTATACTCCAGAGGGCGCTGTAGGTAAGCTGCAGGGTGTCAGAATGGTGTTCAGCGTTCTTATTCCTATGCTGATAGGACCTGCCATCGGCAACGGTATCAATAAGCTTCGCGGTATAAGGCTGGAGGACGTAGTAGAGGACGTAGGTGCTGATATAATGACCACCGAATACTGTCCGGCTCCCGAGATATTTCTCGTCGGCGCGCTCGTGCTGCTGCTGATTGCCGCCGCTGTGCCGCTGCTTGACAGGGCAGTGCGGAAATTCGGCAAATGATCCGAACGTTACCGTGTTGACCGTCGACCCACCCGTTTCGACGCGCAAAATCAGCTGTCCGATCGGCTTTTGGGATGATCTTTGTCATACTGCACTAAAACTGAGTGATCATAGGCTAAGGATTGTTAAAAAATTAATAAACTTTTTAAAAGCTCTTTACTTTTCTATAATTTGGTGCTATAATACAATGGGGTTTGACGGGGATTTGATCTCCTACCCCGATTTACGTGTTTATTATTAAATTTTTTTATACGGAGGCTATCCACAAATGATTGAAAGAAGAAAAGTTTCAATGGATGGTAACACCGCTGCCGCTCATGTGTCTTACGCATTTACGGAAGTAGCTGCCATCTACCCCATCACTCCCTCCAGCCCTATGGCTGAGGTTACTGACTCCTGGTCAGCATCCAACAAGAACATCTTCGGCGAGCCCGCGAAGAATATCTTCGGCGAGAACGTTAAGGTTGTTGAGATGCAGTCAGAGGCAGGCGCTGCAGGCGCTGTTCACGGCTCTCTTGCAGCAGGTGCGCTTACCACCACCTATACCGCTTCTCAGGGTCTGCTTCTTATGATCCCCAATATGTACAAGATCGCCGGCGAGCTTCTTCCTTGCGTTATTCACGTATCCGCAAGATGCGTTGCTTCCCACGCTCTTAACATCTTCGGTGACCATTCCGACGTTTACGCGTGCCGTCAGACCGGCTTCGCAATGATGGCAGAGACCAACGCGCAGGAGATTATGGATCTTGGCGCTGTTGCACATCTGGCTACCATCAAGGGCAGAGTACCCTTCCTTAACTTCTTTGACGGCTTCCGTACCTCTCACGAGATCCAGAAGGTCGCTTCCTGGGACTACAAGGATCTGGCTGAAATGGTTGATTGGGACGCTGTCAGCGCATACCGCAACCGTTCTCTTAACCCTGAGACTCCCGCGCTTCGCGGCTCTGCTGAGAACGGCGACATCTTCTTCCAGCACAGAGAGGCTTGCAACCCCTACTATGACGCTCTTCCCGCGATCGTAGAGGAGTATATGGACAAGGTTAACGCAAAGCTCGGCACCAACTACCAGCTCTTCAACTACTACGGCGCACCCGACGCTGACAGAGTTATCGTAGCTATGGGCTCTGTTTGTGACGTTGCAGAGGAGGTTATCGATTACCTTCTTGCTAAGGGTGAAAAGGTTGGTCTCGTTAAGGTAAGACTTTACAGACCCTTCGTTGCTGCAAAGCTTGCTGAAGCAATTCCCGCAAGCGCAAAGGTCATCTCCGTTCTTGACAGAACCAAGGAGCCCGGCTCTCTTGGCGAGCCCCTTTACCTCGACGTTATCGCAGCTCTCAACGAGGTTGGCAGATGCGGCGTTAAGGTTCTCGGCGGTAGATACGGTCTCGGCTCTAAGGATACCACTCCCGCTTCTATCTTCGCAGTATACGCGAACATGGCAGGCGAGATGAAGAATCACTTCACCGTTGGTATCGTAGACGATCTTACCGGTCTTTCTCTTGACGAGAAGCCCGCTCCCGACACCGCTCCCACCGATATGATCCAGTGCAAGTTCTGGGGTCTCGGCGGCGACGGTACCGTTGGTGCAAACAAGAACTCTATCAAGATCATCGGTGACCACACCGACAAGTTCATTCAGGCATACTTCCAGTATGACTCCAAGAAGACCGGCGGTATCACCATCTCGCACCTTCGCTTCGGTGATAGCCCCATCAAGTCCTCTTACTATATCAATAAGGCTGACTTCGTTGCTTGCCACAACAACGCATATCTTACCAAGTACGATATGATAAGCGATGTTAAGCCCGGCGGAACTTTCCTTCTCGACTGTCCTTGGGCTGCAGAGGAGCTTGACGCTCATCTTCCCGCATCGGTTAA
>JAFTSU010000026.1 GCA_017467105.1 Clostridia bacterium
AAGCACCCTCCGGCGTCGTAATTTTTAATGGATTTAGTCAAAGCGAGTTGAAGCAAGATGCCGATCTTGCAAGACGAGATTTGCCCAAAGACGCAAAAATTGCTCGCCGCAGAGCGTATGCGTTCGACTCTCTTCGGCTATAGCATCCCGGTATCACTTAGATCACTCACATAGCAATCATAAGTACATTATGCTACGGAAAACTCTGTAGCAATAAGACGAGATAACTTGATCGGAGGATTTAGTAATTATGGCTATTAACGTTATTGAAGGAGGCGTATGCGCTCCTATTGGATTTCTCAGAGCGGATATCTATTCCGGAATTGCAAAAAACAGCGATAAAAAGGATCTTGTGCTGATATACTCCAAAAAGCTGTCAAACGCCGCGGCTACGTACACAGCTAACAGGATAAAAGCTGCTCCGATCACAGTTACAAGAGATAACCTCTCAAACGGTAGGGCTCAGGCAATTATCTGCAATAGCGGAAACGCAAACTCGTGTAATAAAAACGGAATAGAGGTCGCCAAGGAAACTTGCGCCCTTATCGCTGAAGAATTAAAAATAGCAAAAAGCAACGTTATAGTTGCTTCAACCGGCGCCATCGGTAAGTCAATGTCGATAGATCCGATCACGGCATCTGCCTCCGCGCTTGTCAGTACCCTCAAGGATATCGATAATAAAGCTACAATAGATGCAACAATACAAAATAAAGACGATAACGGTTTTTCCGTAAGCTTTGAGATAGGCGGTCAGATCTGCCGTATCGGCGGAACCTTCTGCGGATCTAATATGTCAGAATCGAATAATGCAACAAGACTCGTATTTATTACAACTGACTGCGATATTTCATCCGAATTACTGTCGTCTGCTTTGGAAGAGAGTGTACGTAAAATATTTAGTATGCTGAGCATTAGCGACGAGTGCTCCACAAACGATATGATAGCTATAATGGCAAACGGCATGTCAAAAAATCCTCCTATTGCAAAAAAAGGTAAGGCTTATTCCGAATTCACCGCTGCGCTGAATTCAGTTTCTTTAAATCTATGTAAAAAAATCGCGGCAGACTCATCAGGAGCTACAAAGTTAATCGCTTGCTCCGTTATCGGTGCCAAAAACAATGCATGCGCTAAAAAGGTGGCAAAAAGCGTTGTTTCCTCATCTCTCGTTAAATGCGCGATGTTCTCCTCCCTTGCGGATTGGGGACGTATAATCACCGCTGTCGGCTGCACCGATACCGATGCTGACGTTTCAAAGCTCGATATCTCCTTCGTTTCGGGAAAGGGCGAGATCCCCGTTTGCTATAGCGGTGTGGGTGTGAACTTCTCTGAGGATTTTGCTAAAGAGATCTTATCAGAGGATGAGGTTACTATCGTTCTGAAGCTTGGTGACGGTTGCGGCAGCGCTGTTGCTTACGGATGCGATCTGTCATATGATTTTATTAAGATGAACAGCATATGACTTGCGCTTGTATAATCAGCTGCAGATCACGTATATTAATTAAGAAAAAGAGAAAAATATCTATCAAGGTCTCTGTAGCCATTTCGGTTTAATCCCGGAGAATTTAAAAATTATCGAGACTTAACCTCAACCTATCCAGGCGTTTGACTATGGATGACTTAAAGGAGTAATACACCAATGAATAACGTAAATTTTTTGAAGGGTAAGGATTTTTTAAAGCTTCTGGATCTTTCCGGAGATGAAATTGGAGCTCTTATTGACCTTGCCGCCGATTTTAAAGAAAAAAAGAAAAAAGGTATCAGCCATAAGCTCTGCGAGGGAAAGAATATCGCTCTGATATTTGAGAAGACCAGCACCAGAACCAGATGCAGCTTTGAGGTTGCTGCCTACGATCTTGGCATGCACGTAACTTATCTGGATCCTACAGCTTCTCAGATAGGAAAAAAGGAGAGTATAGCGGATACCGCACGGGTTCTTTCGTCTATATATGACGGTATAGAATATCGAGGATTCGGCCAGGAGATCGTTGAAGATCTGGCTAAATATTCCGCTGTACCGGTATGGAACGGTCTTACTAATGAATTCCATCCGACTCAGATTCTCGCAGATTTTCTGACCATAAAGGAGCGTTTCGGCAAGCTGCGCGGTATCAAGCTCGTATATATGGGTGATGCAAGATATAATATGGGCAACTCCCTTATGGTAGGCTGTGCAAAGATGGGAATGGACTTCGTTGCTTGCGCTCCGAAGAAATATTTCCCCGATCAGTCTCTTGTTGATAAATGCAAAGAAATATCCAAGAATAGCGGAGGCAGTATCAATCTTGAGGATAACGTTGCAAAAGCACTCAAGGGCGCTGACGTAGTCTATACAGACGTTTGGGTCTCTATGGGAGAACCGGACGAGGTTTGGGAGGAGCGTATACGCGAGCTTTCTCCTTACCAGGTCAATTCCGCAGCAATGAGTATAGCGGGCAAAAGCGCCGTATTTATGCACTGTCTGCCTGCATTCCACGATCTTAAAACAAAGATCGGCGCTGAGATAAACGCTAAATTCGGTATTAACGAAATGGAAGTTACCGACGAGGTGTTCGAATCTGAGCAATCAATCGTCTTCGAAGAAGCGGAAAACAGAATGCATACTATAAAGGCTGTCATGGCAGCTACTCTGTAATTAAGCCTCCCTGTTTTTATATTATTTACATTTTCATAACAGACAGTTAACCGCTCTTTAGACGTCATTTAAAGTTTAAGTGATATAATCCTTATTACATAAACCAGAAAGGACAACTTTTTATGAAAAAAACGGGTATAAGGCTGATCACATTTATTTGTGCGACCGTTTTGCTTTTCTCGATGACATCCTGCGGTTATTTATCTTTCCCCGACCTGAGCGGTGACAACTACTACGACGTTACTAGCAACGAGATAACTATAAACGGAGACAAGGGAAATACGGCGTATGCCTCCGCAGCAGGACTGCGAAGCGCGGTAAGCGTTTATTGCTCCTTTGAGGTGCAAACCGGAGGCAATTCCTTCTGGTCTCCTACACCTACAGTCAAGACGTACTACACAACAGGCTCCGGCGTTATTTACAGGCTGGAGGATAACGGTAGCGCCTTCATTATAACTAATTATCACGTTGTATATAACAACGCGTCACTTACCTCGGACGGCATAAGCGACAGTATATTCCTATATCTTTACGGTATGGAAAGCCAACAATACGCCATCAGCGCGTATTTTGTCGGAGGATCAAGCGCGTATGACATTGCCGTACTTCGTGTTGATAGCTCTGAGGTGCTGCAAAACGCGATCGCAACCGGCGCTGCGGCTGCAGTCAAGGTGGGAGATTCAGATGATCTCGTTCCCGGTCAGCACACACTCGCGATAGGAAATCCTTCAAGCACCAATCTTGGCGGAATATCCGTTACGGAAGGTATAGTCAGCGTTGATTCTGAATATATCACAATGTCATCTTCTGACGGAAGCGGAGATGCTACCTTCAGAGTAATACGAACTGATACAGCTATTAACTCAGGCAATTCCGGCGGTGGAATGTACAATCTTGACGGCGAGCTTGTTGGAATCGTGAACGCAAAGATCACCAGCTCCTCTATAGAGAATATCGGCTATGCTATTCCATCGAGCGTTGCCGCGGCTGTAGCCGATAATATAATCGATAATTGCTACGGCAAGGAGACAAGCGCGGTAAAGCGTGTACTGTTAGGTGTAACGCTGGCAGCATCCGGCTACTCGACTTATTACGACAGTGAAGCAGGTGTAATAAGAAAAGACGAGACCATCACCGTAACACAAGTCTCCGACGGCTATGCCGCAAGCGGTGTTCTGGAGGTCGGTGACGAGATAGTGAGGATCACCGTTAGCGAAAGATCGAAGGACGTCACCAGGCTCCACCACATAATAGATCTTATGCTTTACGCCCGCGAGGGTCAAACGGTTACCGTGGAATATTTGAGAGATGGCGAAGCTCAAACCGCAACCTTTACGGTAAAATCATTATATATTACAGATTATTAATTAAAGCACCCAAGGGAATTCCCCTTGGGTGCTTTAATTATGTGGATATTGAAATCCGGTTAAAAGCAACCATATTTACAGTAAAGTATCTGCTTAGAAAAACGCAATCGCGATTCAACGTGACACGACTTGATTTACATTAAACTCATCAGGATGTAGTTTAATCAAGCTCCTTCTTTCCTGTATAGAGCTCGTAATATCTTCCCTTCATCGCCACGAGATCGTCGTGAGTTCCCCGTTCTATTATCTCGCCGCGCTCAAGAACCATGATCGCGTTAGCGTTACGGACCGTTGACAGTCTGTGAGCTATAACAAACGTCGTTCTGTCCTTCATAAGTCGATCCATACCGCGCTCAATGTGTCTCTCTGTTCTGGTATCAACAGAGGAGGTTGCTTCATCAAGAACCAATATAGGCGCTTTGGAAAGAGCGGCACGCGCAATATTAAGCAGCTGACGCTGCCCCTGCGAAAGATTTGCTCCGTCACCCTCAAGCACGGTGTCGTAGCCGTTCTCAAGTCTCGTGATAAAGCTGTGCGCGCTAGCTGTTTTTGCAGCGGCAATAACCTCTTCATCCGTTGCGTCCAGTCTGCCGTATCGAATATTCTCCATTACAGTTCCGGTAAATAAATGAGTATCCTGCAAAACCATAGCTATATTTTTGCGTAGATGATCACGTCTGAATGATTTCAGCGGCTTGCCGTCTATCGTGATCTCTCCCTCCTCTATATCGTAAAAGCGATTAAGAAGATTTGTAACCGTGGTTTTTCCGGCGCCGGTCGAGCCGACAAAGGCAATCTTTTGACCCGGTTTTGCGTATAGAGAGATGTTTTTCAACACCGTTTTATCGGGATTGTAGCCAAAGGTTACGTTATTCATTATTACGTGACCCTTAATCTCATCTGTAATAGCATCATCAGCGTCATCTGTCTCCGGTGTCTCGTCGATAATATTAAATACCCGCTCTGCGCCTGCTAAAGCTGCAAACAGAGTAGAAACCTGCATTGAAAGCTGATTTATAGGCATTGAAAACTGTTTGGAATAGTTAGCAAAGGCGGAAAGCTCACCCGGAGTAAATGCGGTAGTAACTATAAGGATACCACCTACGCCAAGAGTAACAGCGTAGGATATGAGGCTGATGTTGTGCATTATAGGACCTGTTACACCGCCCCAGAACTGAGCCTTCTCGTGCTTGTATCTAAGGTCCTCATTTATAAGCTCCATCTCCTCTACGCACTCATCCTCATGATTGAAGACTTTAATTACCTTCTGACCGCTGATCGTCTCCTCAATATATCCATTAACTGCGCCAAGCGCCGCCTGGCCGGCTCCGTAATACTTCGCGGAGTTCTTTCCGATAATGCCAACAGCATATATCAGAAGAGGCACGAACACGACGGTTACAACCGTGAGCCATACGTTCGTTGTAAGCATAAACAAAAAGGTACCTATAAGGCTAATGGATCCGCTGACGATTGACGTTAAGGAATTACTCAACATAACGTCAATATTATCAACATCATTGGTAAATCTGCTCATCAGCTCACCTGTCGGTCTACCGTCAAAATATCTGACCGGTAAGGTCTGAAGCTTGGTGAAAAGATCGTTACGAATATTCTGAATTGCGTTCATAGTAACCGTGAGCATAAGTCTGCCCTGCAGATAATTACCGAGAGCCGCTATAGCATAAACCGAACCAAGAACTATAAGAGCGGCAAACACGTAAACGGTAACCTCGGCTACCGTATTCTGCATAAGACTCTGTACAAAAGGAGTTGAAGCAAACGACTCAATAACGCTATCGGCAAGCTCGGCTATACGTGATGGCTCCAAAACAGCATTCGGATTTACAGCAAGAGTAATACGGTTGATTATCGGTACTATCATATATCCGCCAACAAGAGTTGACACCGTAGTAAGTATCATGCACACAAGAACGAGACAGAGCCGTGCCCAATACTTACTTACGTACGATAATAGCCTGAGTACCGTTTTCTTGACGTCCTTAGGCTTTCCTTTTGCTATTCCGCGAGGACCGCCCCTGCCAGGTCCTCCACCTCTGAGTGATTCGCCGTGGGAGACGCTGTTGTACTGCGCTCTTAATTTTTCAAGTGATCTTGCAGCCATTTTTACGCCTCCTTTTTATCCATTTGAGAATAATAAATTTCACTATACTCGGAGTTATTTTCAAGCAGATATTCGTGTTCTCCGATTCCTGTTATCCTTCCGTCATTCATAACTATTATCATATCAGCGTCCTTGACGGAGGATATACGCTGCGCAATGATTATTTTTGTGCAATCGGGAAGATCGTTTTTCAGAGCATCTCTGATCTGAGCCTCAGTAGCAGTATCTACCGCGCTTGTTGAGTCATCGAGGATCAGGATCTTCGGCTTTTTCAATAGCGCTCTGGCTATGCACAGCCTCTGCTTCTGACCTCCGGAAAGGTTCATACCACCCTTATCCAGCGTGGTTTCGTAGCCGTCATTAAATGTAGATACGAATTTGTGAGCGGCGGAATGCTCTGCGGCGAGCTGCATTTCCTCGTCAGTCGCCTCGCTGTCACCCCACCGAAGATTATCGGCAATAGAACCGGAGAATAACAGGTTCTTCTGAAGCACCATACCTATTCCAAGTCTGAGATTTTCAAGAGAGTAGCTCTTTACGTTGATTCCGTCTATCAAAACCTCGCCGGAGTCCACGTCGTATAGTCTTGGTATCATCGAAACAAGTGTGGTCTTACCACATCCGGTAGAACCGATAATACCAACCGTTGAGCCCGCAGGTATTTCTACATTAATATTATCAAGCACAGGCTCCTCGCTGTTTTTATAATATCTGTAGCTTACGTTTCTGAAGGTTACGCTTCCCTTTTCGATATGCCTAAGAGCATCACAGCCTGACACATCGGTAATATCTATCTGCTCATCAAGAACCTCACATATTCTCTTTCCCGATGCCATTGCCCTCGAAAAGTTCATAAGAAGCATTGTAACCATCATAAGAGATGAAAGTATCTGAGTCGTATAAGTGATAAACGCGGAAAGATCTCCTACCTGCATACCGCCCACAAGCGTCTGCTCATCAAGAACTATACCGTGACCTATCCAAATTACAGCAATTACTGTTGCATACATAAATGCGCTCATTATAGGTCCCATTAGTATGACCATTTTGATAGCGTGCATCGCCGTATCCTTCAGGTCCTTGTTATCTCTGGCAAACTTCTCTTTTTCGAAATCCTCTCTCACAAACGATTTAACTACTCTGACATTCGTTACGTTCTCGCGAACTGTGGAATTCAGCTTATCGATCTTCTTCTGCATAAGTCCGAATCTGGGGAAGCTTATTCTTATAATCAGGAAGATGACCAAAATCATAAGTGGCATAGTTACAGCGAGAACTACCGAAAGAGAGGGCTTCAGAGCAATTGCCATAATTATTCCGCCGATAAACATACCGGGAGATCTCAAAGCCATACGTAAGAGCATATTAACGAAATTCTGCAGCTGAGTTACGTCATTCGTCATTCTGGTGACGAGAGATCCTGTGGAGAATTTATCAATGTTGGAAAATGAAAACTGCTGTATCTTAGCATACATATCGCGTCTGAGATCCGCGGCGAAGTTTACCGATGCCTTTGAGCCGTAATATGCTCCGGCAACGCCGCCCGCCATCATAGTAAGCGCAATACCGATCAGAATAGCGGCGTAGCCTACGCTTGATTGCCAGGTCAGCTTATCCTTAAGTCCGTCGTTGATGATCATAGCGAGAACCAGTGGCATAAACATCTCTCCGATCACCTCAATGACCATTCCCAACGGTCCCAGAATAAAGGACTTAAGATAGGGCTTAACGTATTTCATCCATCTTTTCATATAGGTTCATTCTTCCTTTCGTTAGTATTGGAATCCGAAGAGGCCAGGCTCAACCTGATATTATTCTGAAGCTTCTCGAGGCACTTTATATAAGCGGATATTTCCTCATCGCTGAAGTTAGCAAACATAGCCCTGTCTGCCTCGGAGAAAAGCTTTTTAGTCTTGTTTACCACGTCTCTTCCCTTTTCGGTAATCTCAATCTCGTAAAACCTGTTATCGTGCCCAGGCTTTCGAGCAATGTACCCATCCTGCTCTATCTTCTTTAACGCGCCCGTAACTGCAGCGGGAGTTATGTCAAGATGCTCGGCAAGCTCCTTCTGCGACGGAAGCGTCCCGTGTCTTGCAAGATGCATAAGTATTCTGTGCTGCGTCCGATGAATGCCGATATTACGCACGCGACTGTCAATCATCGCCTTGTGCATACGGTCGGTTCTGATCATCATATCAACAGCTTGAATAAGTTTATCGTCTCTCATAGCCGTCCTTCCTTCCAATTCGTTAATTACTTAATAGTTAACCACTTAATTATTATACCCTATAAAGTGAAAAAGTCAAGTTTTAACATCATTTCTTTACAATTTATATACATTTATTTTAAGTGTGATTTATTTGCCGATTGATACAGTATTTTTTCGTTCTTATTTAAATTAACGGTATTGATTTTTATCAGATGATATGATAAAATAATTATTGAGGTGACAGAATGATCAACACTACACTATGCTATATTGAAGACGGTGAAAAATATCTCATGATACACCGCGTAAAGAAAAAGAATGATATAAACCATGATAAATGGATCGGTGTAGGCGGTAAATTTGAAAGCGGCGAAACCCCATATGAGTGCGCGCGAAGAGAAATACTAGAGGAAACCGGTGTTATTCCCTCAGGGCTCAAATACCGCGGAATAGTTACGTTCGTTTCTGATGAATACGGAACCGAATATATGCATCTTTTCACAGCGTCCGGATATATCGGCAAAATCGACTACGACTGCGATGAGGGCAGACTCGAATGGGTGGAAAAGGATAGGATCAAGGAGCTTCCTATCTGGGAAGGAGATCTCATCTTCTTTGAGCTTTTAAGAAAAGAAGAACGATTCTTCTCTTTAAAGCTTGAATATAAAGGCGACAGCTTGATCTCTCATACCGTTGAAATCTAATAGCAACAGTATGTTCTCACATAGTATTGAAATATAACAAATATATCTTTTACTATCATACTGTTAAAGTATAATGGCGTTTATTACCTGCCTTAATATACTTAACAGTATAAAACAATAAGGAGAAGCGATATGTCAATAAGAACAGAATCGGTTTATACTAAGGAAAGACTTATAAGATTCAACAATTACGTAATGCTTTCAAAAAAGGTGCTGCTGTCGCTGATGGCGATAGGTACTCTGCTGGTATACGGTTGCGTTATTTTTATGATGGTAAACGGCGGACTTGCAGAAACGGTAACGTACTCTGCTATATTTTTAACCTTACTTGACGTGTTTTATATTTTCGTTTCCTTTATTTTACCTAGATTCACACTAAAAAAATCAAAGACCCTGAATGCGAAAATTACTTGCATATTCAACGAAAGCGGATTTGATTTGAGCGTAACCAGCAACACCTTCAATGAGTCAAGCACAATCAGATATCCTACGCTTACACAAATCGTTAAAAACAAAAACGATATTTACCTTTTTATTGCGTCTAATCAAGCGTTTATCACCTCGGTTGATGGACTTCGAGAGGACGAAATTGAAGAGCTGAGATCACTGCTTTCGAACTCTATAAACAAAAAAGATTTCAAGTGGAATTAACAAGCATAGAGCTTAAATCAACGTTAAGAGAAAACAAAAAGCACTCGTTTTAAACGGGTGCTTTATTAATTATCCGGAAATAAATTTGGGCAATAAATTAAATCAAGTGACAATCTTGGAGATTGAGCTTTTGTTTATTCGGCAGTCGATTGACGAAAGCAATGCTATGCAGCCACGAAAAATATCATCATACGCTTCATCAAAGCATCCTGTATACCACGGGTCAGCAACGTCTCTGTCAAGACCGCAAAAGCTTAATAGCTTATGAACCTTATTCTCGGTGTCAGACGGGAAGATGCGTCGAATATTTCTGAAATTATTATCATCCATAAGCACGAATAGGTCATATTTATCGTAGTCGGATGAAGAAAGCCTTGTGGCTCTTCTATTATTGAAAGCAATACCGCGCCGCTTAAGCTCAACGGCAGCCGGAGGATACAGAGGATTTCCAAGCTCCTCTGTACTGGTGGCAGATGACGACACTAAATATTCATCTGATAGACCAAGTCTTTCAAGTATATGCTTAGTTATAAATTCAGCCATAGGACTGCGGCAAATATTGCCGTGACACACAAACATTATTCTGCGTTTCAGCATTCATTTTTCTCTTTCTGCCCTGTTTTATTTCTTAAAAATCGTTTTTCATCTAATTTTTTATACTATATTATAAGTTATTACCAGTATAATCCGTAACTAATTTAAGTAAAAGATTTTTCTAATTCTGTTCGTAATCAAGCTTTATTTCTACCCCATCCGCAATTTCAATTGAATCACTTTTAACGAGACACTTGTACGCCAAGGCTTTAACCCCTTTCCCTATCGCGTACCTCAAGCTCTCTCCGAATTCCCGATGTGTATTGTAATTAGGAGTGAAATATTTCGCGTCGTTCAGCGCTATTACGAAAATTACGTATGCCTCATATCCCTTTGCTACAAGCTCGGAGAGCTCGCGTAGATGCTTCACGCCACGCTCTGTTGGAGCGTCCGGAAACATCACTATTCCTTCCGATTCAAGAGTTACACCCTTCACCTCTATTAACGCGCGGCGACCTCCATCCTCTACGTAGAAGTCAAATCTGGACCTTCCGACAGTATGCTCTCTTTTTATTCTGCAATTTTCGCTGAAAAGTCCGCTGCCTTCGAGCCACTCGGCTACCGCGTCGTTCGGCGCTGTCGAATCTATATTAATAATCAGAGGGGGTAGTCCTTCCCTGTCCTTCAATACGGATACCAGATCATACTCTGTTTTGCGATGAACATTATTGGTTCGGGTAAGGTACACCGTCCTGCCATCCCAAAGCAGCTCCTTACATCTTCCTGTGTTCTTGACGTGAACAGTATGTATCTCGCCGTCAATCATTACCTTCGCTACAAATCTATTCGGTCGTGATACAAACACCGCTTCCTTTATATTCGGATATCTCATAACGCTTGTCCTGTCTTTATATTTTTTGTACTAAAGCTTCCAATTTGGATCACGTCGGTTCAGCCGCAGAATATTATTATATGAGATCTTTAAAGCTATGCTGCCTCAGCACCTCGTAAACGGCGATAGCGACAGCGTTCGAAAGATTAAGGCAACGCAGCGTAGGACGCATTGGAATACGTACGGTCCTGTTTCTGTTAGGTTCCGTTATATCAGAGGGTAAGCCGCGCGTCTCCTGCCCAAAAATAAGATAGACCTCCTCAGGATACGATATATCTGTATACGACGTGCTGGTATGTGAAGTAAAGTAATATTTCTCCCCGTCCGGATTCATAGACATAAACTCCTCGAAGCTGTCATAATAAAAAACGTCCAGCTTGTCCCAATAGTCAAGACCTGCCCGCTTCAACGTGCGATCGGATATTTCGAATCCCGTTGGTCTTATTATGTGAAGTGCCGCACCCGTGACAGCTGCGGTACGTGAAATATTCCCGGTGTTCTGAGGGATCTCCGGGCGAAACAGTACTATATTTATTCGACTCATTTCTATTCCTCCGATTTTTCATTATTATTTTATCACACAGAAAAGAAAAAAGCAAGAAAAAGAGGTCTCGAATAAAAAACAGTATATTTTTTACAATTTGCTCTTTTATTTTGCGCTCGCGTATGTTATAATATTAAATTGATATATTATATGCTTACACTTGTTTGAGCGACTTTTGTACTGAAAGGAAAAAATATGGGACTGTTTGGATCTTTATTCAAGAGCTACAGCGAAAAGCAAATAAAAAGAATACTTCCACTTGTTGACGCAACGGAGGCTCTGGCGGATAAATTTGCCGCAATGACCGATTCAGAAATGCGGGCTTATACAGACAAGCTTAAGGGGGACTTAGCTGACGGAAAAACGCTCGACGATATATTACCCGAGGCATTCGCGCTTGTAAGAGAGGCTGACGACAGAGTTCTCGGCAAGCGTCCGTTCAGAGTGCAGATAATGGGCGGTATCCTACTCCACCAAGGAAGGATCGCGGAGATGAAGACCGGCGAGGGTAAAACTCTCGTTGCTACCTTGCCCGCATACCTTAACGCCCTCTCGGGAAAGGGAGTTCATATCGTTACCGTTAACGACTACCTTGCCAAGCGTGACAGTGACGAGATGGGGAGAGTATACGGCTTCCTCGGTTTAAAAACCGGACTTATTATTCACGGACAAACAGGAAACCAGAAGCGTGAGGCGTACAACGCGGATATCACTTACGGAACAAACAACGAGCTTGGCTTCGACTATTTGCGTGACAATATGGTCGTTTACAAGGAAAAAATGGTACAGCGCGGCCATAATTTCGCAATCGTTGACGAGGTGGACTCGATTCTTATCGACGAGGCAAGAACACCCCTTATCATTTCCGGACAGGGATCAAAGTCCACGGATCTTTACGGGCTTGCTGATAAGCTTGTACGTACTATGCGCCGTCACGTTATCAAGGAGGTAGATCAGAAACAAGATCTTGACACCTATGACGAGGATTATATCGTAGATGAAAAGGCGCGTACAGCCGTTCTGACTCAGCACGGTATTGAGAAGGCTGAGAAATTCTTCAATCTGGAAAATCTATCAGATCCCGCAAACACCTCTATATATCATCATGTTAATACCGCCATCAAGGCTCACGGCGTTATGAAATGCGACGTTGACTATATAGTCAAGGATGATAGCGTTATTATAGTTGACACCTTTACCGGAAGACTTATGCCCGGAAGACGATACAACGACGGTCTGCATCAGGCTATTGAGGCAAAGGAGGGCGTTAAGATCCAGCGCGAGTCCCGAACTATAGCTACCATTACCTTCCAGAACTATTTCAGGATGTATAAAAAGCTCTCGGGCATGACCGGTACAGCTCTGACAGAGGACGACGAGTTTAGACAGATCTACGCTCTTGACGTTGTTGAGGTTCCCACTAATAAGCCTATGATCAGAATCGACAGAAACGATGCCGTGTACAGAACCTATAGGGGTAAAATTCTGGCGATTGTGGAGCAGATAAAGGCTTGCCGTGAAAAAGGTCAGCCGGTTCTGGTCGGCACTGTATCCATAGATAAGTCCGAGGAGCTCTCCTCCGTACTTAAAAGAAACGGGATTCCTCACACAGTTCTTAACGCAAAGCATCATGAAAAAGAAGCTGAAATAGTTGCTCAAGCAGGTAAGTTCGGCAGCGTTACTATATCCACTAACATGGCAGGTCGAGGCACGGATATTATGCTGGGCGGAAACCCCGAGTATATGGCAAAGCACGACCTGAGACGTCAAGGAATCGATGAGGGACTTATCGCTATGGCAACAAGCACTTCTCCGTCGGAGGATGAGGCGGTAAACGAGGTGCGCGCAAAATACAAGGAGCTATACGGTAAATATCGCGAGGAAATAGCGCCTGAGGCAGAAAAGGTTCGCGAGGCCGGAGGTCTTTTCATTCTTGGTACGGAAAGACACGAATCCAGGCGTATCGACAATCAGCTGCGCGGTCGAAGCGGCCGTCAGGGAGATCCCGGAGAATCCAGATTCTATCTGTCTCTCGAGGATGATCTTATGCGTCTGTTTGGCTCTGACAGAATTGCGGGAATCTGCGAAAGGCTGGGTCTTGAGGAAACTATGCCTATCGACGCAAAGATCCTTTCCGGCTCTATAGAAAATGCGCAGAAGCGCATAGAGGATAATAACTTTAACCGCAGAAAGAACGTCCTCACCTATGATGACGTTATGAACCAGCAGCGTAACATCATTTATCAGCAGCGTAGTGAGGTTCTGATGGGTGACGATATCAGCGAAAAGATCAAGTCAATGATAACACAATCCGTGAACGAAACCTTCGACTTCTGCTTCGGTGTAGATACACCTGAGGATTGGAAATTTGACGAGTTCAAGAACCACTATCTCGGTCTGCTCACTGATAGCCGCGGCTTCGAGTATTCAAGCGAGGAACTTCAAAGCATTGACAAGGAAGCGCTTCGTGAAGAGCTGATAGAACGCGCACTTGAGATATACACCTCGAAGGATGCTCTGTTCAACAGCGCCGAGGGCGCACCCGCAAATGCTATGCGCGAGGTCGAAAAGGTAATTCTGCTTCAGAACGTTGACAAAAAATGGATGGATCACCTTGAGGATATGGATCAGCTCAAGGAATCCGTTGGTCTCAATTCCTATGCTCAGAGAGATCCTGTGGCAATGTACAGGCTTCAGGGCGCTGATATGTTCGATCAGATGGTTGATGATATCAAGGAGGATACCGTACGTCAGATACTTGCCGTACAGCCACGTCCGCAGATTACCGAGAGAGTGCAGGTTGCAAAGCCTACCTCCGAGGGATTTGGCGGTAGCGGATCGATTGTACGCAAGCCCATTGTCAAGGCTGTAAAGATAGGCAGAAATGACCCCTGCCATTGCGGAAGCGGCAAAAAATATAAAAAATGCTGCGGCGCAAGCGTAGAAACCGATAAGGATTAATATGGGATTTGGAATTTTATTCGCAGGATACTTCCTGCTGTTGAATTTTGCGTATTACGGCTTTACCGACGCGATCGCGTCGGTAATAATGCTGTACGCTCTCTATAAGCTATCAGGAATAAATCGTGGCTTCAGAAATGCCGCAATCGCATCCGTTATATTCACTGTATTTGGACTTTTCGAGCTTGTTATTTCGGTTATCGGACTGTTTTACGGAGAAGGACTTGAAGGTATAGTATTCTACTCCGCACTTATACGTCACGTAATTATCGCTACTACGTCAGCCCTCATGCTGATAGGTATGCGCGAGATCGCTGACGAGGTCGGAATTGGCTCTCTCGCGCGAAAATGCAACAAGCTTGCCTACGCTACCGTTGCAATATATCTTTTAAATATCGCACTTGAGACCGGCGAGCTTGGCAGCTTTATCGACATAAAGATACTCGTATATGCCGCAGTACTTTCTATCGCATTGACCCTTGCTGTGACAGTCGCAAGCCTTTCCGCTATATTTAATTGCTACTCTCAGATCTGTATGCCCGAGGATAATACTCCGGACTATACAGAGCCAAAATCCAGGTTTGCCTTCGTAAACGAATTCAGAGCGCACCAAGAGGAGAAACAAAAAGAATACGCAGAGTATAAGCTCAATAAATTCAAGAAAAGAATGGAAAAAGCCAAGCAGAAAGAGAACAAAAATGCAGATAAAAAATAAACGTACAATTAGCAAGGCGGCACTTTTAATAGTTCTGATCTTCTTTGCGAATCCGAATATCAGAATGGTGGATATCCTCCCCGATTTTGTCGCGTGCTTTATTGCTGCAAGTATTCTCGAATATCATTCAATTAGAGCTCCATTTTTCGAGAGCGCAAGAAAAAGCTTTATGACACTCGGCGCTGTATCTCTTATCAGAATACCCGTATCAATCTTTATAACTACGATACGGTCAGGGAACGTAGATGATTACGACATTATAATCCTCTTTTCATTCGTATTCTGCGTTATAGAAGGTATGCTGTTTTATTTTGCCGTCAGAGATCTGTTCGCCGGACTTTTTTACCTCGGACAAAGAAGCGAGGCAGCCTCTCTGATCTCACCCTTCTCTATATCAAAAGCAAAAAAACGTCTCTATACACCGGAAAAACTTAAGGGTTTGACCGTTTTTGCCTTTGTGATAAAAATGTGTGGAAATTCTCTGCCAGAAATGCTCTTATTAACCAAAACCGTTGATACCGGCGCTCACGTTCAAGTCGTAAACACCTATGCTCTCTATCCGTACGCACTCGTTTTGGCGTTTATTTTGGTCAGCTGGGTATCTGTGACTTGCATCAGAAGGTTCTATCTGTACTCAAAAGAGATAATTTCAGAGGGAAAATTTTTTGATGCCGCTGATTCTATGATCGAAAGTAATATGCAGAGCACTCTGAATGCAAGAGTAAAGTTCCAATGCATTAAGCGTATCGCTCTGCTTCTCATAATAAGCCCGATCTTTTCATTCACCGTTCGTCTTGATAACGTAAGTCAGATCAACCTGATGCCCTACTTTATGGTTGGCGTTCTTATGATCGCCTCCTATGGTATGATAGTTAAAATCTACAAGAAGTCAAAAGCGACGCTTATTTTGGGAATAGCATTTTCTCTTCTTTCCATCATCAATGCTTTCATAGAAGGACACTTTCTGGATACGTACGGATATTCATCGCTTGTCTCAAACCAAGCAGCAAAATCCGCTTATCTGCCTGTAATTTTCTCCTCGATTTTGAGTTTTATCTTTTTCGTCGCATTTATTATTGTTTTCAGAGGATTTTTAGGCAGCTTTATCGGCTCTCTTAACGCTTCAAGCTCGCTCTCGATATCAGATACCGGCGGAGCTGTAAGGCTTATGAATCTATGGCTGATTTCTGCCGTTTTGCACGGTACTGCAAGGGTAGCAGATACCGTATTCAGATATTATCCCGATATTACCGTGGTAGCAGTGGGAGACCAGCTATCCAACGTTGTAACAGGACTCATTCCCTGGTTTGGCACCGTTCTGTTCTGCACTTCCCTTGCTTATCTTGGCGCTTCATATCTGTTATTTTCCTCGGTAAAGGAACGCGCATCACTCCTGCTTGAATGATTTTGAGTGTATTTTGCGAAAAATTTTCGTTTCAATTGTACTTGTTTTTTCACCCTGACAGTGCTACAATAATCAAAGGTTGATTACACGTCGGATGGAGGGGCTTTTATGGTTAATAGGAATACTAAAATTATCGACGGACCCATTTTCACAAGGTTATTTCTGTTTACTGCGCCTATTATGCTCACCGGTCTTTTGCAGGTCGCATACAACATGGCGGATAATATAGTGGTTGGCAGATTTTCCGGAGATGAATACGCTTTGGCAGCCGTTGGCTCTACTTCATCGTTAACTACTCTTATAGTTAACTTTCTGATGGGCATATCTACCGGAGCCGGTGTTGTGATCGCTCATGCTTTTGGAGCGGGAGATCGAACAAGAACGGAAAGAGCTGTTAGAACCGCTATGAGCTGCTCTATCGGATTTGGTCTTGCCTTTTCTATTCTTGCTTTCATCATATCAAAGCCTGTCCTTGCTCTTATGGGCACGAAGGCTGAGGTTTTTGATAGCGCCGTTCTGTATTTCAGAATAATTTGCTTAGGTATACCCGCCAGCACCTTCTACAATTTCGGCAACGCAACGCTCAGATCTCTCGGCAACTCAAGACTTTCGCTGTATATTTTAAGCTTATCCGGCATTTTGAACGTGGTTTTCAATCTTTTCTTCGTAATAGTATGCAATATGACTGTGGACGGTGTTGCTTTGGCTACCGTTATCTCACAGTACGCGTCTGCTATCAGCATACTATTGTATATGTCGCCAAAAAGACAGCACGAGGCTGAATTTTCACTTAAAAATATCGCTATCGATAGAAATATACTGGGTAGAATTCTCAGAATAGGTTTTCCCGCCGGACTTCAATCATCGATATTCAGTCTTTCAAACATCATTCTCACAAGCGGATGCAATACTCTGCCTACTGCCGCTGTTTCGGCAAGGACTATATCCTTCAACATTGACGGAATGGTCTACACAGCTATGGACAGCTACACTCACTCCGTAACCACTTATATAGGTCAAAACTTCGGAGCGAGAAAGCCCGATAGGATAAGAAGGACTATGCTCTTCTCAATTATACAGGTGACCGCGGTCGGATTGATTCTTGGTCAGCTGATAATAGCCTTCTCCAAGCCTATAATCTCGATGTATATCGCCCCTGACGATCCGAATTTCAACGAGGTTCAGAGATATGCGATGGACCTTACGAAATTCATATTGAGCTTCTACTTTATCGCCGGAATAATGAACACCTTAAACGGTATTTCCCGCGGACTTGGTAATTCAATCGCTCCTATGATTATCGGAATCATCGGGACCTGCGTTATCAGGATAGTATGGGTATACGCGTTCTTCCCAATGGAGATATTCCATACTCTCGACGGTCTGTATTACTGTTACCCGATAACATGGATCTTCAGCATTATTTGCCTGATAATCACAGTTATGTGGACGTATAAAAGAGCAAAAAGAAGCGGACAGCTTGATCCTCTCGCGGAAGCTGCTTGACTTTGTTCCTTACATTTTAATAATAATCTGTTTAAATTATTATGCCGGAACGATTTCTTCAAACAAAAAATTTAAAATAATAAAAGCAAAAAGGATTTGGCGAAAGCCAAATCCTTTTTGCTCGTACGTATGTACTAAAGATAAGCAGACCTAAATGTCCGAGTGCTGATTTACTCTGCGCTCGCTGCCTTCTTTGCTGCGAAGCACTCGCTGCAATAAACAGCCTTACCTTCGGTGGGCTTGAAGGGCACCTGGCACTCCTTGCCGCACTCTACGCAGACTGCATCGAACATCTCTCTAGCACCCTTCTGCGCATTCTTCTTAGCGGCACGGCACTCTTTGCATCTAGAGGGCTTATTCTCAAAGCCTCTCTGTGCATAGAACTCCTGCTCACCTGCAGTGAACACGAACTCATTGCCACAATCTCTGCACTTCAATGTCTCGTCCTGGTACATGTTTGTTTCTCTCCCTTGGTGGATTATAAATATTTGCCCTGAGACGGATTCCAACCGACGCCTTTGTAAACCAACGCTCTCCCTTAAGCTACCTTGGGCATAATGACTGATTAATAACTGCGATAACCGTCAAGCTCTGACCGCAAACGACGGAATATACGGTTCTTAGCATTATCGACAGACTTCGCATCCCTACCCAGTGCTGAAGCGATCTGGGCGGTCTTATATCCTTGTGAATGAAGCATAAGCACCTTGTACTCATAATCTGAGAGTATCTCGTGTGCCGCTGAAATAAGCTTATCCGCTGTCTCCCTCGAAATAATACTGACATCAATAGCACCGTCATCGGCGACCGTATCAGCATCAAGCTCCAAAAGCTCGCGCCTGCCGCTCTCGTGACGGATAAGATCAACTATTCGGTTATATACGCATATTCTTGCATAAAGCCCGAAGGTAACTCCCGTCTGAACAAGATTAAACTTTTGAGCAGCGGAATGAAGTCCGATACAAGCCTCGGCAAACAGCTCGTCCGCCGAAACACATCCGTCATCGAACGAAGCGATCACCTTATTTAGCATAGGAGTATATCTGTGAACAAGCTCAGAGAATGCATCGTCGTCATGCTGACGGCACGCCTCAATCACTGTCTGAAGATCGGTTTTTTCAAATGAGTTCATTTCTAAAAACTACCAATTTCAAATTCTATTATATATATTTATTCATTTTTTGTCAAGACTTTTGTTAAAAAAAATATACAATCTTCAAAAGATTCGACAATATTCAATAAATAGCACGAATCTTTTTTGTCGGTTTTGTCATAATAGCTATTTTATTTACGAAAGATATTCTATTTTACCTGTAGCGGAGAACAGCACTCCCCTATATACTCCGTCCGGCTTGGACTCAAAATTGCGCTTGATCTCCTCGGCTTCCTTAAGCGAATTGACCGTGAGAGAGGTCTTCATAAGGTCTCCGTACGAATCATAAGCCTCCATAGTAACGCGATAACGGCTGCTCTCAGTCTTCTCTATAAATGACTTTATCGAGGCTCCGCTCTTAGATAATGATATATGCTTTATTGCAGAGCGCAGACTACGCTCAAGGAATCCGCGATCAAGGCTGTCATACAGCTCTGACGCTACCACTCTGCCCTTGTCGGATATCATATAATATTTTTCACCCTCAACCTCATCATACAGAAGATGACCTGAATCTGCAAGCTCGGATAAGCACTGAACGTAGTCAAGAGAGATATCGTTTGTGTTTTCGGCTACTATAGTCGTTACAGTAGAAAGATCAATAGGATATCTTATATTATCCAAAAGGAAAAGGAGAAAGACCTTCAGGTCTGTGGTGGTATTTAAACCGAATTCCTTGATTTTTTTCATTATAAAACCTCACTGTTTCGAAAATAAAATTCTGAATTTACGCACCCGATGTATTTAAGACGGCGTTTTGGTCAAAAATCCAAATTGATAAAGCTAATTCGGAGGTAAATATGTTTTTTACAGAGCGCAACTACAGGGATGACTACCCTTACACCGATCTTGCATGCGAAAGAAGACGGGCTGACACTTCCATTGACGGAGTGGATTATAAAAAAGAAAAAGGGATAGTCGGTATCTGGGAAAGAATAAAAATAACCTCAAAGGAAGGATCGCGAAGCATCGGGCGTCCTATAGGAATATACGACACCCTGGGACTTGACCGTATGGATATGATGGACAACGAGTCTATTGACGACGCACAGGATGAGATAGCGCGCGAGCTGTGCTATATGTGCGACGTTATGGACATCGTACCCGAAAAGGTCCTTGTCGTAGGCCTTGGCAATCCTGCGTTAACTCCTGATGCCGTAGGTTCTGAGACTGCACGAGTAGTGAAGCCAACGATGCATATAAAGGACTTCGACTCAGAGCTTTTCGACGGACTTGAATGCTCGCAGATCGCCGTTATGACTCCGGGGGTAAATGCTACCAGCGGTATGGATGCCGGTATTTCCGTTAAGGGTGTATGCGAGATGCTTGAGCCCGACGTAATATTAGCCGTTGACGCGCTGGCGTCAAGATCTACTGAGAGACTTGGAACCACGGTTCAGGTATCAAATACAGGCATAATACCAGGAAGCGGTATCGGAAACGGCAGGATCGCCATAAGCAGACAAACCATGGGGGTTCCTGTAATTTCAATAGGAATACCAACTGTGATAGATTCAAGAATGTTTTGGTTAGATGCCCAGGGGGAGTCTGTCAGCCGCGGAATTGCCAGAGGAGCGGGAGACGCCATGTTCGTATCTCCTAAGGAGATAAACGAGATAGTCAGAGTCGGCGCAAAAATCGTAGGCGGAGGTATAAATCAAGCCTTTGGCTTGTTTGATTGTTAAATTATCAGCTCGTCAAGAGAGAGCTTGGGTACGCAGTGAACGTCATTTTCGTCCCTGTAATACTTCAAATCTCCATCAATAGGATCGACTATAACAGCCTTCTCGGATGGATAACCCAGGGCTATTACCATCTCGGAGCTGTAGCCCTGCCGCGAGAGAATACCGTCAAGCTTCTCTCTGTCATAGCTTCTGAATATACAACCGCCGACGCCATTCTCCATGGCGGTCAGCAATATAGACTGCGCCGCAATACCCATATCGATCGCCGTTACGGTGTCCGGAGTATTCGCGGTCATCATAATTATATATGCAGCCGGCCGCTCACTAGGGGCGGGTCCGCTCCAATTCTTGAGAAAAGCGGCGAAGCGCAGGCAATCAAAAATGCGCGCAGAGGTCTCAGAGTCGTTCACGACAACAAATCTTATCCTCTGGCGGTTAGCCGCAGATGCCGAGCATCTTGCTGATTCGATACAATTTCTAAGAAGCTCCGTATCCACCGCTTTTTGTTCAAAGCGGCGATATGAGCGATTTACCTTTATTAATTCAGATATCATATTTGCCTCTTAATACACGAAATCAAATTCAAAGTCGTAAATGCTTACCGTGTCACCCTCCTCAACGCCAGCCTCGCGAAGCTTGTCGATTACTCCGTTCTTCAAAAGGACACGCTGGAAGAAGTTTAGAGATTCGTAATCGTCGAAGTTGATCTGACCCATAAAGTTGTAAAGCCACTCTCCCTCAACAATAAATTTGGTGTTTTCACGACGTACAACCGTTTCTCTCGCACCTGCTGTGCCCGAGACTGCCTCATCCTCAGGAGAATACTCTGGCTCGTACACAGTAACCGGCGGGAGTGTGGAAAGGGTGCTTATCGTAAGCTCGTTAAGCTCCTTGAGTCCTTCGCCCGTAACAGCCGATACGTATACTACGGGATAGCCCAATTCGTCGCACTTTGACGCAAAGCGCTTTACCTCATCGCTTTCCATATCCGCGCTGTCTATCTTGTTTGCTACTATGATCTGCGGTCTGTCGCCGAGAGCCTCGGAATATTTCACGAGCTCCTCGTTTATTTTATCAATATCGTCAGACGGATCCCTACCGTCTGTGCCCGCTATATCCACGACGTGAAGCAAAAGTCTGCATCTGTCTACGTGTCTTAAGAATGCATGACCGAGTCCTAATCCCTCAGATGCGCCCTCAATAAGCCCGGGGATATCCGCAGCGAGAAAGCCCTTGCCATCGCCTATGCTGACAACTCCAAGATTTGGGGAAAGTGTTGTAAAGTGATAGTTTGCTATCTTCGGCTTAGCGGAAGAAATTTGAGATAAAATTGAGGATTTTCCGACGTTAGGAAAGCCTATAAGTCCTACCTCAGCAAGCATCTTAAGCTCGAGAAGCACTTCTCTCTCCTCTCCCTTGGTGCCGCTCTTGGCAAATCTGGGTATCTGACGGGTCGGGGTAGCAAAATGACGGTTTCCCCATCCTCCTCTGCCTCCGTGACAGAGTATATATTCCCTGTCCTCAGCCATATCAAATATGATTTTGCCTGTTTCGGGATCCTTCAGCAGCGTGCCACGAGGAACTGTAATTATTACGTCCGCACCGTTTTTGCCATGCTTTTTGCCCGTCATACCGTTTCCGCCCCGCTCGGCTATAAACTTGCGCTTATAGCGGAATGCCAAAAGAGTGTTAGCGCCGTCATCGATCTTGAAAACGATATTTCCGCCTCTTCCGCCGTCGCCGCCGTCAGGTCCGCCGGCGGATACGTATTTTTCGCGATGGAAGGAAACTGCACCGTCACCGCCGTCACCCGCCTTCACGTATATTTTTATGTTATCTATAAATGCGTTTTCCATTTTTGTTCCTGCTTTTAATTATTTTGTGGAATCGTCTCCACGTTGCCTAATAATCAGCTTGATAGGCGTTCCCTCAAAGCCGAAGGTGTCGCGCAAGCAATTTTCCAAATATCTTCTGTAGGAGAAGTGGAAAAGCTCCTCAGAATTACAAAAAACAACGAAGGTGGGAGGAGCAACAGAGGTCTGAGTCATATAATAAATCTTCAGTCTCTTGCCCTTGTCGGACGGTGGCTGAACTCTGGTCGTCGCATCGTTTAAAAGATCGTTAAGCATACCGGTGGTGATGCGTCGACGTGATTCCGCGTATACGCTGTTGATAAGCTGGTAAATATTTGAGACTCTCTGGCCGGTAAGGGCTGAAACGTAGATTATAGGCGCATACGGCATATAGCCGAGTGACGTCCTGATCTTACGGTTATATTCATTTACGGTGTTGTTCTCTTTTTCTATAGAGTCCCATTTGTTAATTACGATTATGCACGCCTTTCCTGCGTCGTGGGCAAGACCTGCGATACGCTCGTCCTGCTCTGTTACACCGTCGGCTGCATCGATCATAATAAGGCATACGTCCGCACGCTCTACAGCCATATTGGCTCTGATAACGCTAAATTTCTCTATTCGGTCCTCTACCTTAGAATGACGGCGTATACCCGCGGTGTCGATAAAGTTGTATATTCCGTGTGAATTTTCAACTCTTGTATCAACTGCATCTCTGGTAGTACCGGCGATATCGGAAACAATAACGCGCTCCTCGCCGCACATACGGTTGATGATCGAGGATTTACCCGCATTTGGTTTACCGATGACAGCCACGTTGATAACGCCCTCGTCATCCTGCTCGTTTTCATCAAAGCGACACTCCTCAATAACTGCGTCAAGCAAGTCACCGGAGCCTGTGCCGTGCAATGAAGAGAGCGCTATAGGCTCACGCTCAAATCCGAGCTCGTAAAATTCGTAAAACTCGTACGGAAGATCGCCGACACTGTCAATTTTATTTACCGCAACTACTATAGGCTTACCGGATTTCTTGAGCATTATGGCGATATCTCTGTCATCTGCAAGAAGTCCGGAGCGAATATCACACATAAAGATAATTACATCAGCGGTGGCTATCGCGATCTCCGCCTGATTACGCATCTGCTTCGGTATAACCTCATCACTCTTAGGCTCTATACCTCCTGTATCAACCAGGATGAAACGGCGAGAATTCCACTCCGCCTCTGCGTAAATACGGTCACGCGTAACGCCGGGGGTATCCTCGACGATAGACCGACGTTCTCCGATCAGCTTATTAAACAAAGTACTCTTTCCAACGTTGGGTCTGCCAACGATGGCAACAATGGGTTTTGACATAATTACCTACCTTTCAGTATCCGGCGAACCTAGAATTGCACAACAAAGCTCGTAACCGTCTGATTCCACCGGACGAATCGGTATTCCAAGCTTAGATGAAAGCTCACCGACAGTCATATCACAAAGGAACACGTCCTCGCCCGAACGAAGAGAGTTTGCAGGTATCAGGAGCTCGTCGCCAAGCTCCTCGCGCCTTAGCTGCTCATACATATCTTTTCCGGTCAAAAGACCGGTAACAGTGATGCTTTCGCCAAAGAAATTGTTGATTATTTTATAAATTTTAATATTTAATCCCGGGCAGAGTCTCATAAGAGAATCAGCCAACTCTTTAACGGTATCGTATGCCGCAGCTCCGGTGGCAACAGAAACAGTTCGCTTAACTGACGTTTCTTTATCCATATCGGACAAGAACATATCGAATTCATCGCAAAGTGAACGCAGCATACCTACGCCGTTTTCTATCTGAGGATAGTCCTCGTAATAATCGGTCTCGGGTATTTCCATTCCTGCTTTAAGATAGAATTCATCGGCAGCGTATATAAGCCTTGTACCAAGTCGCGACTTACATTCGTCTCCAAACAGATTGACGGTACGGATCACTTCCTCTGCCTCGGCAGGCGTAAAATCGGTCAACGGATAGAGCTTGTCTCTGAATTTTGTAAGTCCGGCAGGCACTACCGCAACGCTGGTAAGCGAGGGATAGTATTCTATAAGGTCGCTTAGCGTTCTGCGAAGCTCATCCCCGTCGTTGACACCGCGGCATAAAACTATCTGCGCGCATATCCTGATTCCCGCTTCACTGAGAACGGACAGATATTTCAATACCTCTCCAGACCTTTTATTTTTCATCATACTTACACGCAGCTCGGGGTTCGTGGTGTGAACTGAGACGTTAATGGGAGAAAAACGCATTTTTACTATTCTCTCAATATCCGAGTCAGTCATATTGGTAAGAGTGATATAATTGCCGTGGATAAATGAGAGCCTTGAATCATCATCCTTAAAATATAGAGACTCACGAAGTCCCTCGGGATTCTGATCTATAAAGCAGAAGATGCACTTGTTTTTGCAGGTCTGCTTCTTATCCATAAGTGGAGTTTCAAACTCAAGTCCAATATCGTCATATTCACTTTTTTTAATATTAACCGTATACTCCGTATCTTCTCTCGAAAAAAGAAGGGTAACGGAGCTCTCGGTGAGGTAAAAACGGTAATCAAGAACGTCATTGATAGAATTACCGTTAATAGAAATCAGAGTATCTCCGGGACGTATACCGCGCTTATCGGCGCGAGAGCCCGTGATAACGTTTTGTATTTTAACCATTGTCTCTATCCTTGATGCGATTTAATGCTAACATACGTATATAAAACACCGAAAAGGTCAAAAGAACAGCTGTGATATAACCGGAAAAGTCCAGCCACACGTCAGAGACGCTCGGTCCTCTGCCCGAAAATATCTGTATTGTTTCATCAAAAAATCCAATCAGCAAGCCGAAAACGATTAAATATGACACCGCAATTGGCGAACGCTTCATATAAAGAAGCAAATACAGCGAAAACAGAAGTCCAAGCATTGCGTATTCCGCGAAATGAGCAACGCTGCGTATATTAGTGGACAGAAAAGAGCCGACCTCCGTGTGCTCAGGTACTACGTCAAGAACAACATCCTTAACAGCCTCACTCTCCGCTACGGACTTCTCAACGGGAAGTGCCGAGTTAACGAAAATAAAAGCAAGATTCAATACGATAAGAACTATCAGAATAATACGAAGGGGTCGGATCGGACGTGATATGAGTGAGCTCATCCGCCTATCTCCTTTAGTGTGTTTTTGTTCGCTTTGTTATCAAGAAGCGGGGCAAGTCCGTTTTCGAGTATGTAAGAGGTCGCCTCAGCAGATCCGCTGCGACTGGCGGCGAGCATAAGTCTCGTCGATTTCTCCCTATCGAAATCAGTTCCAAGACCGTCTACATAACATCTGGCATAAAGATATTTGCCCTTTGCGGTCAGCTCCTCGACGTAGGTGGGATCGTGTCGCGCGGCTGCTCTGAACCATTCAAAAGCGAGATGAGCATCCTGCTTTATTGCTGAGTAGCGTCTGTCCTCGTCCTCCTCAAAGTCAGGCACGTCACCGTCAAGCATAGGGACTGAATCTCTGTATTCCGGCTTGTGAAACGGAATCATAGAAATACCTATAACGTCCGGCTCGAAAATACATCCGGACGTGTAAGCCATACCTAGATACAGTTGAGCCTCTATGCAGCCCTGGATTGCGGATCTTTTCATATATTCGGCGCATTTCCTGTAATCACGCGGCACACCCTCGCCGTGCATATAAAGCATTGCGAGATTATAGCACGCCTCTCCACCCTCAAGCTCGCTTGAGTAAACGAAAAAGCTTTTCGCTTCTTTAGGATCGTACGAAACGCCTATTCCACGCCAAAGACAGTAACCGTAATTGAATGCAGCCACAGGGTCGCCGTCTCTGGCGCCGTCATGGTACATATCCGCTGCCACGCTATAATTTCCATTTAGATATTCTACGTCAGCAACAAGCTTCTCGTACACGGTTACTCTCCTCTCGTTTAGTTATTTTTAGATTTTGCTAGGTTGATCAGCTTAAGCATGAGCTGTGTGGCGATCGCTGACACAATTATGCCTATTGCCAAGGCGGCGGAAAGACTCAAGGTACCGGTCGCCCTGACCGTAAACATATCCGTATTTCCATTTAAAGCAAACGCCATCGTATAATATAGCGATGCTCCGGGTACAAGTGGGATAAGCGACGGCGCAATGAATATAGTTGCGGGTGCCTTAAGCACACGCGACATTATCTCGGAATATAAGGATATAGACATTGCCACGATAAAATAGCATATCGCCTCATCGGCTATGACGGTGTTAAGGAAAAGAAAGAGCATCCAGCCAAAGCCGCCGCCCAACGCAGTTGCGATCAGCTTTCGCCCCCTTATATTAAACAGCACGGCAAATCCAAGAGATCCTAAAAACGCGCCGACTATCTGAACGGGTATCAACGCAGAGCCGCTGTGGCCGCTGACAGAAACATCACCGCTTACGAATACAAAAAGAATGTATCCGGCAGCTATGGCAACCGCGGATATAGCCGCCTCAAGAGATCTGAGCGCGCCGGCTATACTGTCACCCGTGAAAAGATCTCTCAACGCATTGGTAAATCCAAGGCCCGGGATTATAAGCATTATATTGCCGATGATTATTTCATCGACCCGTGACACCGCTCCTATCCACAGGAAAACGTATGAAAGCACGGTCACCGACAAAGATGAAACGAATTTTGAAAAGATAATGTTTTGTATTACCTTTTCCGCAAGGCGTACGACGAAGCTTATCACGGCTCCTACGACTGCCGATGCGAGTATCTGCGGAAGATCGCCTCCGAAAAATGCGGTAAACGCTGCGGCAATAAGAGCGTATGCCGCGCATTGAAGTCGGAACGAATAGGCCTTGCCTTTAACGATTGACGATAGCTCCCGTCTGATCTCATCACAGCTCATTTCGCTGGCGCAAATACGACGCGACAGCGCATTAAGCTTATCAAGCCTGTCAAAATCGGTTCCGATAGATTTTATTCTTCTGGTTTCAGTATAAGCCCGGTCATCTGCAGAGTGAACCGTAATAACCATGCTGCTGGTTATTATGAAGCAATCAACGCGTACAGCGCCAAGGGCAGTACAAATTCTGCTCATACTGTCCTCTACCCTGTGAACCTCTGCGCCGCTGATAAGCATTTGCTCTCCCAAATCCATAGCGCAGCTAAGTAATTCTCTCATTGTAACTTCTTTCCGTTTAAATTTCAGTGTCGCAAATCAGCAATTCAAGCAATTGTAAATTTAGTGCCTTCGCGAGTATCGAGGATAGTAATTCCTCTCTGCATAAGCTCGTCTCTGATGGCGTCAGCAGTTGCGAAATCCTTATTTTTCTTCGCGCACTTACGCGCCTCAATGCGCTCGTTAATATATGCAAGAAGCTCAGGATCTATATCGGAAGACGATTCTGCCTCTGCTTTTGTTTTGTTTTCGTTCATCTTTGCCGCCGCAGAGATAAGTCCGAGGTCAAGAACCTGCTCGAAATCACGTATCAAGGCAAGCTTGGTCTTATCATTGGTGTCGAGCTTGAACACGTCGTAAAGCGCGGTTACGGCAAGGGAGGTATTAAGGTCATTGTCAAGAGCATCGGTGAATTTCTTCTTACCCGACTTGAATGCCTCGGTATCTATCTCTTCATCACCGGAGTCGGAGAGTGAAGCTACGCGAGACACAAGCTTGGTGTACGCGATAGAGGCATTATCAAGGTTTTCCCAGGAGAAAACGAGATTGCGTCTATAGTGAGACTGCATGCAGAAGAAACGGTACACGAGCGGATCGTATCCCTTCTCCTCGAGCAGAGAAACGGTAAGGAATTCGCCCTTGGACTTTGACATTTTACCCGAGCTTGTATTGAGATGATGAACGTGGAACCAATACTTGCACCACTCGTGACCGTAGGTAGCCTCGCTCTGCGCTATTTCATTGGTGTGATGAGGGAACGCGTTGTCAATACCGCCGCAATGAAGGTCCACGTACTCGCCAAGATGCTTACCCGCTATGCACGAGCACTCTATATGCCAACCCGGATAGCCGATTCCCCAAGGTGAATCCCACTTCAACTCCTGATCCTCGAACTTTGATTTGGTGAACCAAAGAACGAAGTCCGCCTTATTTCTCTTATTTGAGTCCTCCTCTACGCTCTCACGCACTCCGACCTCGAGATCCTCCTCCTTGAAATCGTTGAAAACGTAGTATTTCTCCAGCTTGGAGGTATCAAAGTATATATTTCCGCCTGCTTCATAAGCATATCCCTTGTGCAGAAGAGTTTCTATCATTTGAATGAACTCGGGAATGCAGTTAGTTGCCGGCTCTATAACCTCCGGACGCTTGATATGAAGTTTATCACAATCGGAAAAGAATGCGTCTGTGTAATATTTAGCTATCTCCAGCACCGTCTTATGCTCTCTTTTGGCGCCCTTCAGCATTTTATCCTCACCCGTATCGCCATCGCTGGAAAGATGGCCCACATCGGTAATATTCATTACGCGCTTAACGTCATTTCCAAGATAAGAAAGGTACTTTTCAAGCACGTCCTCCATAGTGTAGGTGCGAAGATTACCTATATGCGCAAAATGATAAACGGTAGGACCGCAGGTATACATGGTTACCTTGCCCTCCTGACGAGGCTTGAACTCATCCTTCGAGCGTGTCATTGAATTGTACAAAAGCATTTTTACTTCTCCTTGAGCCTTTATGAATTTGAATATTTACGACCGCATTCTATCTATTACCATAAAATGCGCAAAAATGTCCATTTATCATTTTAACAAAAATATTTAAATTTGTCAAGTATTACGGGCGTGCGTTTTATTTTTTTGTTAAAATATTTTATTTTCTGCGTCTTCGCTCTTGCTTTTTATATGAAAATTTGTTATCATATTAGTTAGGGAGATTTGCGATAACGCATTTTTCTCTTCCCATTTCAAAGATTATACACGGAGGTTATATATAATATGAATGACGACAACAGAAACGGCAGCTATTACGAGCAGCTTACAGGCTTCAAACGGGCTATCCCCGTAATACTTGTTGCTGTCGCGGGATTTATGGCTGTATGCTTTATGACCAGCGGAACAGGCTGGCTCGGAGGTATATGCGCCTCTGTGCTTCTTGGTCTTTTCTCTGCCGGAGCTTACGCGATCCCCCTGCTTCTCGTTTCGCACGCGATCTTCTACGCCGGCGATCACTTTAAGGGTCTTACTCTGTCAAGGTCAATATTCTCCTCTGTGACAGTCCTGGTCGTTTCCTGCGTTGAATACGCCATAGTTAACTGGAACGATCTTGTTTTTGCTCCCGTTGAATTCTACCGGGCTCAAGCATCTGGCGGATTTGTCGGAAGCGTTATCGGATACGGTATTGCTACCGTCCTCGGTAACGTTGGTCTGATCATTCTGGCCTTCGCTGTTATTGCCATATACATAACCTTCTTCTTCACAAAGGGTGACGGAGCGTTCAGCCGCATTGTAGTTGCTTGCGTTGGAGCTATTGCAAGCGTGCTTGCCGCAATTGAGCGTTGGATAAAAAAGATGATCGCCTCCGCAAAAGCCGCAAAGGAGGAAAAGGAGCAGCTTGAGGAGGAGATGCGAAGCTCTGAGCTTCTGGACGATCAGTTCTTTGCGGTCGACAACGGAATGAAGGAGTTGAAGATCAGCGAGCTTGGTATTCACGAGATCAAGCACGATGAATCCTTGGAAAAGAATCCCACTTTTCAAAGCAAGTTTCATCCCAAGAGCGAGGCAGAGCCCGTTTCAGATACGCGTTCTACCGAGCCTAAACGCTCATACGTCCCCACGGAAGTCGCACCCGAGGAAAAACGACCCGTTGATCTGACGTACGGCTTTACCGAGGAGCTGATGCTCACCGAGCCATCCGTAAAGGAAGAGGAAAAAGCACCCGAAATACAGGCTACTCCTGCCCGTCGCGTCCCTCTCGGAATAGACGAGAGTGCTGACGGTGTTTTCACAAAGGATTTTGATCCGTTTGACTTTGCTACCTCTGACAAGCTCTCATATAAAACATCGAGCAGAGTCAAGCCTAAGGAGCAAAGCACGGGAATAAGTGAATACGCGACTCCTCTCTCCGCTATTACGGAAGAGGATATGATACGTCGCAAAAAGGAGCTTGAGGCGGAAAAGCGTCAGGCAGAATTCGAGGAAAGAAAGAGAAAGCTTCTCGGGGATATGCATAAAGGCGCTGCTACTGTCGAAGCGGCTGCAGAGTCCACAGGGTCACCTGCAAAAGCTGAAGCAAACGACGTCGGCGAAGTAAAAACCGTCACCGAGGCAAAGCCTGTAACCGTTAATATCACCGAGGATAAAGCTCCCGTTGATCGTGAAAAAAGTGTTGCCTACAGCATAACCAAGGAGCGTCAAAGCTATGCTCCAAGCATCAGCGATTCTATGATAATGACCTTTGACAAGCCCGACTACGTTACTGACGAAACAGCCGACGTAGCCGCGAGAGTAGCTGAGGTCGTTGAACGCAACACTCCCGGTTATGCGAGAAGCGCAAACAAATCCTATACCTACACCAAGATTACAATGCCCGAGCCGAACGTAGAGGATACTGTCGCCTCTGAGGCTGTTCATACTGTCGATGCAGAGAACGTCGAGGCTGTCTATGCCCCCGATGAGACTGCTCCTATGGAAATATCCTCTGCCGTAGAGGAAGCTACCGCTATTGAAGAGGCTGCTTCTGTTGAAGCGGAAGAGGCTACAGCAACGGAGACATTCACCGAATCAGCACCGGAAGCTAGAAGCATTGATGCGCAATATCCGGTGGATGCTGCGCCCCTTGAACAGTCATATAGCGAGTATACAGACGCTGTTGCTGCGGAGACTCAGACTCCTATTGCTAATGAAGCCGTTTCGACAGCTGCTCCTTACGTTCAAGAAAACACATCGACGGAATATGACAAACCGATTGAGGCAATTTCTACCGAGGCAGTTCCACATACTGAAGCGCCTGCCGCAATTCACGAAAGCGTTTCGACGCACAGCGACGATTACGGTGCCGGATTTGAGAAGATAATCAACATTTACAGCACGTCACACGAGCCGGAGCCTGATACCGAGGAGACATTCAAGCCGTACGAAGTGCCCACGGTCGATTATGCCACGATCCCAAAGGAGCCTGTGGAGGAGCTTAAGATCGAGCGCACGTTGATTTCTCCCACTCCCGATACCGTAACAGCTGATCTGCGTGAGCAGAGAGATCGTAAATACACGGTTATTGATGAGGATATGCCACTAATGACAGACACTCCCGATCCGGTTGAGGAGTCCACCGAGGATTCTTTCGGCTGGGCGGTTGGCTCTGAGACCGATACTGCAGATACGGTAGAAAATGCTCCCGATCCCGAAGTGGAGGACGGCGGTACCGTTTTTGATTTCGGCGCGGATAACGAAGACTCTTCCGTCGAGGATGAGCCCGCTATTCCAGCATCTGACGACGGCGCGTTTATCTTTGGCGACGGTGACGATACTCTTATCCTCGACGGCGAGGAAAGCCGTGAAGAGAGCGATGAAGAGTCTCTGACTTTCGAATCCAATAATGGAGACGGCATATTCGATATAGGTGATGAGGGTGAGGATGATTCATCAGTCATTAACGGTGAGGAGATTCCACCCGAGGAGCAAAATCCCGAAATAGCAAAGCAAAGAGAGATGTTCCCCTTCCTTGACGACCCGGTTATTGAAGACAGTATAACGGATCTCTCTGACGATGACGTTATTGACGGGGACGATTACGAGGATCTTACCGCTACGGATGATGAGCCTCCCTTTGATACGGTTCCCTCTCCTGTGGTTTTGCCCAGAGCATCCGTAGTAAAGGACAATCTTGATTGGTTCTCTCCCGTAAAGGAGACTCCCGCAAAAGAAAAGGAAGAAAAAAAAGAAAAGAAGAAGCCCGATTTCTCAAGCTTTAAGTTCCCTCCCATTGATCTTCTTGGATTAGACGAGAACAGAGTGGATCTCGGTGAGCGCGAGGAGATACAGGAAAACGCGGATAAGCTTATCGAGACTCTCGCCTCCTTCGAGGTAACAGCGTCTATAAAGGGCGTTGACAGAGGACCTCGAATTACCAGATACGAGGTCGTGCCCGCAAAGGGCGTAAAGGTCAGCCGTGTTCTCGGTCTGCAGGACGATATAGCTCTGAACCTCGCGGCTGAAAGTATTCGTATGGAAGCACCCATCCCCGGAAAATCAGCAGTCGGTGTTGAGATACCTAACAAGAAGGCGTCTACCGTTAGGCTGAGAGAACTGTTGGATACCGAGGAGTTCAAGAGCGCCAAGTCCAAGACCACGGTATGTATGGGTAAGGACGTTGCTGGTCAGCCGATCTTCGCCGATATTGCTAAGATGCCCCACGCTCTGATAGCCGGAGCGACCGGTATGGGTAAGTCGGTATGCATCAATTCGCTGATGATCAGTATGCTCTTCAAGGCACGTCCGGATGAGGTCAAGTTTATAATGATCGACCCGAAGCAAGTTGAGTTTACAATGTACAACGGTATTCCTCATCTGCTCGTTCCTATAGTAACCGACGTTAAGCAGGCTGCGGGCGCTTTACAGTGGGCTGTTGAGGAGATGGAGCGCAGATACTCCGTGCTTCAGGATGCTCTAGTCAAGAATATTGACGCGTATAATGAAAAGGTGGCTTCCGACCCATCAGTCGGCGAGCCCATGCACCGTATAATCATAGTTATAGACGAGTTTGCCGAGCTTATTATGCAGGTGAAGAATCCCGTGGAAAGCCTTGTTATAAGAATTGCCCAAAAGGCAAGAGCTGCGGGTATACATCTGATCATCGGTACGCAGAAGCCTGTAAAAGAGGTTATTACCGGTCTTATCAAGTCTAATATTCCTACGAAGATGTCGTGTAAGGTGCTGTCTAACCGCGACTCCATACTGATCTTTGATCAGGCGGGCGCGGAGAGACTGCTTGATAAGGGCGATATGCTGGTAGCCTTCGCAAGCGCCCCCAAGCCTCAGAGAGTTCAGTGCACATACGTTAACGATACAGAGGTTGACGCGGTAATGGATTACCTGAAGCAGTTCAGCGACGGAAACTGCTACGACGAGAGCGTTATTGAGGGTATTAAGCGTGAGACTGACAGGATATCCAAGAAGAACGGCGGAGACGATGACGACCGTGACGACGAGGGCAGCGGCGAGGGCTATCTCAACGACCGTCAATTCCTTGAGGCTGTTGAGGTCGCTGTTAATTCAAGCAAGATATCCACTTCTCTCTTGCAGAGAAAGCTGTCCATCGGATACGGTAAGGCTGCAAAATTCATTGATATAATGTACGATATGGGTATCGTCGGAGATTCCAACGGTCAGAAGCCCCGTGACGTGCTTATCTCCTCTGACGAGTGGAGAGAAAAGCTGGCGAGAACTATGATCGACTGATACGGTATACCATAAAGAGATTTACTTATACATTAAACCGAAAGGGGTCCCGATGGACAATCGCTCGGGACCCCTAATTTTTGAAAGCTTAAAAAGGAAAAAATATGATAGCTGTATTACTTGCAGACGGATTTGAAGAAATTGAAGCGCTGACGCCTGTGGATATGCTCCGCAGAGCCGGCAAGGACGTAAAAACCGTGGGAATATCCGGAAGGATCGCCCACGGCTCCCACGGAATCGACGTAATATGCGATATCACTGCTGAGGAGCTTGATATAAACGCCGTCGAAATGGCTGTTTTTCCCGGTGGTATGCCCGGCGCGCTGAATCTTGACGGCTCTGAGCTTACCGACAGGGTAATCGCCTCAGTCACTTCTCGCGGCGGCCATCTTGCCGCTATATGCGCCGCTCCTCTGGTGCTTGGTCGCAGAGGACTGCTTGACGGAAGGCGCGCAACGTGCTACCCCGGATTTGAAAATGAGCTGAAGGGCGCCACCGTAATCGGTGAGAGCGTTGTGACCGACGGTAACATCACCACGGCTAAGGGGATGGGAGTATCCCTGAGGTTCGCCGAGGAGCTTATAAGGATCTCGATCAGCGGAGAAAAGGCGGCACAGCTATCCGCCACGATAATGGAGAATTAACGCAGATTATCTTCACCCGAAGTAAAAATTTTTATAAAGAGGTCGGATACAGCAAGGATATCATTGTTCTATTAATTTAAACGAGTGTATCCGACAGCGAACGGAGATCATTATGGTAATTGAACCAAAAAAGAGAAATATAGCGTATCGCTGTCCCGAATGCGGTAGCGCGGTAATAGGTCTGGTAGGCAAATTCGCTCTGGCAGCAAATCTGTTACGTCTGAAATGCACCTGCGGCGAGGGCGCTCCTCTGGATATAAAAATGGAGTCCGACGGAAAAATAAGACTGTCGGTGCCCTGCGTGTTCTGCAAACAGAATCACAGCTATACGGTCAGCGAGGCAGTTTTCTTTGACCGAGAGCTGTTTTTGCTCAACTGTCCCTATGCCGGAATGGACATTGCCTTTATAGGCGAGGAATCCGATATTGACGAACAGCTGCAGCGTACGGAAAATGAAATAAGACAGCTAATGTCCGCTCTGGAGGCCGAGGAGCTATCCGATATACAGCCTGCGGAAATGAATGAGGATGAAATACTTCCCGACCCCGCGGTATATGACACGCTGCGCTTTCTCGTCCGCGATCTTGAGGAAAGCGGAAAGCTGAGCTGTCCGTGCGGAGAGGGAGAGTACGATCTGCGCTTCTGCGACGGAGGTGTTCAGGTCTATTGTGAGAGATGTGGGGCAACTCATACCTTCTACGCTACTACTCCGACTATGGCAGAGGAGTATCTAGAAACAGAGGAAATCAAGCTAAAGTAATCACGCAGTCAGCCAAATGTTTGGTTTTTTGATGATATTTTAGAGCAGACCGTAGTATTTAAGCACTCCTCGATATATTCCCGTAGAGAAAAGATATGGCGAATCGCTTAATAATTCCGCATCGTAAGGATTAGTTATAAAACCCATCTCAACAAGAACGGCGGGCATAACCGTTTCCTTTAACACGTAGAGCCCTGGGCGATATACTATGCCGCGGTTTTTAAGGCCTGTAGTAAGAGTGAGCTGCTCCAGGATCTGCTCTCCGAGCGCCACCGCAACAGTAGCTCCGGGGCCGTATACTAACGCTTCGTTACCCGATGCGTTTGAGTTTTCGACCGCGTTATTATGAAGGGAAAGAAATACGTCGGCTCCCCATGAATTTGCCTCGTTAACTCTTTCACTGAGGCTGGTCGAGTTGCTTGTTCCCTTCACCGTATCCGGTGTCGGACGGGAAAGTCTGGGCTCAAATTCCGGATTTGTCAGAAAAAGATTATACAGTCTTCTACCTATCTCGTAGGTTATATCCTGCTCATAGAGTCCGTTGCCCTCTGCTCCCGTATTGAAATCTTTTGGGTTGTGTCCTTGGTCAATATATATTTTTATTGCCATAAGTACCTTCCTTATTTATATTTATACTGTATTAAAAGTCTATGCACTGAACGGATTTTTAGATTATGAATGAAATGAAAAGACTGCTCAGCTTTGTCAGGCGGGCTGTAGACGATTATAATATGATCGACGACGGAGATAGGATCGCTGTCGGCGTGTCGGGAGGTAAGGATTCTCTCGCACTACTCTACGCTCTGTCTGAAATGAGGCGTTTTTACCCCAAAAAATACGATATCGTAGCCGTAACGGTGGATATGGGCTTTGCGGGAATGGATTATTCTCCCATCGAAGCCTTTTGCAAGGAAAAGAATATTGAATACGTAGTAGAAAAGACGGAGATAGCAAAGATCATCTTTGACGTGAGAAAAGAGCCTAATCCCTGCTCTCTCTGCGCTAAAATGCGAAGAGGCTCTCTTCACGCCGCGGCTCAGGCTCACTCATGCAACAAGGTTGCGCTGGGACATCACTATGATGATGCAGTTGAAACCTTTATGATGAATCTGTTCTTTGAGGGACGACTTGGCTGCTTCTCACCTAAAAGCTATCTCTCGAACAGGCGGCTCACCCTTATCAGACCCCTTCTCTACGCTACGGAAAAGGACGTTCAGTATTTCGCCAGACGCAGAGAGCTTCCTATAGTTAAAAATATGTGTCCTGAGGACAAGGCTACAGAGAGAGAAAATATAAAAAATCTGCTTTCTATGCTTGAAAAGGATAACAAGGGCGTTAAGCACCGTATTTTCAACGCTATGTGCAAGGGAGAGATAGACGGCTTTAAGCTCTGCGGAAGATATCCCGATGCAGGAAAAATTGACGAAGGAGAAAACAATGAACATACGTAACAATCTGATAACGTATCTTGACGATTTCGAGTATGAAAATGAAATCAGAGAGAGCGTGCTGTCAAACCTGGATAAGCTGCTAAAGCACTTGGAAATCGGTAATAAGATCGAGCATTATACTGAGTTATATCAAAACGGAGTCTTTGATTTTGACGGTTTGCGCGAGGCTGCCGTCTCAGCGGCAGAGACGTCCGGAATAAGCGAGATGGAATCCTGTTTTATTCATATGGTATCACTTGCCAATTTTGCTCTTCCCTTCTTTGAAAGGCGTGGACTTGGCAAGGCTGAATGGTATGATTCCATGATAGATTTCAAGTGGAAGATGCGGGAAAACAAAAAAAGATTCGGACTGTGGGGGATCAACGCAGAGTGGCATAAGAAATTCTTCACCGCTGATAGAATCGCGTTTGGAAGACTGCAATACAATCTGCTCGACAGTGAACGTACCTTCAAGGGCAAAACCGTAGACGTAACCGAGGGACAAACGGTGGTAACGATACATATTCCCTCAGATGACAGAACTCCGTTCAGCCGCGAAAACCGATACAGCTCCTACGTGCGCGCGGAGAATTACTATAGAAGGATCGTTCCGGACGGAAGAGTTATTTTCAGATGCGGAACCTGGCTTTTAAACACCTTACACCGCGAAATACTGCCGGAGGGATCAAACATACGAGGGTTTCTCGATGATTTTGAGATCGATCCCGACAGCTACGAAGTATCAAACGGTGATCTGTGGCGCATATTCTACGTAAACAGCTACAATGGAGATCCGTCCACGCTGCCCGAATCCTCCTCTCTGATGCGAGCATACAAGAAGCATCTGATAGGTGGCGGACAAATAGGAAAAATGGTAGGATATATCCCCGGAGAGAGCCTGAGATAATAGTGTGACCTCATAGGAGGCGGAAACAATCTTCGCGATTTCTGATTTTGTCCGATACGTTGATCCGTAGCCGCTTCTATCCTCCGGTGCTATATACTCTTTTCACTTAGAAAGTATAAAGAAGAGCATTTGGCATATCGTTCGTATCAGGCGTTACGGTAAGCTAATGCTCTTTCAAATATTTATCTATTATGATGTTTTGGTGTGTTTTTAAAAAAAAAATAATTTTCGCATTTGAGAAAACGGGAGATTTCGGGAGGTTTCGGGAGATTTTTGGAGGTTTGTTTTTTTAAATCGATTTTTTTAAAAAATTCTTTCAAAAAGTGTTGACAACTATGGAAATATATGCTATAATATGTAGGCTTTGAAAAGGCTCGTACAAGGTACGGCAAACTAAATATTGGAGGAAATTAAAATGTCTACATTCATGGCAAATGCAAACAACATCGAACGCAGATGGTTTGTTATTGATGCAGCAGGTAAGCCCCTTGGCAAAACCGCTGTTAAGGCTGCTGAGATTCTTCGCGGCAAGCACAGACCCGAGTTCACCCCCCATGCTGACTGCGGTGAGTACGTTATTATCGTAAACGCTGCAAAGGCTGTTCTGACCGGCAAGAAGCTGGAGCAGAAGTTCTACCGTCATCACTCCGGTTATATCGGCGGACTTAAGGAAGTTAACTACAAGACCCTTATGGCTACCCGTCCCGAGAAGGCTATGGAGCTCGCAGTTAAGGGTATGCTCCCTCACAACCACATCGGTGATAAGTCCTTCACCCGTCTGCACGTATATGCAGATGCATCTCACAAGCAGGCTGCTCAGAAGCCTATCGTAGTTGACTAATAAGGGAGGAAATGTGTAATGTATACTAGTGCAAAGCCCTATTTCTACGGCACAGGCAGAAGAAAGAAGTCCGTAGCAAGAGTTCGTCTCTATCCCGGTACCGGCGCTGTTACTGTTAACGGCAGAGACGTTTCCGACTACTTTGGTCTGGAAACCTTAAAGTATATTGTTAATCAGCCCTTCGGTGTTACTGATACCGTTGGCAAGTTCGACGTTGTAGCTAACGTTCAGGGCGGTGGCTTCTCCGGCCAGGCTGGCGCAATCCGTCACGGTGTTGCCCGCGCTCTTCTTTCCGCAGACGAAAACTACAAGCCCCTTCTCAAGAAAGCTGGATTCCTTACTCGTGATCCTCGTATGAAGGAGAGAAAGAAGTACGGTCTCAAGGGCGCTCGTCGTGCACCTCAGTTCTCCAAGAGATAATTTCGACCTTGTCGAATACAAAAAATGCTCCGTTTTTTCGGAGCATTTTTTATTATCTCTTTGATAAGCTTGGGTGCAATGAAATCTGCCTTTGGCAGAACAAATCCACCATAGGTGGATGAAATCGCTTCGCGACGAAATCCGAATCGGTCGGGTTATAGTGGCAGATTTCATTTATCCCGAGGCTTGTCCTCGGATTTCATCTGAACGTAGTGAAGATTTCATCCGTCTTTGCGGATTTCATCACCGTAGGTGATTTCATTCTCTCTGCCGTCCTATTTACTTTTTGCCGTTTTTATGGTATAATACAACTAATCGATAAACTTGAATTTGTAGGTGCGTGCAATGAACCTAATAGAATTAACTCACAAGAACGATATTTTACAAACATATGAGATTTACAAACACTGTATGTTTATGCCTACCGAAGAAAAGTTTAATAAGAAAGTAGAACAATTTCTGAATA
>JAFTSU010000027.1 GCA_017467105.1 Clostridia bacterium
CCTAAGGCTGCTCCGGCACCCGCGAAGGCTGCTCCCGCTAAGGTTGAAGCTAAAGCCGCTCCGGCACCCGCAAAGGCTGCTCCCGCCAAGGTTGAGCCTAAGGCTGCTCCGGCACCCGCGAAGGCTGCTCCCACTAAGGTTGAAGCTAAAGCCGCTCCGGCACCCGCAAAGGCTGCTCCCGCTAAGGTCGAGCCTAAGGCTGCTCCGGCACCCGCGAAGGCTGCTCCCGCTAAGGATGAAGCTAAGGCTGAAAAGCCGGCAGAAGCTAAAACCGCTACTACCGGAAGATTTGAGATCAAGAAGGCAAAGGACGGCAGATACGTATTTAACCTTTATGCTCCAAACCACGTAATCGTTGCTACCTCACAGGTATATACTACCACACAGGCGGCAGTAAACGGTATAAAGAGCATTATTACGAATGCAGCGAAGGCTCCCGTTGAGGACCAGACGCTGAAAAATTACACCACCCTTACATATCCCAAATGGGAGCTTTACGTTGACAAGGGCGGTCAGTTCAGATTCAGACTCAACGCGCCTAACGGCAGCTGCATCGTTCATTCACAGGGTTATACCTCCAAGAGCAGCTGTAAAAACGGCATAGATAGCATTATCAGATGCTCCATCAATCCCGAAATAGATAAATCCTATCTGAAAAAGGAACAGTAATCAAATAATTATAGCTCACAGCCCGGTCCACTATCAAGGTGGCTCTGCTGTGAGCTTTTTTATTTTTTTTGATTGTTTTCATAATTGGTGTCAAAAATGAATACTGTAATAGCAAAAAACATCAGGAGATAAAGCATTATGGAAACAAAAAGCGAGGAGAAAAAATTACTCCTGGAGCTTGCAAAGCAGTTCCCTGACATACCACATGCAGTAAGTGAGATAACTACTCTCGGAGCTATGCTGAATCTGCCTAAGGGCACTGAGCATTTTATGAGCGATATACACGGAGAACACGAAGCGTTTACACATATTAGACGGTGCGCGTCCGGAGTTATAAGAAGAAAGCTTGACGCCCTCTTCGGTAAAGCCTTAACAAAGGACGAAATAGGAGAGCTTGCCACGCTGATATACTATCCCGAGGAAAAGCTTGATCAGCTGCGTGCGTCGAGGACGCTCACGGATGAATGGTACTCGGATATCATAGAAAAACTCGCTCTACTCTGCATAACAGTAGGAGAAAAATACACAAGAAATCGCGTAATATTAGAGATAAAGTCAGGCAGTAATGGATATTTAGATATCATTCTGGAGCTGGTAAGCCGGGATAACAATAATAGCTTCAGGAAGGAATACCGTAAAAGTATTATCAGAAGCGTTATCAGATTAGGTGCTGAGGATGGGATAATTCTGGCACTTGCCAATATAATAAACGCATTAGTTATAGACAGGCTGCATATCGTGGGTGACATCTTCGACCGAGGCTCAAGAGCCGATATCGTAATGGATGAAATTATGAAGGTCAGAAATATAGATATACAATGGGGCAATCACGACGCTCTGTGGATAGGGGCAGCGGCTGGATCAGACGTGTGTATCGCGACGGTAATAAACAACTCCATTGCATATAACAACACGGACATGATCGAGATGGGGTATGGGATCTCGCTCTCTCCCTTGGCACTATTCGCTATGGAGACGTACAATGATGGTGATATTGAAATTTATAAGCCGCGAAAAAGCTCCGGAGGTGTGCTATACAAGAGGGGAAACGATGATCTTTTGGCTCGCATGCGCAAGGCTATAAGCATTATTCAATTCAAAGCCGAGGGTCAATCGGTACGCAGAAACCCGAAATTCAATATGGAGGACAGGTTGCTTCTTGACAAAATGGACCTTTACACCGGTAGAATAACGGTAGACGGAGTGTCATATAAGCTTCTCGACACCTATTTCCCCACCCTAGACCCATCCGATCCGTACAGGCTTACCGAGAGCGAAGAGGAGGTTATGAATTATCTGAGGGAGAGCTTTACCCGTTCTGCGAGATTAGACAAACATATACGCTTTCTCATACAGAATGGCGGAATGTATACTGTATATAATCGCAATCTTCTCTTTCACGGATGCATCCCTCTGGATGCGGATGGGCAGCTTATAGCGCTTGCTGCTGCCGACGGTAGAAAAGGTCGGGATATGATGGACTATTTCGACGGTGAAATAAGGCGTGGCTTTACGTCTCTGGAGAACGGCGTAGAACGAAGAAGATACGGGGATCTGTGCTGGTTTCTCTGGTGCGGAAGGGATTCGCCTCTTTGCGCAAGGAAAAAGATCGCAGCACTTGAACGTTTGCTTATAGAGGACTCAAGCGCTCATATAGAGCACGAAAATCCGTATTACCGTTCTTGGAATGATAAAAAAATAGTAGAAATGATCCTGAGGGAATTCTCTCTTTCAGGTGAGAGGTGCCATATAATAAACGGTCATATTCCCGTTAATAAGGGAGAGCTGCCTATCAAGGCGGAAGGGAGACTGATAGTTATTGACGGAGGATTTTGCAAAGCGTTTCACGATAGGACCGGAATAGCCGGATATACTCTTATCTATAACGCGGACGGAATGAGAATATCCGCCCATCAACCATTCACAAGCAAGGAGGATGCTGTTAAAAACAATGCGGATATTCTATCTGAAACGACTGTGTTTGAGGAAAGACATAACAAAATAAGAGTAAGAGATACCGACGAGGGAGTTAAGATAAGAGACAGAATAGGAGATCTTATGCTTCTGGTCGAAGCGTACAAGAAAGGAGATATCAAGGAAGGTCTATCCGCCAAAGTAAGATGACCCTTCACGGTTTTATATAAAAAAGTGCTTGCTATCCGCAAGCACTTTTTTATGATTTTAATAAAACTTATTAATCAAGATACTCAGGAAGATACTTTTCGGAGCCTGTATATTCAGCGATCATCTGCATTTCAGCATACGTCTTGTCGTTGAGATATACGCCCTCCTTAAGTACTCTGTCTCTTGCCTCTGCTTCCTTCTCACCGTGAATGAAGATACGCTCCTGTCCGTCTGCCTTTGCAGAATTGCGCACCTCGTCAAGATACTTGGAAAGAGACGCCTCGATAGCCTTTTTATCACCAAACATACCGTAATCGATAGCTATGAAGCACTGAGCGATATTCGATCTGCCGGGAGTCTTATAAATGTAGTTGGAGGTTGTTCCGCCGGAAAGGATAGCAGTTGCGATCTCGCAAAGCATAGCAAAGCCATAGCCCTTGTAGCCGGACGTCAGATCTCCCGAGCCGCCGAGAGGAAGGATGCCGCCGCCCGTTTTATTAATTATGTTCGAAAGAACTCTGTCGGGCTCGTTGCTGTCGTGTCCGTTCTCGTCAAGCGCCCAGCCGATAGGAAGACCGTTGCCTCTCTTTACGTAAACCTCAAGCTTTCCTCTGGGAACGACTGTAGTTGCCGCATCAAAGGAGAAGTTAACAGGATTTGCGGGCATTGCGAAGGCAATGGGGTTTGTACCAAGCATAGCCTGCTTACCAAAGGTAGGAACCATTATAGCCTCGGTATTGGTCATAGACATACCGATAAGGCCCTCCTCAGCCGCCATTCTTGAGTAGTAGCCGGCAACTCCGTAGTGGTTGGAGTTACGAACGGTAACCATACCGAAGCCGGACTTCTTTGCCTTTTCTATAGCTATCTTCATCGCCTTGACGCCAAGAGTCTGTCCCATAGCGTCATTACCCTCGATAACTGCGGAAAGCGGTGTTTCAAAAACGATCTCGGGCTTGGCGTCTATCTTAACCATACCGCCCGTTATCTCCTTGTGATATCGGATCATACGCTGAACACCGTGAGATTCTATTCCGCTAAGGTCTGCCTCGAGAAGAACCGCAGTGATCTGCTTGCTCTCCTCCTCGTTAAAGCCATATCCCTTGAATGCCTCTATACAAAATTTCTCAATTTTCTTATAATCAATATGATGGTACTGCATATTTTTCCTCTTTCCAAAAAAATTATTAAACACCCCAATAGGATGAGAATCCGCCGTCAACAGGCAGAACCGCGCCGTTTACAAAGGAAGCTGCCTCTGAGCAAAGGAAGATGATCGGGCCAACCATCTCAACGGGCTCGCCGTAGCGTCCCATAGGAGTCTTGGCAAGAACTCTCTGTCCTCTGTCGGTTGCGGAGCCATCCTCCTTGGTAAGAAGGAACCTGTTCTGATTCGTAAGAAGGAATCCGGGAGCTATAGCGTTAACTCTTATGCTATTGCTGTAGTTCTGGTTGAAGTGGGTTGCCATCCACTCAGTAAAGTTTGCAACAGCCGCCTTTGCGCCGCAATAAGCAACTGTGTTGGTAAGAGGATGGTAGCTTGACATAGAAGCAATGTTGATAACGTTGCCATAGCCCTGCTTCGCCAAAAGCTCACCGAATACCATAGTTGTAAGAACCGCGCCGGTAACGTTGAGATCAAATACCCACTTGAATGCGTTAAGATCGAGGTGGAAGAAATCTATATCCTTGGATATAGTTGCCTGAGGCTTGTTGCCGCCTGCGCCGTTGATGAGAATATCGATCTTGCCGTACTTTTCAACGACCTTATCGCGAGCAGCCTCGAGGCTTGCGCGATCGAGAACGTCCGTCTTTACGGCAATCGCGTCACCGCCCTCGGCAACGATCTCGTCAGCGATTTTCTGAGCATTCTCGAGGAAAAGATCAAGCAGAGCAACCTTTACGCCCTTTTTAGCCATTTCCCTTGCTACCGTACCGCAGATCACTCCACCTGCACCAGTGATAGCAGCAACCTGACCTGAAATATCAAAATTTACCGAATACATTTTTTATCCTCCAAAATTATACTGTATAATTAAGATTTACCATTTCTATATTGCCGTTAGGACAACGGTTGAAGCACATACCGCAGGCAACGCACTCTTCTTTTCTGATATGCATAGTATCCGCGTCGGAGATCTCCGGAGCGAAGTCCGTGCAAATCGTCTTGCAAAGCTGACAGCCCTCGCCGCAGCCGCAGTTCAGACAGCGTGACGCCTCCTTGATTGCCTCCTCCTCTGTCATAGGACGCTCATAAGCATCAAAGCTATCCTTACGAGAGGCTGCATCCTTATCAAGAGAAATGGGATTCATATCCTTCTTAAGATAACCCGTTCTCTCTCTGACAAGCTCGGTATTTACAGTCTTGACCGCAACAACACCGTCAAGGGTTGCCTTGTCGCCCATAATGTCATTGTCAATTACCGAGGCGGCGTTCTTTCCTGCGGAAATAGCGGTTATAACGTTCGCGGATCTGACGGCGTTTCCGCCTGCGTAAACTCCCTCGACGTTGGTACGGCCATTGATGATCTTAACGAAGCCGTTCTTCTCCTCAACTGAGCCTATTGCATCTATGTCGGTAGCGTAACCGTTTGCCAAAATAACGTCGCCGTACGGAATCGTCATTACCGCGCCGCCGCGAATCAGCGTAACGGTACCGTTACCGATCTCTCTGACGGTCACGTTATCAAGAAGAGTTACGCCCTCGCCCTCAGCAAGCGCAAGAGTTTCCGTATCGTACGTGCCCTTGCCGTAGCGTGAGGTATATACAAGGGTAACCTGCTTTGCTCCAACGCGAAGCGCGCTTCTCGCCGCGTCCATAGCGGCAAAGCCCTTGCCTATAACAACAACGTTTTCCTTAACGCAAGCCTTCTCACCGAGAGACAGCGCCTTCAGGAACTCCACCGCGTCAATAGCCTTATCTGCGCCGGGTATGTCGGAGGTCTGCTTTTTACCTGAACCGATGGCAACGAATATAGCCTCAAAACCTGCGCTCTTAAGACTGTCGATCGTTACGTCCTTGCCAAGCTCCTTACCGAACTCGAATTTTACTCCGTTTTCGGAAAGCACAGAAACCTCCTCGTCTATAATCTTCTTATTCAGAGAGTAATCCGGTATACCGAATCTTACAAGTCCGCCCGCCGTATCTTCCTTTTCGAATACGGTGACCTCATAGCCGCCCTTACGCAGCTCAGACGCGCAGGATAATCCCGCGGGACCGGAACCAATAACGGCTACCTTATGTCCGTTCAGCTCGGCACGCGCATATGCTGGTGTCCAGCCCTGAGCCTTTCCGTATTCAAGGACGAATCTCTTGAGCTTGCGGATCTTAAGGGGTGAATCATAATCTCCTCTTATACAAGCGTCCTCGCAGGGATGGTTACAAACGAATGCGCAAATATTCTGAAGAGGATTCTTGGCTGTGATGAGGTCGTACGCCTCTCTGTACTCGCCCTTAGCGATCTTCTGTATGTAAGCCTGCGTCGGAACGTGGTGAGGGCAAGCGCTCTTACATGGAGCTGAAAGGTTCGGCTCCTTTATCTTCGCGTAGCCCGCGAAGATGGTTACGTCACTTGCCGTTTTCACCTCCGGAACAACAAGACCGCGCATCTCAGAGAGATCGGAGTAGCCGTGCTCTTGCATATACTTGTCAAGTCCCTCTATCATAGGTCTGCAAATATCGTAGCCGGAGATCAGGGTCTCGGCACAAACGCCGAGAAGCGTTCCGCCGCACAGTATCATCTCTACAGCATCGCGCCAATTGGTTATACCGCCTGCAGCCATAATGGGTGCGTCCATACCGCAAACCTTACGGATCTCGTAGGTGTCGCGCTGAGCTAAAGGCTTCAGCCATTTTCCACAATGGCAGCCCATAGAAATCTCCTTCTGGAGATGATAGTATGCTTTTCCGGGCTCGTCTATATCGATGGGGGGCATACCGAGACGGTTACCCGTACCGCCGACTGCGTCCGCGCCCGCTTCATAAAGAGCCTTGGCGACCTTAGCTATCTGACCGCCCTCGGGAGTAAGCTTAACGAAGAGGGGAATGGAAATTGCCGCCTTAACGGCTCTGGCGATCTCCGCTGCAATCTCTGCCTGCTGTCCCATACTTGCGCCGGTCTGCTTCTTTGCCGAGGTGCTTCCGCCGCTCGTCATCTCCAGATTATAGCTCATATTGGGACAACACATATTAAGCTCGATAATATCGGCGCCTGCCTCCTCGAACTTCTTCGCCATATTTACCCAGCCATCTACGCCTGCATCGCCCGCGTAGGTGATGTTTGCCATAAGCTTAAGGTCGTGAAGCTTAGGCTTCGCGTCTCTGATAAGCTTTAAGCCCTCCTCGAAGGTGAGTCTCTTCTCTGCAGTGAAGGCAAGAGCGTCTCTATCCTTAAAGAGCGAATAGCGAGGCTTGCGGTTTATGTAAGGCGCAGGATCGATGCTAAGCTTTATCGACGCAGCAGCCCAACCCGTTTCTTCAATTCTGATAAGCTGCTTTACGTTCTTGGTGGTAGGTCCGGAGGCAACGAAAAAGGGATTCTTAAACGTGACTCCGCCTATCGTTACGGGAATATTTATATCTACGATCTTCTTATTAGCCATAAATTACTTCTCCTCGGAGACGTTTTTGATATTTACGCCCTTGCGAGCAGATTCGTATATCAAGTTAATAACTCTCAAGGTTTCGTATCCGTCAATTCCGCGAAGTCCGACCTGAGCGTCCTTGCCTGCCAAAGCGCAGTCAACGAAATGGTTGATCTCTCCGCAATATCCGAGAGAATACTTCTCGTCAACCGCAACGTTAGACCAGCCGGTCGTAACCTCCGCCTTCTCGATAGTGTAATCGAGACCGGGGATCGAGAATACCTTGACAGGACCGGAGAAGGACAGATCAACGTGGATAGTTCCCTTCTCGCAGTAAACGTCCAATATATCCTCCATACCGCCTACGGTTATGTAGTTTGCCTCAAGAGTTGCGTAGGTGCCGTCCTTGAAGCGCATAAACGCTCCTGCCCAGTCCTCGCCCTCCATCTGCTTGTGAACCATATTATTCTCTGCTCCACCGGATGACATAGCGGAGATCTCCGCCCACTTGTTGTCCTTCATAGCGAGCATAAACGCAACGGGATGTACGCCGAGATGGACCATACAGCCACCGCCGCAATACTTGATGCTCTGGGCAAAGGGACTGTGAGATCCGCTGTGGCACTCGCGCGCTCTTACGTACAGCATTCTTCCAAGCTGACCGCTCTCTATAAGTGAGATCGCCTTTCTGAAGGCGGGCGCAAACAGCCAATCCTCCGCGTAGTAGATATGCTTACCAAGCCTTTCAGCCGTTTTAACCATATCCTCAGCATCCTCAACGGTGGTCGCAAGAGGCTTTTCGCAAATGACGTCCCTTCCCTTCTTCATTGCCTTGATCGCAACGTCGTGATGAAGGAAATTAGGCATACAAATGTCAACCACGTCGCAATCGCAATCCGCAATAGCAGTATCGTAATCGTCATAAGCCTTATATCCCTTGAAGCCGTAACGGTCTGCAAGAGTCTTTATTGCCGCAACGTTCTTATCACATATACCGACAATATCGACCTTATCAAGTATTCTGCTGTATCCATCAGAGTGAAGATCAGCCGAGAAGGCTGCTCCTACAATCAACACCTTTAATTTATCCATTATTCCTCCAAAATCGTCATTTCTGCGAAATATTATGTAATCGAATATTAATATCTAACTGTTTTGGCGATTAAAAATCACTATAGCCTATTTTTTCTTTGTTGCTCATAAATTCAAACGCCTTGTTGAATTCGTTTACAACAGTCTCTGTCGCTAACTCAAGTATCCTCTCGCCCTTCTCGGCGGTTGCCTTCGTAGGATATCCCCACACACCGTCGGGTGAGGCGCGGAAGATGCTACCGTAATTCAGATAGGATCTGGGAGTCTCGGGCATATAGTCCACAGCCTTGTCCATACGTACCGTCTCGGGCGCAATGGCAAGTATCTGAGAGGTTTCGTTTTCATCAGCGTGCAATCCCTTAGTCTCTGTAATGCTCTCGACGTTTATGCTGTCGGGAGTTACGAACGCGACCTGCAGATCGGGGTTGAACCTTGCGTTCAGGTCACGAACGAGGGGATTTGCAATAAACACTCCGCCGTGAGTGATGATAATACCTACGCGCTTGAAGCCCTGCTCCTTCAGAGACATTATAACGTCATACATCATCTGATAGAACGTGGTTGACTCCATCCATACAGAGCCCTTCTTACCCATATGCTCTCGGCACGTGGAAATTGGGAACGCAGGAAGAAGAAAGGCATTCATTCTCTCAGCAACGCGCTTACCAAGCTCTGTAGCAATCGCCCAATCCGTCATTATCGGAAGGTGATGACCGTGCTGCTCCAAGGAGCCAACGGGTATTATCGCAAGTTCCGGATCCATCATACAGATGTCATCCGCGGTCATTTTGAACGTTTCCATAATCTACCTCTCAAAGAATTTTGGATGCGCTGTCCTTGTCAAGATACAGAGCAGCGTTCTTGTGCTCTCTCAAAATGCTGGCAGGGCACGCTGTCGTAACGGGTCCTGTGAGGGAGTTATAAACGGCGTTTGCCTTACGAACCGTAGGAACTACGCAGATCGCGTTGGGAACCGACATAATAAAGGACATAGTAAGGCTCATTGCCTGCTTAGGAACGTCGTTAAGAGTTGCGAAGCATCCGTCGTTGACCTGCTGCTGACGGCAAACGTCATCAAGCTCGACGATCTTTATCATCTTCGGATCATTGAAATCAGCAACGGCGGGATCGTTAAACGCAAGGTGACCGTTCTCACCTATGCCGAGGAAGATCAGATCGATAGGATATTTCTTGAGAAGATTTGTATATTCAGCGCACTTCTCCTCTGCCGCGTCAGCCTTACAGAGAAGGTAGTGGAGCTCCTTGAAATTAACCTTTTTAAAAATCGCTCTGTCAAGGAAGTTGCCGAAGCCTGCGGGCTCGCTTGCATCAATTCCGATGTACTCATCCTGATGGAAGCCTCTGACCTTAGACCAATCTATATCCTCCTTAAGCAGATTCTCAAGCAGATCGTTCTGCGAGGGAGCCGCTGCGAAAACAACGTTTGCGACACCGTTCTTCGCAATAACTTCATTTATTATTTTTGCAGCGTCCTTGGCTGCGACAGCGCCCATCTCCGCGCGATTATCGAATATCTTTACGGGTAAATTTTTAACCTTTTTACTTATCATAGTTCTACTCCTCCGAGTTAGTTAAATTTTCTCTCATTTTCATTAATACGTAGCTGTGCCTTGACCGAGTCTCAGCTGTCGGAAATCATTTTCTTGCAACGCCGCTCTTTCTGGCAGCCTCTGCAACCGCACAGGCAACCGCCTTTCCGACTCGCTTATCAAATGCGGTAGGAATAATATAATTCGCGTTAAGCTCCTCGTCGGAAACGAGTCCGGCGATAGCGTAAGACGCAGCCATCTTCATCTCATCATTGATATCGGACGCGCGAACGTCGAGCGCGCCTCTGAAGATTCCGGGGAAGCAAAGAACGTTGTTGATCTGGTTGGGATAGTCAGAGCGTCCGGTACCTACGACGACGGCTCCGCCCTCCTTCGCTTCATCGGGGAATATTTCGGGAACGGGATTAGCCATTGCGAATACGATAGCATCCTTCGCCATGGTGCTGACCATTTCTTTGGAAACGATCTTGGGAGCGGAAACTCCTATAAGCACGTCGGCGCCCTTCATAGCATCGGCGAGAGTACCCATCAGATGCTCGGGGTTAGTCTTCTTCGCAAGCTCTGCGTGAGCGGGACTGAGATCCATACCCTCGCAGATGATACCGAAGCGGTCGACCATAACGAGATTCTTAACGCCAAGCTTCATAATATGATTGCCGATAGCGGTTCCGGCACTGCCGGCGCCGTTAATAACGACCTTTATCTTGGAGATATCCTTCTTAACGACCTTAAGGGCGTTCAGCATAGCCGCAGCAACGACTATTGCGGTTCCGTACTGGTCATCGTGGAATACGGGAATATCGCAAAGCTGTCTCAGTCTGGTTTCTATCTCGAAGCATCTGGGAGCGGCAATATCCTCAAGGTTTATTCCGCCAAAGCTGCCCGAAAGAAGATAAACGGTTCTGACAAACTCGTCAACGTCCTGGGTCTTAATGCAAAGTGGGAATGCGTCGACGTCCGCAAAGGACTTGAAGAGCGCGCACTTTCCCTCCATAACCGGCATACCTGCCTCGGGTCCTATGTCACCAAGTCCCAAAACCGCAGATCCGTCCGTTATAACTGCCACAAGGTTATGGCGTCTCGTAAGCTCGAAGGACTTGGTAATATCCTTCTGTATCTCAAGACAAGGCTCTGCAACACCGGGGGTGTATGCTAGAGAGAGATCCTGTGAGTTTTCGAGAGGGGCTCTGGAAATAACCTCGATCTTTCCGCCCCATTCCTTATGCTTTTTCAATGCTTCCTGTTTGATATCCATATAGTCCTCCTTAAATCATTACGATTTAATTTTAATAAAATTATAATATTTTTACCCAAATAATATAATAACATTATTTTCGAAGCGTTGTCAAGCGAAAAGTAAAAAAATGTAAATATTTTTAGATTTATTTGCCGATTTTTTTACAAAACCTTGTTTTTTAACTCTTGGGAGGTTATAGCGCCTGTAGTTGAAGCCTTTGCGCGCACGTCACCGAAGTGCATATAATTGCTGTCAGTAATAATAAAAACGGATGCTCAATACCGTTTGGTAAGGAGCATCCCGAAAAAATTACGCGCTGAAATATTCCCTGATCTCTTTGAGAGACGCCGAAAACGACCCTTGGACCGCATTTGGCTTTCCGCCGCCTCTGCCACCGAGAGCTGAATTTGCGGCCTTGATCTCTGCAGACAGATTTACGCTCTTTGACGTGATGACGTACTTGTAATCTCCTTCGCTTCCACAGAGGGAAACGAGTATACCTCCGACCTTCGAGGTGGCGGCATTCGCAAAGAAACGTAGATCGTCGATCGAAAATCCCTCAAGGTAATAAACCGCATTACCGTCGGTTGCCGGCACGGTCTCAGCCTTTACTTCAGCCAGCTGGCGCCGGGCGAGCTTGAGCTGATATTTGATCTGCTCCGCATCCTGCATATATGAGGAAAGCGCGGAGGCGGTATCGTGCTGAGGAGCGGATAGTGCCGCGGAGATCTCACGGATATTTCTGTACTTTTCATTGTAATCGGTGAGCGCGCGGGAGCCCGCGACCATCCATATACGCATACCCCCCCGATGCTTCATTGCTTCGAGTATCTTGATGAGTCCGATCTCGCCGGTTGAGGAAACGTGAGGCGCACAGCAGGCGCAGGTGTCTACGTCGCCTATCTCAACAAGACGCACTCCTTCGGTAATATCAAGCTTTGATCTGTATTCTATTCCCGAAAGCTCGTCGGAGTTAGGAAAATAAGCTCTGATCGGAATATTGCGGAATACGGCCTCATTGGCAAGACTCTCTACTTTGTCAAGATCGGAACGCTCGAGTGGTGCGCTGATATCGAAGGTTACCTCGTCGTCTCCAAGATGAAAGCCAACGTTATCGAGACCGAAAATAGAATGAATAATACCGCACAGAATATGCTCTGCGGTGTGGCACTGCATTTTGTCAAATCTCGAGTCAAAATCCAGCCTGCAGTCTACAGTACCGTAAAGCTTGAAATCCGTAATATGATGAACTGTACCGTCCGTTTCGTAAACGTAAGAAACACGGGAGTCAGAAATAAATCCCGTATCGGAGCTTTGCCCTCCCTCCTCGGGAAAGAACGCAGTACGATCAAGGACGGTATCGTATCCGCCATCACAGCAAACAGATGAGATAACTGTGGCGGAAAACTCGCGGACGTATGGATCTTCGTAATAAAGCTTCTCTGTCATTACTTGTCACCTTTTGTTAAATTCTAAATATAATTTTCGGCAGAAAATAAATTCCACGGATATTTATCCAATGAAGGAAGTGCGTGCAGGTTGATGTCTTCGCCGAGGAAATTTGCCTTTATTGCGCAGGAAAACAGCGCAGGGGTTCGCGTCATAAAGTCACGGCTGCCGTACTTTGAATCTCCAATGATCGCAGCGCCTCTGGAGGACAGCTGCGCTCTGATCTGATGAAATCTTCCCGTGTGAAGAATTACCTTAACTAATGATCTGACGCCTCGCTTTGTTTCGACCGAGGCTAAAGCTTTCAAGGTAAGTGTGGCAAGCTTCGCATCCCTGTCCGTCGGTCCGCATATCCTCGCTCTGTTCCCTAGCGTATCCTTCACGAGATAGTCTGAATATTCACCGTCGGGAAGACATCCCTCTATTACAGCGTAGTATTCCTTGCCTATTCCCAGCTCCTTGATAAGAGAGGAAAGCTCTGATGCCGCTTTTTTGCTTCTGGCATATACGATAAGTCCGCCGACAACGTTATCAAGGCGGTGAACGGGATATAAGCTGCCGCTCTCCCCGAGTGCAGAAAGCTGTTCCGAAAGTAAGGTCATTGCATCACCGGCACCGCTGCGGTCCGGCTGTGAGGATATTCCGACAGGCTTGTTGATCACCACTGCGTTTTTCGATTTATAAATAATTTCTGACATTTTTCGAGCCTTCTTTAAAGATTAAGGGCTACCGAAAGAGTAGCCCTGAAAATTAAATTTTCTGCTTGATGTTGATTATACGATAAACGGTAGGAACCAGCACTATATTGACTATAAGCTCAATTACGAAATTAATGCTGATAAATGTGTTAACTATAATCGAGATATCACTCTCAAAGAATATGAGAGATCCTATGAGGAACACCGAGGTATTAACAACAGTTGCGGTTATTGCGGAAACAAGGCATCCAACGTACTTATTAAATCTCGCAACAGCACGGTAAGCAAGACCAGCAAGCAAGCCGGCGAGTATTCCCTTAAGAAGCACCGTGACGATAGTTCCGAAGAGATTGAAGCTCAAAAACGCAGAGGTGCCCGGAAGAAGAAGGACAACGAAGCCGAAAACAAAGCCAAGCCACGCGCCAACGGTAGCACCGCAGAGCGCTGCTCCTATGACGATGATCGGAACGGAAAGAGCAAGCTCAAAGGTGCCTATTTTTATTGGAATAAACTGCAGAACAACAACGATGGCTGTGAAAACCGCTATATACACAAGCCTTTTCACATCTATACTTTTCCTATTATCCCTAACCATTATAAATCTCCTCTTGCAAGCATAAATTATTTCCCGGCAAATCAGCGCTAAAATCCTTTCACGATTTATTCCGCGCCGATTTGGGGCGCATAATCAGCATGAATTACACATTTTGCATCTATTTTAGCACAGAGGAGACGATTTTTCAAGTATATTTTATATTTTTATTGAGATCAGCCTTTCTTTTCCGATCTGCCTTCCTCGCCCTTAAGTCTGCGTGTAATAACTCTGACCGATTCTCCTCCGGTTAAAGCGATCATTTTTACGGCGGAGAGACTGAAATCATTAGCGTACACAGAAAGCGACTTATCGAGCACTCCTCTTGCCAAGACCTTAAGATATGCTGTGTCGTAGGGAACGAGGCACTTCTTCTTCAGGACGTTGACATCTACTCTGTCGCCCTGATTGAAATTGCGGCTGAGGGTATCCACGTTAATGACAGATCTTCCCTCTCCCTCGGTAAAGATGATTTCCGGAGAACGCTTCACAAGGTTTTTAGCAAGAGAATCCGTAATAAGCACGTCTGCCCGTTGGGAGTCTATAGCTTCTACGTTATAAAGAAGCTTGTCCTCGGGCGATGGCTCTTCGTGATTGCTCTCTGAAATAGAGCCGTAACCATCCGAGCGACCGTACAGATCGCGCTCTGCGGACTCCGCATCATACGTGCATTGGTCCTTACTAGTAGTGGGCTCTTCGTCCGCCTCTTCATACCGATCATCCTCGTATACGGGAGCTTCGGGACAGTATTCCGGATCACAGGCGGAATAGTTCTCTTCATTATTATAAGTTGGTACGCCGCCCAGAGACCTTCCTACACCCGACTCTTCCCTATGGACCTCTGAGGTATGTTTGATACGGGAGAATCTGTAACGGATAACGGCAATGCAGTCGAGTATTCGTTCACGCTCGGAATAGACAACTATAGCGAAAAGCGTGAATGCCAGCGAGAGCAGCGTGACGATTATTATCATTGCCGTGGTTTCCGGCGAAGGATAGCCAAGACTGTTTACTTTTCCGACGGTGACCGAAAGCTCATAATTCGGATTATCCGACCTTAAGGCTATTATGCCGTCGGTTACTTCTATTCTGAGCATCAGATCATCTCCTGCAACCGCCTCACCGTCAGTCATAACGTAATGGGGAGTTATCTCGGATTCCCAAAGGTAAAGATCGAAATCGGAGACGGTAAACGTCAGCACCTTAGGCGTTATAAGATAGGTGACACGCTGAGATACCGTGCCGTCCTCAAAAACATAATTTACAGGATCGGTAAGCTCGGCATACAGCGTATACTCTCCGACAAATCTCTCCGGCGTAATCTCGCTGTAGGCGTAAAGGGCGGACGGTGACGTGGGTACATAATAGCTACCGTCGTATTCTCTGCTCTCTATTCTCGGACACGGCACCGTACAGGGTAATACGTTAAAGCTATGCGCGGGGATAACGGGCATAAGATAGTTTTCTACGTCATATTCAAGGTATGCCTCCACAGAATATGTTCCTGCATTGGTAACGGGAGAAATAGAGTACCCCTTCACGCTGACACCCAGCGGCAAGCCCGAAAGCGTTGGAAGCTTAGGAAGCGAGTCGTAAAGAAATACGTCGTCAGACCAGCTGACCGCGGAAAGATCGTAGCTTGCGTAACCGACACTCAGAGGCAGTTCAACGGAAAAAACGCCGTATGAAAGATTAATTTTCGTATCCGATCTGCGCAGGCTGTCAGCCGACTGGTAAGATACGGCGGCCTCGGACAGCGAGATCCGTCTTGAAGTTCCGTCATTATAGCAAAGGTGTAGGCTCACCTCTTCGTCCGTAACTCGAGTGAACGCTGTAAGAGAATCGGAAAGGAGCGCTGCGGATAGACCGATGGGCAAAACCTCCATAACGCAAAATCTGATAGGAGACGAGATAAGAGGGAGATAGTTTTCGCTTTCGGGGACTGCGGCGATCGCGTAATATACTCCCGCGCCGGACGGGTAAGCCTCGACCGTACAATCGGGATCGGAGTAAAAGTAATACGTTGCTTGTCCCCAAATCGCCTCGCAGACGGGAGAGGGTGAGTATCCCTCGTAAATATCAGAAAGGCTTGGCAATACAGTCCAATAGTTATGCGCTTTATTCACGGTGAATGGATGCTCGGAATTTATAACGAAGTAATCGTCATTCAAAGAGGAGCACACGGCAACGTAAGCTCCGGCGTTAACCGCCTCTCCGCCTACCGAAACGTCGGTAATAGGTGAATAAGCCGAAGGGGCAAGCGGCTTGCCCGTATAAACAAGCTCATCCTCCGTCCACGTGACCGTTATCCCCTGAGGAAGTATTTCAACGTATACGGTCATAGGTGGAGGCACCAAATAGTTTTTACTCTCGCTGGCGAAGGTTACGGTAACTGCAACAACGCCTTCGTTTACGTGAGTCGCTCCACAGGAAAAGCTGTAGGAGAGAGTGCATCCGTCAATACCGGTTGGCATATTACCGGTGAAGGTAGGATAATGAACTTCTCCGTCATAGGTTGCCCGTGTATCAGCAAAGCTATATCCCGAGTCGTCGTATGGTATTGGATCAATGCGCCACTTATGCGTCATAGAGGGAGGCGGATTGTAATTTACGCTGTCGTACGAAAAAACGGCACGCGCTGTATATTCGCCGGCATCGGTAGCAGAAGCGTCAATATACCCGATAACCGACAGCCCCTCCGGAAGACCGGAAAGAGTAACGGATAGGGGTTCTCCCGTATACGAATATACAGTTTCGCTCCATTCGACTCTATCAAGGATATAATCCGCGCGAAGAATAGAAAAGCCGCACTCGGTGCTTGATAAAAGGTAATTTGGATCTGATACGGACGCTGTGGCAATATAATTCTTTCCCGCATTGATAGCGCCGCCGGAAACGGTTGCGTAACGTATCGCGCCGTGAACGTCAACGTACGTAGCAACAGGCACGCACAAATTACCATCGTACACGAATTGAGTTTTCTGCCACGTTATATTTGCCGTATACGGAGCAATTACCAGTTTTACCGTTATGGGATCAGGAAGAGTGTAATTTGCGCTGTCGGTTGAAAATGAAAGCGTTACGGAATACTCGCCTACGTTAACTCCGCCGCCGGATACAGACATAATAAGAGGTATTCCGTCAATACCCATAATGCTGTGTGTCGGTGGAGATACGCTTTGATAGGTGGCATTAAATACGGTGCTTGTCGAGCTGAATTTCAATTCTGATACGTCGTAGGCTGCCCGCTCTACGTTAACCTTACAGGTGGTGCTGACGCCCAGATAGGTAATAAGCACCCCGACGTCTCCATAGAGGAATGACTCTCCCTGCTGATAGCTTACCTTAAGTCTCTCGGCTGTTACAGACTCTTCTCTACCGCTTCTGTAAACCGCAATAGCGATAAGTCCGTCGGGTATAAAGCTCTCAAAAGCCCGATAATCAGTAACTCTCGGCATTTCCGAAATATAGATTCTATCTACGCTATCAGCAAGAATCCGAAGCTCTGCGGGCGCTGATACAAGCTCGGTGTAATCGCCCGTTCCCTCTACTCTTGCTATTACGTAATATATTCCGACAGCGGAGGGCGGTGTATGTGTGTACGCACCGCCCTCGGAGGACGAATACAAATATTTTACCTCTCCAAAGCGAGAGGACGCGCTTACCTTGGTCTCGCATCCCTCGTATGCGTTTTGAACAGTCAGCTCACTCTGCCACGCATTTTCTGCCTTAACTATCCTATAATAAATATTTGTCTCTTTTTCCTCGCTGTTTTCAAATCTGTAGTTATACGGATCTTTTAGTATGAGTCTTATAGGATATTTTCCCGCGCTTATTCCACCGGTTATCTCCGCTGTATAATGAGGGGAATAAGGTAGATTAGGGGTGATCTCTGCTCCCGTATATTCAATGGGCGTGACGGTCGGAAGTAAAACCGTTGCCGGCTCTACTTTTACACTTATATTTTCAGCTCTGACAGTTACCTCGGAAACGCCGTGTCTGAAGGTTATTATGCAGGTGTAATATCCGCTGTCACTTACCTCAGATACGTTAATAAAGCTTCCTCTGCCTATCTCCTCGCCCCCTCTTTCCCATACGTAACTGTAGCTGCCACCGGAGCTGTCAAGAGGATGAAACAGATCATCTACCGTCAATTCTCTGTCTTTACCGTCGTAAACGAAATCAAGAGTGGTCACTCTGAAGGTCGGCGGTATTAATGTGAACCCGGCATATACGTCCATATCCGCCGTTACAGAAGTGTTCGTCGCAAGGACTGACGAATATTCTCTGTCAAGATACCAGCCGGAAAACATATATCCCTCTTCCGAGTTAGGCTTCGGCAGCACGACCGTCTCTCCCTCAAGATACTCAAGCTCGGTAACGCTGCTGCCGAAATGAGCTCTGACTGTATACGGCTTATATACCGCTAGAAAATTACTTGATGAGGTGGTTTTATGAGAATCGAAATAGGTTAGCTTTTCCTCTCTTCCATCCTTGTTTGTCAGACTAAAGTATGCAACGCTTTCTCCTCTCGCGCCGTAGATCAGCTCGGTAAGCGTACCGTCCCTCAGATTACCTCCGTAAGATATCCTTACGACCGACTCGGGACAAAAGCCTTCCGAAATATGAAATGGTTTGTCGGTTATTATCTCATTTCCAATACCCGAGAGGCTTGCGCCGAGAGTAAGCGAAGAATCCGAAATAACTGCCGCGCCGCCTCCGTTTATCACCTCACCCGACAGAAGCTCCGCTGCTCCGCTTTTTAATAGGATCGTGGCTTCGCTGCTTATGGTGATAACCGCCGTATCGGTCATAACGAAGCGAGAGGTGGCGGAATAATCCAGAACTATAGCCGCGCCGCGCTCAGAGCTTACCGTCGCGCCTTGGGCGAATAGCTCTCCGCCCCTTACCAGAATACCGTATTCATCGGTAAAACTAACGCTTGCCTCGGAGAGCGTGAGCCTTGTGCCGCTATGAAGCGTAAAGCTTCCTTTGGATGAAAGAGAGCCGCTCAGAACGTATTCTCCCTCCGGAATATCTATCCTGCCGTACGACTCTACGCCGTCAAGGGTCAGACGTCCACCTGAGGTTTTGCCGATAAGCTCCTCAAGCTCTCCCGTGCTGACTTTTATGGGAACACCGTCAGAATAAAGATATAGGGTATATCCGCCATCCTCCCCTCTGATTATGTATTCCCTGCTCTCAGCCGCATCCGATCTGACGGCAAAAAAGGTTCCCAGGAATATGAGAAATAACGATACGATTATTGCCTTTTTCATAAAAACCTCGCTTACATATTCATTTACTTGGTAAATTATACCATCGCGGCATTATCCTTTCAATACCGTGTGGCGTTAAGATTTCTACGTTTACCGTCACAACGCGAGGCTGTTCGGCAATACATCCAAGCAATCGGGAATAATCAGCAAAAAAAACCACTTAACAAATCAGGGACGTTTTCATAAACGAAAAACGGCGCAGTAAATTTCCGACCGGAAATATACGGCGCCGCGGGCTTCACGTTATATTTTGGGAGTGAGAGTATGATCCGGCAGCAACGAATACCGACCGGAAGGATATACGCTATGCGTAATGGTGGGACGCAATACTACTTCTCCTTGTAATAAAGCATACAGTGGCAGTATCCCTCGAAGCTCTCATCAGCTATCTGCTCCTTGAACTCCCGACACATGCACTTGTTCTCCTCAGATCGCTCAAGACGGCAGGGACAGTATCCTCCCGTGCGTCTGAGTCCCTCTTTGATAGCCTCTACTACCTCTTTGTTTTCGTTAAACCTTACCTTCATTTGTACTCACCTATCATACGGCTGAGCTTATCCTTGGGAACGTAGCCCACGGATACGTCAAGAAGTGTGTTATCCTTGACAAAGGCAACCATAGGTATACTCTGGACCTTGAACTGCATAGCAAGCTCCCTCTCCTCGTCAACGTTTATCTTAGCAAACTTAACGTCGGGATTCTCGCTTTCAAGCTCTGAGATTATGGGCGCCAGCATCTTGCAGGGACCGCACCAATCCGCATAAATATCGATAACGACGAGAGAGGAGCATTCCTCAACCTCGGCTTTGAAACTTGACTGAGTTAATTTGATCACTTTCTTAATCCTTTCATCCTGTATTTTAGTAATTGCATTTTATCATAAAACTATACGCTATGTCAATAAAAATGAAGGAATTTCGGTTAATAAACAATTGTTGATTTGACAACGGGTGAAAAAAGGTGTATTATATCCGTAAAAGAACACGCGCCCGTCGGGCAGAACGGAGATATATGAACGGATACAGAATGAAAACGTCGGTGGACGTACACGACGTGGACTATAACGGTATAGCAAGGGCATCCTCGGTGTTGAAATATATGCAAAGCGCGGCTCAGGCACAGCTGACGGAAAACGGAATGTCATACGGTGAGCTACACTCTATGAAGAGAGCCTTCATATTATCTAGAATACGCCTGGAAATAAGCCGCCCCCTGCTCGCTGATATGCCTCTTACGGCAATCACCTTCCCCTGCGAGAGCCGCGGCTACAGCTTTCTCAGATGCTACGCTCTGGAGCTGGACGGAGAGGTAGTTGCAAGGGCTGCGTCTATGTGGGCTCTGATAGACACGGATACGAAGGGGCTTGTCAAGGTGAACGATTTCGAGCTTGGTCTTACCACTCTTCCGCCAATCGACCTTACGGTTAATCGGTTCAGACTGCCCGACGCTATGACGGACGTGGGAGGCTACGGCGTGCATTACGGTGACGTGGATCAGAATATGCATATGAACAACACAAGATATCCCGACATGTACTCGAATTTCCTGCCACTGAAGAATAAAATGATCAAGGCGATAACGATCAACTATATGAACGAGGCGGGCATAGGAGATAAGCTCAGAGTACTGCGCTCGGAGAGCAACGGAAGCTATTATTTCAGGACTGTCCGCGGAGACGGAATGGTAAATTCAGAGGCTGAGATTGTGCTTTCTGATATATAATATATTGCATTAATTGACTTCGGGACGTCATAAATCCATATTTTACAATTTTTTTCGCCGATTTAAATGTTTTGACCTGCGGGGGAGCTCACTTCCCTGCAGGATTTTTTGTTTTTCTGCGCTCCTTTTTTCGCTATTTTGCTCCATATTTCTCTATTATTCGATAAAACGCTGCGCCAAGAGCAATTATTGCAATACATCCGGTTGATCGATTTCTTCCGACAAAAGCTGACGACGGTTTTCGAGCGACAGCACTTCTCCGAAAGTGATAGAATAAAAGTAAAAAACGGAGGAGCGTTATGGCACACAGAGAAAAGACGAGCAGCACGGTTATCAGACGTGAGGAAAGAGAGGACGATTCGTACAAATATATCTACGAGCTGACTGTAAGCGAGGGACAAAGCGTTTCCAGCTTCAGAATTCCACTTTATTCGATCGGTGTGGAAATGACGGACAGGCTTGGACAGATAAGGAAAGGAACGGTGAAGGAGGCGTTCGCCGATCCGGGACGGGCTATCCTCTTCTTTGACAAGGTGGTAAGGTGCCTGGCTACACCGATTGACTTGGCGTACATAGTGGAGGATGAAATGTAAGCTTACGTAATATTTTACCATCGCACGTCTTCACCAAAGGCGTGCTTTTTTCTTTTGTCTCTCACGCTTTCACCGACAAACGAAGATTTACCTTATTAAATCTTGCAAACGAATGCGATTTGTGATAAAATATAGGCGAAAAGGAGACGTATTATGAAAATAGGTATACTTGGAGCCGGCACATGGGGTACAGCACTTGCGGCATTGCTGGCTAAGAACGGGCACGGTGTGTCGCTGTGGTCCGCTCTGCCGGAGGAGGCAGAACAGCTGAAAAGCACAGGCCGACACAGAAATCTGCCGGAGGTGATCCTGCCTCACGGAATCGAATACACCCTAGACATAGCGGAGGCGATATGCGGAGCGGGACTCGTGATATTCGTGACCCCTTCCGAATTTATTCGACCGACTGCCGCGCGCGCCGCCGCTCATATTGAGCCTCATCAGATAGTGGCAAGTGCCGCAAAGGGTATTGAAAAGGAAACGCTTATGACGATGACGGAGATAATCTCCGAGGAGATCGACGGCTGCGGAGTCTCTCCCAAGGCTCTGGTTGCTCTTTCAGGTCCTACCCACGCGGAAGAGGTCGCCCTGGGACTGCCCACTTCTATAGTTGCGGCATCGGAAAACGAGGAGGCGGCGCTGACCGTTGCCTCATTATTCTCAAACTCCTGTATGAGAGCATACGTAAATTCGGACGTACGTGGTGTTGAGCTGTGCGGAGCGTTAAAAAATATAATCGCTATTGCCGCCGGAATATGCCACGGTATAGAATTCGGAGATAACGCCAAGGCGATGCTGATGACGCGCGGAATGACTGAGATCGCAAGACTGGGTATTGCTATGGGATGCGAAAAATCCACGTTTTACGGATTATCGGGAATCGGTGATCTGATAGTTACCTGCACCTCCCGTCACAGCCGAAACAACCGTTGCGGTGAGCTGATAGGCAAGGGGCTTACCTACGAGGAGGCGCAGAGGGAGATCGGAATGGTTGTAGAGGGTTATCACGCGCTTGAAGCCGCAGTTGAATTGTCGCAGAAACATAACGTTGAGATGCCGATAACTCAAGCGGTATACGACGTGATCAAAAGGGGCAGATCCCCCTACCCCGTTATCCGTGAGCTGATGACCAGAGGTATTAAGGACGAATCTGTAATTTAATAATCCGATTTTCCACAAAAAAAGACGAAGGACTTAGCGTGTTATCCTTAATGGAGAACACTTTAAAACTAAGTTTGCCCTTTGGGCAAATGAAGTTATCTACGACACGTGAAGTTCACTTCGTGAGTGAAGTTTCGCCTGACGGAGAAATGATGAGCAAACTTAACTTCACGTGTGCACAGCATAAAATTCACTGCGTAGCAACTTCACTTTTGCTATAACAAAAACTTCACTAAAAGCAGAAAGAGATAACATTTCGGTTACTAACCGGTTCGTTATCTCTTTCTGTTGTTATAATGGTTTGAGCTTAGCCCGTTTGCGCTTGACTTGTTAAATACGATGCTCGGGCTTAATAGTGCTTTTCAAATACTCCGCTAAGAACATCGCACATTCACTCGTCCTTCGTCTTTTTACATAGGTGACGTATTTCGTGCTTATTACTTGTAATAGACTTTTTCTCCCGGGGCCACGGAATGAGTGAGCCATACGTTACCTCCGATAACGCAACCGTCGCCTATTCTGGTATTACCGCCGAGAATGGTTGCGTTAGCGTATATGACGCAGCCGTTTCCGATATCGGGGTGACGCTTTATGCCCTTGACCGGATTACCGTCGGAGTCGAGCTCGAAGCTCTTAGCTCCAAGGGTCACGCCCTGATATATCTTCACTCTGTCGCCTATAGTAGTGGTCTCGCCTATTACTATACCCGTGCCGTGATCTATGAAGAAGTACTCGCCTATGGTGGCGCCTGCGTGAATGTCAATTCCCGTCTTCTCGTGGGCATATTCCGTCATAATTCTGGAGATGTACGGTATGCTTTTCAGATAAAACTCGTGAGCTACTCTGTATATAGAAATGGCGTAAAAGCCGGGATACGACAAAATGATCTCCTCGGGAGAGCGCGCCGCGGGATCTCCCTCGTATATAGCGATAACGTCCTTCATAAGCTTAGCCTTGACTGACGGTATGCTCTCCATTATTGAATAAGCTATAGTCTCGGTGTCTACGGTCCTATCCTCATCAAAGAAGGCGTAGGCAGAGGTTATCTGACGCTTGAGAGATAAGAAAAGCTCGTCGGCTAATTCACGGCGACTTTTGCCTAAATCCCCATCTATTCTGAAGTAGTCCGGAAACATAAGACACTGAATTTTTTTGATTATCGTAATGATCTCATTACGTGAGGGGAAGGTCACCGAATGCTTGTTAAAATAATCGTACTCACTCTCACGAGTCGCGTCCAGGTCGCTAAGAAAACCGTCAAGTATATCCGAATGTGAATGCATTTTTGCTCCTTTCCGCCAAATAGATTAAGTTATTGTATCATAAAGCGCGTTTTTTTACAATAGCTTTTGCTGATTTTTTTAAAAAAACTTAAGTTTTTGTGTTGATTTTTTGACACGGGTGTGCTATAATTTAATTTGTGGTAAAATATTTTGTTTTACTTTTTATTAAAGTATACTTTTGTGTACATTTTACGTATTTAACGCGGCTAAGGCTGCCGCTTATTCATAATATTAAATCGAAACCGCCTCGGCGGATCATATAGAACAGGAGAAAAAGATGGGAAAAGGTATTTATACCTACTACAAAGAACGCCTGATCGAAATAGGCGGAAACAACCGATGCCTTTATCTCAAGAACATCGTCAGAAAGGGTGCTTACGATATAGGCAAGCTTTTTGAGGGTCGTGACGATAAGGTTGCAGAGCTGGTTGATTTTCTCTGGTCACGTAGCAAATATCCTCTGACTTTGATATCAGAGGATGAAAATAAAGAAATCGTAAAAAATCTCGGACTTCCCGCGCGCTCGAAGAACGCTCCGGACCTCAGCGGTCTATCCGCAGAAGAGGCTGCAAGAGCTGCGGAAAAGCACGCAAAGCACACGGCGCAGGACAGCGCAAGAGTTGTTGAAGCCGAAATCGCAAGAGTCAAGGAGCTCAAGAGAGAGATCGAGGAGATAGAAAAGGAAACGGGCAGATACGAGCTGTACATAGGCTACCCCTTCGTGTTCGGATCTATAAATCAGGGTATCAACAAAACTCTGATAAAAGCACCCCTTCTGCTCTTCCCCGTCAAGATAGAGATCCCGGACGAGAGTACGGTCGAGATCAGACTGAACGAGTCGGAAAATATTCAGCTTAACCGGGCGTTTATTTTCGCATACGCGCAAGCGAAAAAGCTTAATATCGAGGATCTTGATCTGGAGTTTGATGATCTGTCCTCTTTCAAAAACGTAAAGCAGGTAGTCGACTATCTGAGTCGGGCAAAGATAAAAATAGATTGCACCAGCTCGAAGCACATATATAATTACGGCAGATTCAAGGAGCCTGAGCCCAAGGGTGATCTCTCCGTTCGTTACGCCGCGGTTATGGCTCGCTTCCCTCTCTCCAACTCGATATATAACGACTATACCCTTCTTGAAAAGAAAAATCTGACAAACGACGCTATAAACGAGCTTCTGCGTACCGGCGGCAAGCGCGGCGCAAAAAGAATCCAGGCTCTCGAGCGCGCAAAGCTGAAAAATCGCGCTAAAGCGCTTAAGAGAGCAAAGCGCACGGGACTCAGTCACAGCTATATCGTAAAAATGCTGGACTACGCCCAGTCCGAAGTCGTCAAGAAGGTTGACAAATGTGGCAATATGGTTATTTACGGTCCTCCCGGCACCGGAAAGTCCCAGACCATCGTTAATATCATCACAGACGCTATATCAAAGGATAAGCGTGTGCTTGTGGTATCTCAGAAGAAGGCTGCGCTGGACGTTGTTTACTCCCGTCTCGGAGTGCTTAACGAGAAGGCAATGTACGTCACTGATGAGGCAAAGGAGAAAAAGGCGTTCTACGAGCGTTGCTTTGCCGCTCATCAGAAGGATGAGGTAGACAGCCTGGAGGATATTGTGGCTCTGCAAAGCGAGTATGACGAGATAGAAAACCGCATCGCCCAAGAGGAAGCTACGCTTGATACGATCTATCACGTCCTCAACGATAAGCGTCCCTTTGGACTCTCGCTCTCTGAGATGTATTCGTCCTCGTATATGCTGGCGAAGAACTCCTCTGAGTACGGCGTATATCTGAAGATGGTTGAGCAGCCCGATATCATGGCTCTTGACTACAAGGCTCTATCGGACGCGCTCTTCACAATTAAGGCTAAGAATCTGGACGAGATGTACTACGCATTCCTCCAGGCAAAAGAAAAAAATCCTCTGATCGACACAATGAAGCCCGACCTTGATATTAGGACTCTCAGCGAGGTTAAGGGTCTTCTCGAGGAGGTACAGAAGTCACGCAAAGGCTTCTTCAACATATCAAAATACCCATACACCCGTCAGGTGCTTGCATATTACTCCCAGATGGATAATAAGAAGTCGCTTAACGCGGTGGTAAATATGTCCTTCAAGATGGAGCATCCGGCTCCCTTCGGCAGCAAGGCCAAGAAGGAGATGCACGAGAAATTCGTGGAGACTATCGGCGCTATCGAGGAGTTCGTTAAGGAATACGACTGTCTGAACAGAGTTATGACCCGTGACGGCTATATCTCGGTAATAGATAACATTCTTCGCGGAAACACTTCTTATATTAAGCTGGTTTACGAGGCTCTCGATAATTACATAACCCTTCGTGACGTGAGCAAGCTGATCTATTCTCTGGACAAAAATATGCTCTCCGTTCTGAACTTCGCGTATATGGCGAGCAGAAACTACCAGAATTATCTGGATATTATATCCAAGGTTCCCGTGCTTCGTATATATCACGAGGTCATAAGATACGAGGAGGAGTGCAAGGACGATCTGGCAAAGACCGTGGATTTCGTAAATATTACCTCGAGAATCTACAAGCTAAAGGAATCACAGCTGTCCATTGCGTATAAGCTCTGCGCCCACAAGAACAGCAAAGAGTACCGAAATATGTTCGAGTCCGCAAGCAACGGCAAGGACTTCCTCTACCAGATATCCAAGGAGCAGAAATTCTGGCCCATAAGACAAACCATGGACGTGTACGGAGACTTTATCCTTGCTCTGTTCCCCTGCTGGCTGCTCTCACCGGAGAACGTCTCCTCCATTCTTCCCCTACGGAAAAATATGTTTGACGTTGTAATCTTCGACGAGGCGTCGCAGGTGTTCATAGAAAGTACGATACCAACGATATACCGCGGAAAGAATATCGTAGTAGCGGGCGACTCCAAGCAGCTTCGTCCCTCCGCAACGTTTATGAAGAGATATATGGGCGCTGACCCCGACTCTCAGGACGATTATTCCGTCCAGGCGGCTCTGGAGGTAGAAAGCCTCTTGGATCTGGCTGTGGCAAGATATGACAGCGCAAATCTTACGTATCATTACAGGAGCCGTCACCAAGAGCTGATCGACTTCTCCAACAGCGCGTTCTATTCCTCAAATCTGCAGATCGCGCCCAATATTTCCACTAACAGATACAACCGTCCTATTGAACGCTTCAAGGTAAAGGGCACCTGGACCGACCGCACAAATCCCGCGGAGGCAGAAAAGATTGTTCAGCTTCTGAAGCACATATTTATCACTCGTAAGAACAACGAGAGCATTGGTATTATCACCTTTAACAGCGACCAGCAAACCTGTATTGCGGACGCTATCGACAAGGAAGCGCGTAAAGACGCGGAATTCAGATCTGTCGTTACCAAGGAAAAGTACAGAATGGATAACGGCGAGGATACAAGCCTCTTCATCAAGAATCTGGAGAACGTACAGGGTGATGAGAGAGATATTATAATCTTCTCTATCGGATACGCTCCCAACGAGGCGGGTAAGCTGTATACGAACTTTGGCGCTCTGTCGGCTGAGGGCGGTGAGAACCGCCTGAACGTCGCAATAACCAGAGCTAAGTCAAAGATCATCGTGGTCACGAGCATTGAGCCGGAGGAGCTGAAGGTTGATACCTCAAAGCACCTGGGACCGAAGCTGCTCCGTGAATATCTTACCTACGTCAGAGCCGTATCCGAAAACGATACCGATCACGTTAAGGCTGTGCTGGCAAATCTGGACCCTGCGGAAAAGAAGGCGGAGAGTCTGATCACCACAGTCGCTGAGGTCGAGGAGCAGATCAAGGAAAGACTCGAGAAGATGGGATACAAGGTACATACCGGACTCGGAAACAGAAACAACCGTATTTCTCTGGCTGTTTACGACGAGGAGTCGGATAAATATCTCGTCGGCGTAGAGCTTGATAAGGATGCGTTTGCTTCTTCCTCTTCCTCTATGGAGCGTGACGTATATAAGCCCAGATTCCTGGAGGCGAGAGGCTGGACAATACTCAGAGTGTGGTGCCGTGACTGGTGGCTCTCTCCCACTCGCGTGGTCAAGACCATAGTCAATCTGGCGGAAAAAAATAGGCCTAAGGGTTGATTTTTGCTCCCGGTTTTTAGGGATAAATTCATAGTCACCCGAAATTTGTATTAAAGATTGAATTTTCCCGATAAATAGTATATAATTAAACTAATATTAAAAATGAATGGAGATAATTATGTTCGATTTTAACTTTATGCTCACAGGTCAAGAGGGCAGCAACGGAGGCATCTGGGGCACGATAGCAATGGTTGCCGTTATGTTCGTGTTCCTCTACTTCTTTATGATCCGTCCCCAGAAGAAGCAGGAGAAGAAGGATGCTGAAATGCGTGATTCGCTGGCTGTAGGCGACGAGGTTACCACCATTGGCGGTATTATCGGTAAGGTAGTATCAATAAAGGGCGAGACCTTCGTTCTTGAAACCACTAAGGATAAGACTAAGATCCGTTTCCTTAAGGGTGCGGTAAGAACGGTTGACGTTAAGGCGGCTGACCTTGCAGCAGCAGTAATTGAGGCAAAGACCGCTAACGCTGATGACGACGCAGAGGAAAGCAAATAATATCTGTCATAAATGATATAGCTCCCGAATAAGATAATGTAGACTTATTCGGGGGCTTTCCTTATCCCCCGACAAAACCCGGGGGTGTAGATATGGCAAAGCACAAGGTACGGTGGGCGAAGGGCGCGCTTAGCGGATTTCTGCCCTGTCTGATTATTTCTGTTGGGATACTTGTTGCGTCGGTTATGGTCGCAGCATTCATTGTAACGCTGGGAAGCTATCGTGTGAGCGAGCTGGGATTATTCTCTCTATCGGCTCTGATACTGTCCGCGGCTCTCTCCGGTGGGATAAGCGCAAGGATCTCTGGGGATGAGGATAGACTCAGAATATCCGTTCTGTGCCCGTTTACCGTTATACTGATAATGCTTCTGATTTCCGTGATATTGGGAGCATCTCCAAGCCTGTCGATGCTTATGAACTATTTATGCTACATGGGCATATATTTGCTCGCGGCTATGCTGTTTAAGCCGAGGCGTAAGCGCGGAAAGCGTACCAGGTAAATAACATATAAATTTAGGCGTGATACCTCCTTGGGAAGTATCACGCCTTTTTCGTATCAGGGTGAGCTGATGGTACTATTTCTTCTGTGGTTACATATGAAATATACACTAAAGAATTCGGGTTTATAATTATTATTTTGGTGAGAAAATGTTATCTCGGTGTATCAGGTTTTTGAACCTAGTTACAGTAATGATCAAAACATATACGCTGAAGATCAGAGCAATTCCAAAGCGTGACCAAACAACAAATCTCACCCTTGGATCAACCTTGGGCGAGCTTTTCTGCTCCTGTTTTTTTGAGTTTTTCAAAAAAAGAAGCGTTGAGTAGGCGCTCAACGCTTCATGTGATTAAATTGCATTTACCCTTATAATTGATACGGGTTATCGCGTGGTCAATCCTTGATGGAGAGACGTTGTATATAGTAAGGGAGGGCGCTCTCAAAATTCACGCCGTAGAAGCGTTTGTTTTCATCTGCCATAGTGAGTCGGATGCATTCAAGGGTGAAATCGACTGCTACCTTCAAAGCGGAGTTTACGGAGTGACCGCAGGAAATAGCGCCGACCACCGCGGACGCAAATATATCACCCGTACCGTGATATGCTACAGGGAGATAGTCGTTGCAATAGTAGAAATACTCTCCGCTCTCGCTATCATAGGAATATACGCCAAGCTTACTCTTATCAAAGGTTACACCCGTAAGAGCGGCGCGGCGGCAACCGAGAGAGCAAAGCTTAACGAGCATATCTCTGATATACTGTTCGTCATAATCTGGATTATACTGAACGTCAAGCATGAAGGAAGCCTCGGTAAGATTGGGAACGATCAGATCAGCCTTTGCGCACAGTTTCGCCATGCTTCTCGCAAACTCGGGTGTGAAGCCCTTATAGAGCTTGCCGTTATCTGCCATAACCGGATCTATAATTATCTGTCCGCCCGCGGCTTTATTGCGGTCAAAAAGCTCACCTACAAGCTTAAGCTGCTCAAATGAGCCAAGATAGCCTGTGTAGATGGCGTCAAAGTCCAGACTCTGCTCCTCGAATGCCAGAGATATCTTCTCTATTTCTTCAGTAAGGTCGCAGAAGGTAAACTTCGGGAACTGGGTGTGAGTAGATAAGACTGCCGTTGGAAGAATAGCAGTCTCCACACCTGCCGCTGAGATTATAGGAAGGGCGACCGTAAGCGAGCATCTTCCTACGCATGAAATATCCTGTACTGTAAGTATTCTTTTCATTTTTAAGTTCCTCTTATGTATTTTGATTTTTTTTGCCACAGAGCCAAATGACTTTGTGATTTTTTCCGTAAATTAACTGTCCCAAAGATGCTGTTTATTTAAGTCAAATAAAATTACTTTGCTATATTGAGTCAACAGAGACGCACATCACTCCAAAAAAACTGTAGCGCCAAGAGAGCGGAGCTTAAGCTCAGGACGCTCGTATCCTCGCATAATGATCTCGGCACCGTGTATTACGCTCTCACCATCTGCCGCCAAGGCGCAAAGGAGAGCCGACATACCTCCGCGAAGATCTGTTGCGCGGGTTTCTCCGGCATTTAAATCAGATCGGTTTACCGTCGCGTAGCCGTCTTTTAAGCTGTAGCTAAGTCCAAACGGGGTTAGCGAAGCAAGATAACCGTACCTTGAGGTCCAAACGGTATCAAAAATCTCGCCACCCGCGCCACGCGCCATAAGAGGCGCGATTATAGGCTGAAGGTCTGTGGGAAATGCCGGATACGGCGCGGCTGTAACTCTGATGAATGAATACCTTCCTTCGCTGTGGACGGTAACGGAGCTTTTTTTCGCGGTGACGCTTGCGCCAAGCATAGAAACGGCTCTGTTAAACGCACTAAGATGTGATACGTCACACCCGGTGACCGTTACCTCTCCGCCCGTTATAAGACCTGCGGCAAGATAACTGCCTGCCTCTATCATATCTCCGATAACTGTGACGTCTCCGCCGTGAAGCTCCCTGCCCTCTACGATTATTTCCCTCTCGGAAAAGCTGATTAATGCACCGGCTGAAACAAGAAAATCTATGAGCGACTCAATATGCGGCTCGGAGGCATGACCTCTGATAACGGTTTTACCCTTTGCCGATGCCGCCATAATAATGGAATTGATGGTAGCGCCCACAGACTTGATGGAAAAATCAAGCTCACAGCCCGATAGCTTACTGCAGGATATAAGGTCTCCCTCTCTAACTCCGCCAAAGGCAAGAGTGGCGTAAAGATGCATATCTATAGGTCGATCCGAAAAGCTGCAGCCTCCAACGCTTGATATACGGCATAAGCCAAATCTTGAAAGAGATGCGCCCAGGAGATAGGTTGACGCTCTGATAGCAGAAGTAAGCGTGGGACTCGGATCACGGTAATGAAGAGATCGGGTATCAACGGTGAGCGTATCACCGATACGGATGACGGATGCGCCAAGGGACTCTAAAATTGAGATAGCGACACGTACGTCACCAATATCGGGAACACGTCTGATAACACTTATACCACGCGTAATAATTGTTGAAAAAAGTATGGGCAAGGCGGCATTTTTTGAGCCCGAGACCTCTACGGTGCCGAAAAGCTTCTTACCGCCAATAATTCTGATAGATCGCATACAAGCTCCGATATTATGAAGTGATATCATAATATTCAGCCTGTAAAAATATGTTACCGCGTCTGCTCCTCGAAATAAGCCACCATAAGCTCTACTACCATTCCGTAGCTTATAGTTCCGGGTGTGCCGTTGCTGCGAAGGAAGAGATCGTTGACAAGCTCGGATATATCAGAAAAAAGCGTATCGGAATACTCTCTGTAAACAGCCCCCGAGGCATTTATATCTGCCCTGGGACCGTCGGAAAGGCCCTCTACTATTCTGTTGTATTCCTCCGTATCGGTGCGGTAAAGCGCCGAAGCCACGTAGCTGTACATATTTAAAGCTCCGCTGTAACGGATAAAGGTATCGGGGGAATTAACGCATACGAGATAAGCGATAAAGTTCGCCTCATTCTCCCTGAGAATTCCACGCTGGTGAGAAAGCTCGTGAGCAGCCGTATAAGCTACGTCGTACGCGGGATAGGCGGTATTGACGTTTGCCTCTCCCGTATAAAAGGTGTAAATACCCGTCAGCGTAAGATGAGAAAGCAGATTGGTAAAGCCAACTCCCTTAACACGCGAATCAAAGGAATCAAGAAACGCGTACCTTTCGGAAAGGCTGTCGAAGGAGTCGCACAGCAGGCGGCTGATGCCGTCAAGAGAGTAATGAGTGACCGATACTCCGCGTCCGTCACGCTCTATTTCCTCGGAAAGAGCGTTCACCTCGTCTCTGAGCGACGTCATAACGCTGACGAGACGCTCATCCGTTATCTCGGTCCTAGTAAGTCCCAAGCGGTCCATCAGCGGTGTTGTGTGATAGCCAATGCCAAGGGCCAGGGTGTGCCCCGAATAGATCAGAAGAACGACAGACAGGAGAGTGGCTATAAATCTGCCGCCTCTGCCTCGTCTGAAGGAGCGGACGGCGAACACGACTACTGTTAAAACGAAGAGCGGTATACATACCACGAATATCTCAAAGAGTGAGAAAGGAAACAGGTTGCCAAGCGCTGCCATTATCCTACGGTAATATGCGGCTATTCCGCCGTTGATAAGATCGGCCGCACCGTATGAAGAGATGGATATATAAAGCAGGACTAAGACTGCCAAAAATATCGCGAGCGAAAGAATATGGAAAAGGGATATGCTTCTTTTGTTTTTCTTATTTCGCATTATTCTGCCCTTTTTTAAGTTTGTAAATCAGATTTTTTCGAGTTTTCTCGCGGACGGTCCAAGAAGAATCGCCATAAACGCCGCGCACATCACGATATGAAGCAGGATAGAAACAATATAGCCGATAACGCTCATACCGAGGAGAACGGACGCTATGGCAATACCGATCATAATAACGTCCCAAACCATAGAAATGATCATAACAAGGAATATAGGAAGAGATTGCTTTACGGGCTGCGCCTCGTTATCGTACTCCAGCTTGGGAAACGCAGTATTCAGTACAAGTCCGAGAATACCAAACAGCAAGGACGTAAGCGTGGGAATGACGATCATAAACGGAAGATCTATACCGTAAGCGCCCGTGCCGACTATAAGAATTATTGAAGCAAGAACTGTAGGTGTAACGGTTACTATAATGTGAGAGAGTAGCTTGGACAAGAGAATCTGCCGAGACGTGATGGGCATACTCTTTGGTATCCAGAAGCTCTTCCCCTCCATAGAAACCGCAGCGGCTGACGGCATATTTAAAGATGCGCATATACAAAGGGCGCTGGCAAGGACGGGATATATCGCATCACGGGATAAGCCGAGCTCTGAGAGCATAGGCGTAATCTCACCGATTTTAACTACCGTAGCGACGGCAAGGATTATGGAGAAGATAACGCCCATAGACGAGTTAAGCATATACACCGACGACGAGAAGAAGCGGCGAAGCTCCTTGACCGTCAAGGCATATATCGCTCCGCGTCGCTCCAGCCTCGAGCGCTTATACTCTCTGCGGGCGGTCGTGCCGTGGCTTGTGATAATGGAAATATATTTTCCGGAGATAAGCTTGTATGCAATTGCCGTAGCGCCTATACACAGTATAGCCAATACGGCAGTGTGGAGAGGAGAAAGGGTTGCCGCTTTTCCGATAAAGGCGATGAACGGTATATGAGGATATGACGTGATCATCTCCTCTTCCTCCATACCTGCGTTCTCCACGATTCCGAAATAGAATATAAAGTATACCACGAGGAAAAATAAGGAGGTCACGGTAGTGATGAGAGTTTTATGCTTTATCCGTTTAACTATAGCCGCCACGGCATAACCGAGCGCCGACGCAAGCGAGGTAGCGAGCAGAGGTAATAGCAGAAACGCGAGGGCACCTCCGATAATGCCCACAGGCGAGCCGCCCATAAAGCCGTAAACGACGATGGCCGGAAGCATAACGAGCGCCATCTCAATATAATTATAGACAAGCACGGTAGCGATACGGCTGAGCATTATATTGCCCGGGCTTATAGGCATAGAAAGAAGCAACTCGTTATCCTTGCAGTCGAACAGCTCCGCCTTGGTCTCAAATATACTGAAAATGAAAACCATTGAAAAACCGATGAGCATAAAAAGACCGAAGTACATAGCGTAGTCGCCCGCAGGAATATAAAACATCCCCATAGACACAGCCATAAGCGTAAACAATCCTATAAAGGTGACTCCGAGATAGAGCATCAAAATGCTGACCAAAACGATTTTCCCCGCGGAAAGCTTCGCGGGCTTACCGTCCTTGCTCCTTCCCTTAAAGGATGCGAAGGTGGCGCGGAGCCTAAGCGCCAGAAGAGTTCTAATCATTTTCAGCACCGCCTTCAAGCTCGAGGAATACCGACTCGAGAGACTCCTCGCCCAGAACATCTTCCATACTACCCTCTATGACAAGCTTACCGTCCTTGATAATAGCGACCTTATCACATAGCTTCTCCGCCACGTCCAGAACGTGAGTCGAAAAGAAGATAGAGCCCCCTCTCTCACAATGCTCGTGCATCATTTCCTTGAGAGTGTATGACGCCTTTGGGTCGAGTCCGACGAACGGTTCGTCCATTATAATGAGCTTCGGGTCGTGGAGCCAAGCTGAAATAATAGCCAGCTTCTGCTTCATTCCGTGAGAATAGGCGGAGATAGGCTGAGCCAGATCTGCAGTAAGTCCGAATTTATCGGCAAGAGCCGCTATACGCTCGTTACGAACCTCAGCCGACACTCCGTACACGTCAGCAACGAAATTCAGATATCTGATACCCGAGAGGAACTCGTAAAGATCGGGATTATCGGGTATGTATGCGGTGATAGATTTAGTCCCCAAGGGATCTGAGGAAACCGACTTACCGTCTATATAAATATTTCCCTCGTCGGCGGATATTATACCCATACAAGCCTTGAGCGTGGTGGTTTTACCTGCTCCGTTATGTCCGATGAAGCCGCAGATAACACCGTCGGGGATTTCAAGCGTAAGATCGTCCACGGCGCATTTTTCTCCGTATCTTTTTGTTAAGCCTTCTATTCTAAGCATTTAAGCACTCCTTTCTTACAGAAGATTTAGATGTATAAAATAATAGCACAAGTGAAAAAACATGTCAATAAAATCTAAAATAATTTTACACTTTTCTCATTAAAAAAAGCGATCATCAAACGCCTTATTACTTATGCTCCGCGCCGTCTCCGAAAAGGATATCAACGTTTCTCTCGGGAACGGCTCTGCCTCTCCAGGCAAACGCACGCGCGGAAAAGGCGGCGGCGTCCATAGAATCAAGTATCTCACGGTTAAGAAGATCTATTCTGTCCCTGTAGAAAAATTCAATTGGCGTAAGACGTGGAGTATGATTATGAGGGCAAAAGCTCTGACACCTGTCACAGCCCCACGCTGTATTAAATTCGCGCATAAGAGCCTTCTCGCTCTCTGTAAGCTCTCCCTTTCGCTGAGTAATAGCCGAAAGACAGTCCGCGCCCTCGCCCCGAAGTATACCGGTGGGACAGGCGCTACGGCACGCGCCGCAATGCTCGCAGCCGACGGGCTCGATCGGCGCTGTGGCACCTAACAGATCAGGATCTATATCCGTGATCACGTCACCGATGAAAACGTAAGAGCCGTATTTTTCATTAATCAGAAGTCCGTTGTCTCCAGCAATGCCAAGACCGCCTATAAGCGCGGCGTGACGCTCGTCTATCGGACTGTGATCGCCGAAGGAGCGGAATTTGGCATTCGGATAATAGGAGCTTAAGAAAAAAATTATTTTTTCCCCTACCTCACGCAGTAGAATGTGATAGTCAAGAGAGGAGGCGTATCCGGATATATTCACGGTCTTGCCCGTGTAATACGGCAAAAGATATATAATTACCGCTTTGGGAGCAAAGCCCGATCTCTCCCTGATGCGAGGAGTAGCCTCTATGCAGTCGGCGTAAGGAAGAACCGCACAGTATTCGATATTCATACTTTGAAGAAGCTCTGACAGCTTACCGTTCATATTACAACCTCCGTTTTTTATTATTATACACCTGCGCGCGCCCGATTTCAAGATATTTCTTGACTTTGCCGGCTTTAAGTGATATAATAATTTTTGGCGCATAACCTGCGCCCTCCATAAAAATCAGAGGAGGAGCTTTATGTTTGAATTAAATCTTGGCCTTTTCGCATATTTGCAGAAGATAGGCACCTTTACGGCGCAATGGCAGGAGACCGTTACCTTGCTTGGATTCGTGCTTATCAGCATTGCGGTATCTTATCTGCTCGGCAGTATAAACTCTGCGGTTCTGATCTCTACGGTGCTGTACCGTGACGATATAAGAAAGCACGGAAGCGGAAACGGCGGTCTTACCAATATGCACAGGACCTTTGGTCTGAAGGCTGCGGGACTTACGCTTCTTGGCGATATGCTCAAGACTGCCCTGGCAATATTCGTAACCGGCACTCTGCTCGGCTTCTTTTACACTCACGGAATAAGCGGATACATAGGTTACTGCTATATGTCTGCGCTGTTCGTGGTGCTGGGTCATATTTTCCCGATCTACTACGGCTTCAAGGGCGGTAAGGGAGTTTTGGTAACAGCCGTTGCGGCTCTGATACTCACCCCTATTCCCTTCGCTATACTTCTGCTTCTGTTCATCGCTATAGTCTGGATTTCGGGATATATTTCTCTCGGCTCCGTTTCTGCTGCCGTGCTGTATCCCGTAGTAATATCCGGTTACTTCAACGTGCTGGGTATGCCTACCGAGGGAATCACCTCCCTTTCTACGATCATAATAGCCATACTGATCGTATGTTGCCACAGAGAGAATCTGAAGCGGATAAGCAACAGAACAGAGAGAAAATTCTCGTTTAAAAAGAAGCCTGAGGTACAGCTCGAGAAGAAGGACGAGAGCGAAGATGAAGAATAATACGGATTTTATCTCTCTTCTCTCCCTCGCTGTGCGAAGAGAAGCGCTTAAAAAGCTCGTCTTCTCAAGACCGACGGAAGGCGAGGTCTTCAAAATAACGGCAAGGCTCGTAGCTCACAGAGGAAAGAGACTTCTGGCTATGGAGTATTCTCTCCCCGGAAACACCGTCTCCCAGAGAAACGTAAGAGAAGATGAGATAGAAAGCGTGATAGGAGAGCTCGCGGACCGTTACAAGCAGATCAACCTGATCACAACTCTTGGAGAGGCGGAGAGAAGGATCTCAAAAAAAGGAGCATCCGTCCTGCTTGGAGGAGATGCACTTATGCGAAGGCTGAGCTGCGAAAGCGTGCCTGCAGAAAGCGCGCTAGAGGAGCTTGATAAGAAAAAGAATTATATCCTTAGCGGTGACGAGGCTTTTCTGATCAAGCTTGGAATTTCCTCGGAAAAAGGCAGAATTCACGATAAAAAGCAAGGTAAATTCAGGCAGATTAATAGATTTCTTGAGCATATAGAAGATATTTACGACAAGCTGCCGAAGGATAGCGAGCTTATCGTGTACGATCTTTGCTGCGGAAAAAGTTATCTCAGCTTTGCGGTCTATTATTATCTGACCGAGGTCAAGGGACGCAAGGTCAGGATGACAGGCGCGGATCTCAAAAGAGACGTTATACTGTGGTGCGAGGGTCTGGCTATGGAGCTTGGATATCACGGAATGAAATTTCTCGTAGCGGATATTTCCACTCTGGAGCTTGACGCAAAGCCCGATATGGTAATATCCTTGCATGCGTGCGACGTAGCTACGGATATCGTGCTTGATACCGCGCTAAGACTGAATGCGAAAATAATTTTGTCAACTCCCTGCTGCCACAGATATCTCTACGGAAGGATCAATTCCCCGGAGCTTAAATTTGTTACCGATAATCCTCATATTTCGGTAAAGCTGTGCGAGGCTCTGACGGATTCATTAAGAGTGCTTAAGCTTCGGGCAGGCGGATATTCCGTATCGGCTCTTGAGCTTACCGACCCGGAAAACACTCCAAAGAATACTCTGATAAGAGCTATCAGAAACACAAGCTTGTCCGAGCAACAGCTTAGTAAAGCAACGGAAGAATACAACGCCGCGCTGCGCTTTGTTATGGGTGACGGCGCTGACGGTTATTTGAAGGATATTTTACAATGATTTTCACAACTAAAAGCGAGGCAGAAACAGAGAAGATCGGTTATCGTCTTGCTGAAATTTTATCCGGTGACGGACTTGAGCGCGCTTTTATCGCTATGAGAGGCGAGATGGGCGTTGGCAAGACTGCATTCACCAGAGGATTTGCCTCATACTTCGATATCAGCGGTGTAAGAAGTCCCACCTATACGGTGGTTAACGAATATCGCGGAAAATGCAGAATTTTTCATTTCGATATGTACAGGATCTCAGACGGAGATGATCTCTATTCTATCGGATATGACGATTACGTAGAGAGCGATGGCTTCTGTATTGCTGAGTGGTCGGAGAATATTTCTGATTATCTTCCGGACGGCACTATAACGGTTACAATTAATCGAACATCGGAGGAAAACGGAAGGGAGATCGTGATAGACTATGAAAATTCTGGCGTTTGAAGGAACCGCGCGAATAGCTTCCGTTGCCGTTGTAGAGGACACGCGAATACTTGCGAGCTACTCGGTTGATAACGGACTGACTCAAAGCGAGCTGCTTCTGCCTATGGCAGAGGATATGCTTAAGGCGCTGAAGCTTGATTTTGACGATATCGGACTTTACGCTGTGTCCGTGGGCCCCGGCTCATTTACCGGTGTAAGAATAGGCGTTGCTTTGGTAAAGGGACTCGCCTTTGGAAAGAATACTCCCTGCGCCTCCGTATCTACCCTTGAGGCTCTGGCGGAAAATCTCAGTCCTATGCGCGCTATAATCGTGCCGTGCATGGACGCCAGAAGAAATCAGGTATATAACGCTATATTTGAGGGTGACGGAAAATGCATAAGACGTCTGACGGCTGACAGAGCCATCTCCTTGACGGATCTGTGCGAGGAATTGAAGGATTATTCGGATAAGCATATATTTGTCTGCGGCGACGGGTACGAGGTTGCCATAAAGGCTCTTACCGCCGGCGGCATAAAGTGCGAGACGACCCCCGAGATGCTTATCGGAGAGAGCGCCGTATCTGTAGCCAGAGTGGCAAAAAGGCTCTACGATAACGGAGAGACGGTGACGGATACAGCTCTTATGCCTACTTATCTGAGACTGCCTCAGGCAGAAAGAGAAAGACTTGAAAGGGAAAATATTACTAAACAGGTGTGACGATATGAAAAGAATTATACACATAGGCGCTGACAGCGCAGGATATGAATTAAAGGAACTGATTAAGGAGCATTTATCAGATCTCGGATATACCGTGACCGACCATGGCTGTAACTCCACCGCATCGTGCCATTATCCCGAATTTGCATCCAAGGTTTCAAGAGCCGTGCAGGATGATCTTGACGGAGCATTCGGAATACTCGTGTGCGGTTCGGGCATAGGTATGTCGATGTGCGCGAATAAGCACGTCGGTATCAGGGCGGCGCTTTGCGGAGATACATTCTCTGCCAGAATTACACGTATGCACAACGACGCGAACGTGCTGTGTATAGGCGCGAGAGTTATCGGCTCTCATCTGGCGCTTGATATAGTTGACTCATTCCTCGGAGCAGAATTTGAGGGCGGACGTCATAAGATCCGCGTGGATATGATAAACGAATTGGATAAGAGATGACCTAATAAAAGAGCTTCGGGCCGAAGCAGCTTAACGATATTGCCTATGCAAGCTGATGCTATAAAAGGATTTTGACAAATGACGGCAAGCCGCCGTTAATCAAAGCTCCGCTTATGTTCTCAAGCTTTTTGCGATCCATAAATACAGCTTTCGTTCTTCGGTGCGTGTAAGCTTCATTTTCGGTAAAGCCGATCCGTAAGCTTCTTTGCTCGGTTTATGTAATCGTGAGGCTGTATCCAATTGCATACTCATTAAATGAGCGGACAATCCGAGATCCTCGTAAAATGCTCGGATACGAATATAGGGGCATCCCCGTTAAGTCTATCCCCGAATTCCAGAATCAGCGGCAGCTCAGGCGTGTTATCGCACTTGCCTATCTCCTCAAGAAGCAAATAATAGCTACCGCCTCCATCATAATAAACCTCACCCTTCGGGCACACTCCCGAGGGGTGCTTTTTTAATGCGCGAAGAGCCTCCGCAACGTTTTCTTCCGAGAGAAAGCGATAGCAGGCTGTCGCCCTCGCTAAGACCGTTACCGTTTTCGACGAGGATACGAGCCCGGCATTTTCCTTAGATAAAAGTCCCAGCTTGGTCACGAAAAGCTCACAGCCTCTGCTTCTATCCGGATATATCTGTATGAGCATTTTATCTGACGTGTGATCAAAGCCGGACATCTTCCCCGCTCTCTCCAGCACTCTCCACATACTGCGTCTGGATGCGGGCGTGTCACTGATAGGCGTTTTTATATTTATGCCAAGCTCAGAAACGTCCCTCTCGGTCAGCACTATTTTCATCTTGTGTTCGCCAATAAGTAAGACTTCCAATATAATCTCCGCTCTGTTTCGTTTTATTTCATTATACTGCGCTTGATCAATTCACGCTACATTGAAGGACCGCGACGACCCAAGCGATGAGAACGAGGCGGAAATATCCAAGCGTTCCGCGGCTCTTTTATCGCTGTGGGAAGGGTATACTGAGATTTTTATAACTTATGTGCATAGCAATACGTAAAAATGACTCTTGAAATAATTATTGATTTTTTTCTTTGGGTGTGCTATAATAGCTCTCGGTGAGTTCGAGACCTTCCTCACCCAGCCTTTCGGCAAAAAAACAAAACTAAAGGAGAATATAATATGAAAAAAAGGAATGCGGTTCTATACACGACCCGCGGCGCTATGGTAGGCGCTTTGTACGTCGCTTTGACCTGGCTATGCTCTGTCCTTGGACTGTCGAGCGGTGTGATACAGCTACGGATATCTGAGGCTTTGTGCATTCTGCCCGTATTTATGCCCGAGGCGGTGCCCGGACTCTATATCGGATGTATGCTGTCCAATCTTATCGCCGGGGGAAACGTATGGGACGTAATATTTGGAAGTCTGGCAACGCTGATCGGCTCTATAGGAGCGAGGGCAATGCGTCGTCTGCCGCGTAAGCTGATCTGGTGCGCTACTCTGCCTACGGTGCTTGCGAATATGCTTATAGTTCCTATGGTGATCATTCTCGCGTACGGATCTGAGGAAGCGTATTGGTTTATAGCCGCCACGGTTGGAATAGGCGAGGCTATATGCGCCGGCATCGGAGGCGTCGCGCTCTACTATATGCTTAACGGCTCGGGTATCTTCGGAAACGGTAAGCTGTGACGGTACGAGCTATTAAAGATATTAACATACCGTAATAAGATTTACTCTGAGCGACGGAACAAAGCCAACCATTAATGAGATAAGGACAGAGAATTCTCTGTCCTCTTTTTTTAGCGGGGAAATCCATACGGCCCAGTGCCGTTATATATTGATAAGCAAAACCGCACATATCCGTTGCTGGCTTTTATGCTTATTTAAGCTTTAAAGACTATAATATTCAGATGGATCAATGCTTATTGATTTTTCACGTTTTATATGGTAAAATTTATATATTCTGGTAAAGAGATGGGAGACAAGTAATGAGGATACTCGTAGCAGAGGATGAAATACCTCTCGCAAAGGCGATAGTTAAGATATTTGAAAAGAGCAATTACTCTGCCGACGCAGTATATAACGGCGAGGACGCTCTCAACTACCTGCAGGTCGGTGATTACGACGTTGCGGTGCTGGATATTATGATGCCAAAAATTGACGGGCTTGAGGTTCTGAGAAGGCTTCGGGGAGCGAAAAACAATCTGCCCGTTATTATACTCACCGCCAGATCAGAGATTGAGGATAAGGTTCAAGGACTTGATGCGGGAGCGAACTATTATCTCACCAAGCCCTTTGATTCTCGGGAGCTGCTTGCCGCTCTGCGAGCGATCACCAGAGGCAAGGAGACTACCGATTCCAGAATCAGCTACGGAAACGTAACGCTGGACAGAGCTACCTATCAGCTTATGACTCCAAGCGGTGAATTCAGACTCGCCAACAAGGAGTTTCAGATGATGGAAATGCTGATGATCAATCCAAGGCAGCTTATTTCCACGGAGAAATTTATGGAGAAAATTTGGGGATATGACAGCGAATCGGAGATCAGCGTAGTTTGGGTGTACGTATCTTATCTGAGAAAAAAGCTGTCCAAGCTGTCTGCTGACGTGGAAATAAGATCTATGCGAAACGCAGGCTATTCCCTGGAGGAAAAGCAATGATACGTAAGCTTAAGCTCAAAATGATCCTGCTGTCAGGTGTGGCGCTCCTGATACTTCTGACGATGACCGTAATAGGCGTAAATATATTTGCCTACAGATCTCTCATAAAGGATGCGGACAAGGCGTTGGAATTTGCTCTTCACGAATACATAGCGCCGGATAACAGCCCTCCTCCTCCCAAGGATACCGAGGACGTCTCCTTTGAGCACAGATATTTCTACGTTTTACTGTCATACGGCGGCGACGTAATAACCGTTGATACCACCGGATTGCCGACTGTAAACGAGGACGGTGCGGTAAGCTTGGCGATGGAGATATCGGATAAAACGAAAAACGGCTTCCTGTACGATTACAGATATTCGGTAACGGAGGTGCAGGACGGCAAGCTGATAATAATGCTTGACTGCGGTCAGATACACGAGATCGTCGCCACGTTTATTTTGACGAGTACGATCATAGCCGCCACCGCCTTCACTCTGGCGATGGTAGTTATATCTATCCTTGCTAAAAGAATACTGCGCCCTATTTCCGAAAGCTATGAAAAGCAGAGGCGGTTCATCACGGACGCGGGTCACGAGATAAAGACTCCTCTGACGGTCATAAACGCAAACGTAGACCTTCTTATGATGGATATGGAGGACAACGAGGCTCTCTCTGATATAAAGCAGCAGACCGAGCGTCTCACGGCTCTGACCAACGACCTTATAATGCTCTCAAAAATGGGCGAGGAGAGGAAAAACGAAATAAAGGTAGACTTTCCGCTATCAGAGGTGGTAATGGAGGCCGCCTCATCCTTTGATGCCCCCGCAAGAGCCGCGGGCAAGGTAATAAACAAAAGAGTAACGCCGCTATTATCAATGACCGGTGATATGCGTTCCATATCACACCTCGTGTCGATACTGATGGACAACGCCGTAAAATATTCTCCGGAAAACAGCGAGATCAATATCTCACTTTCCAAATACGGAAAAACAGCTCTGCTCACCGTAGAAAACACCACGGACTTCGTAATAGAAAGAGACGTATTACCCCGTCTGTTCGACAGATTCTACCGCGCTGATCCCTCAAGAAATTCCAGAAGCGGAGGATACGGAATCGGCTTATCAATGGCGGAGGCTATAGTCAACGCCCACAGCGGTAAGATCTTCGCTGTCAGCGGCGGCCCTCATCATTTCAAGATAAACGCCTATCTGCCGCTTCATTCAGTGTAATTTTTGCGGTTCTGCTCCGTTTTATAATGTGATAATTTGATTTTTAGTCAAATACTACGTTTGCTGTAGCAATGTGCTTTCAGATATAAGACCTGAAGGGTCACGGTAGCATAAAAAGGAATAAACCCCGATCAATGCTTAACGCACGGATCGGGGTTTTTGCTATTGAGAGAGCCACTGCTCTGCACTCTTCCTTGACATCCTCTTAATGCTCTCGCTTGGGTATTTGGATTCTGCTCCGCCTACGGAATACAGAAAATACGAGCCGTCGGGACATTGATAGAGAATCTCCTCATATCCCGTCGGATCACCGAAGGACCCGAAGCTTCTCTTATAAATCACAGTAGACGAGTCGGTGTCGTACTCCTTGCCTCTAATGATTCTTTTCATCTTTCAGCCTTTCTCTTTGGTTAATACATACCGACGTTATGCATAGAGGCCTTTATTACTCAGCTATATATTCGGGGATAACGAAGATCCTTGCCTTCTCGCTCTTGGAGGGATCGGCGCCGGCAGACTTATCCTCGGTAACGTTAACGTTATCAAAATGAAGTGCGGTCGCCGAATCGGTGGTAATGCAAGTTTTTGCACGCATACTGATGTTACTGAAATGAAGATTTTCCATAACTCCGCCCGGCAGATTCTCCAGCGTAATACCGGAATTAAGACTATCGCAAACGATATTGTCAAAGCTGATATTACGTACTACGGGCATATATTTGCCCGGCTCCTTAGCCTCGTCGCACGCCTCGCAGCTGTATCGGTATGATATATTTATTCCGCGCATACCCTCTCTCATATGGATATTGCGGTAATCAATATTCTCTACAACACCGCCTCTGCCATCCTTGGACTTTATGCGTATACAGTTATAGTTGTGACCGAAATCGCAGTCCTCAGCCAGAACGTTTCTGACCGATGCGGACATCTCGCTGCCCACTACTACTCCGCCGCTCATAGACGGTCCGATAGATCTGCAGCGACGGATAATAACGTTCTCACAGGGAATACCTACCTCCCAGGCATCCTCGTTTCTTCCTGCCTTGAGACAGTACATATCGTCCCCCGTTGATACGACCGTGCAATCCTCTACCACCGCTCTGTTGCAGGACTCAATATTTATGCCGTCTGTATTCGGTGATACGGTTGGGTTCTCCACCGTAACGTCACGCACTATCACATCCTCACACCATACGGGGTGAACCGTCCAACAGGGTGAATTATTGAGCGTTATTCCCTCGATAAGCACGTTTTTGCAGGAGATGAGCTGAAGAAACATTGGACGCAGACCGTACTCCTTGGTGCCGAATCTGCGATCCTCCACCTTAAGCTCGCCGCTGTAAAGAATATTGCGAGCGGTAAGGTTCTTCGCCCATTTCCACCAGAACTCTCCGTTACCCTCAAGAACACCCTTACCGGTTATGGCAACGTTGGTAAGGTCCTTGCCGTAGATCAGAGGTGAATAATTATAGCATCGGATTCCCTCGTATACTGTGAACACTATAGGAAGATAGTCGGCGGGATCATCCGAAAAGGTTACTCTCGCTCCCTCGTCAAAGTGAAGCTCAATATTGCTCTTAAGATGGATAGCTCCCGAGATCCAATCTCCCTTAGGTATGACCACCTTACCGCCGCCAACCGCGGACAGCGAGGCTATAGCTGACCCGACGGCTGAGGTTATTTTCTCGCCGTGTACGGCGCCGAAGTCAAGAATACTGACAGTTCTGTCAGGAATGACGGGTGACTCGGGGATAGGAAAAGGCTTAAAAAACATATACGCTCTCCTTGTTATATTTACCAAACAGGTTGTTTTTATGCTTTATTTTATCACATCGTACTCATTTTTTCAATATGATTTACTAATTTACGAAAATATTTACGATATTCGCGAATTTCGACCCTTGTTGATGGACAAATGATGGTATGATACATATAATGAAAAAAAGCCATGGAGAAATTATATGCGAATACATACTGTAAAGCAGAATGAAAAAATATCTGATATCGCCAGAAAATACGGTGTTGACGAGGATATCCTCAGAATGAATAACGGACTGGAAAACGGAGAATGCGCCGAAGGTGAGGACGTTCTGGTGCTTACGCCAACAAGGACCTATACCGTCAGAAAGGGGGATACTGCGGAAAGATTAGCTCTGCGGTTCGGGATAAGAAGACGGGATATAATAGCTATGAATCCCCGTATCGAGAGCGAGGGCTTGGTTCCCGGGAGAATACTCGCTCTCAAATACGATCAGAGAAGCTACGGAATGGCAGCCGCAAACGGATATTATTACAACGGATGCTCTCCGGAGGAGCTGAATAAAAAGCTCTCTTATCTTACCTACGTTACGGTAGGATGTCAAGCGGCAGAGGACGGACGGCTCAGACGGTTGTTCGACGGTCGGGATGCCGTAGGAATCGCGAGAAGCGCAGATAAAATTCCACTTATGCGTGTATACAACCTGACACCGTGCGATAAAATCAGCAAGGAAAAATATCTATTCTTTACCGACAGCATTATAAATCAAGCGACCAGAGGCGGATACAAGGGGGTGACTCTTGGCGGTTTTATTCCCTCGGCGGAGCTGCTCGTTGATATGAGACGCAGAATGATAGGGTGTGATCTAATACTTATAACCGAGATAAACGAGAAAAGTCCTCCTTATATGAGCGAATACGCTGACGGAAGCATTATGACGCACAGCGGCTCATACGATGGCTGCACGGATATTGACGCATATAAAAAATACGCGACCGAGCTTGAGAGCTCAAGAACCTTCGCGGCTCTTCCCTCCTTCGCTGAGCGGGGCGATAAATATCTGACCGTCGACGAGGCTCTGAAGCAGGCGAGGAGAGGAGGATATAAGCTTGAATACCGTGAGGATAGCGGGGCGCTTGAGTATAATGACAAAAACGGCTCCCTCACCTCTCTGCCCTCGCTGAGAAAAATAAAAGCCATACTCGATACGGTACACGAGTATGGCTATATGGGTATAAGCTTTGATATTATGAGAGCGCCAATTTCTTATCTTATGATGTACAACTCCTGCTACGGCACCTCCACCTACACAAGCGTCAGGGCGCGGGAGGGATGTAGTCGCGAACGCGGAGAGTGACACCAAGCTCATCGGCTATTCTGCGACACTCAAGAATATCCTCCGAAGAAATAAACTCGCTGACAACGGAAAAACGGGTATCGGGAACGTATTTTTTTACCTCGGAAGCAAACGAAAGAATAGAAGAAAATGCCAAGACTCCGTATTTGCTGTGACATATTCTGTCATATTCGTCGGGGTGCGGACTGTTAAGGCTTATCGAAACGGTATCAAAGGCTCCCTCGTAAAGATGCGCCGTGCTACAGCCGAGAATAAGATCCGACTGACCGTTGGTATTTATACGTATTCTGAGTTCCGGATACCGTTCTTTTACAGCCAAAGCGATTTTTCTGGCGTCATACAACCGATACGACGGTTCGCCGTAGCCACAAAAAACGAGCTCCTTTATCGCGGTAAGATCACGTGAAAAAATCGAATCGAGCACCTCGTCGGAAGTCGGCTCACGTAAAAGCCAAAGACTCTCAGAGCCGTAGGCGCCGTCGCCGTTGTTGCGAATACAGAAATCGCATCTGTTAGAGCAACGGTTAGTAATATTGACGTAAAGGCTGTCCTCTACGAAATAAGTAATGCACATTGATTTGGTCATATCTCAATAACCATTCCGTCGTATGCGGGAATTATTCCCGTGCCGGCAAAAATCTCCTCTATCCTATCGTGAGTTTCCGCGTTGTTATGAGTGAAGTGATTGACCACCAGAACGGTCTTTTCGTCCGCTATGCCCATCTCGCAAAGAAGGACTGCCAGACGCTTATCCTGATCAAAGCACATATGGTTAGCCGTATCCGGTGTGTTTGCGGTACCCATAGTCGCATCCATCATAACGCAGTCAACTCTGCCAAAGTTTTTCTTAATGAAATCAAGTATTTCTTGTTCCGGAAAACCGGTATCGTGGAAATAAACGAGCACCTTGCCGTTTTCCTTGATTACGTAGTTCAGAGCCACGAGCTTTGGCGCGTGCTTAGCCGGCAGCGCTGTTACGCTGTATTTACCGACGGCGCGTGTTTCATACGCCGATATTTCCTTTATATGTACGGATTCGGCAATCGCGGAATTTACTCCACCGTATGCCTCAGCGACCTTATCGAATACGAAACGTACGTCGGATGAGCCGTATACGTTTATATTCGGATATTTCATATTATGAGCGTACCACATCCCATGATGGCGAAGAAGATAGGTATCAAAATGATCTGAGTGAGTATGGGTGATCAGAAAATCGGCTATGTCGCCAAAATTCACACCGAAACGGACGGAATGCCAAGCGCTGTCCGGAGGAAGATCTATCATAAGATCGTCGTTTATAAGAGTCTGAGAAAGAGTACGCAAGCTTTTTCCACCCGCGCGACGCACCATATTACAGTGATCGCAAGAGCAGAACGCCGCGGGAAAACCCTCGCCGCCTCCTGAACCTAAAATAGTAATTTTCATATTCTGCCTCGTTTTCATCTATGATATTTCTCGTTTTGTTGTTTTGATATGTTTTTTAATTCAAAAAAGCAGGTGCCCCGTTCTCTGCTGTGTGAAAGCAACCTTTGACGCGCTCTCTCTAAGCCAAAGCGGATGCCCCGTTCTCTGCTGTGTGAAAGCATCGGCGTATACAGGCGATTCTGAGCTGTCAGGGGATATTCAAGAAACGCTTTGCGTTCTCCTCTGTCATTCGCGCACATTCCTCAGCGGCCACGTCCCATATTTCAGCGAGAGTCTTCACGGTATACTCAAGGTTACCCGAATGGTTAAGAGTACCTCGCAGAGGATGAGGCGCAAGGTATGGGCAGTCAGTTTCCACAAGAACCGATTCCTTTGGTATCGCAGCCGCAACCTCGCGCGGCTTACGGGCGTTGGTGAAGGTCAGAGTGCCCGAAAAGGATATCATATAGCCAAGCTTTACAAGCTCCTCTGCCATTTCCGAAGAGCCGGAAAAGCTATGGAGTATTCCACGCACTGTCGGATGACGTCTGATAACGTCCATAACGTCGCCGTGCGCCTCTCTGTCGTGAATGCAGATAGGAATATTTAGCTTCTCAGCAAGCTTCATCTGCCTCTCAAAATAAAGCATCTGCTTATCCTTATTCGTGTCCGGATAATGATAGTCGAGTCCTATTTCGCCGAGAAGAACGCATTTGCTCTTTGGAGAAATTATCATTTCCTCTATCTCCGAAAGCTCGCTGTCAATATCGGAGAGAAAGCGCGTATCTGATGGATGGATACCGACGGCCGTATACATATTTTCGTGCTTTACAGCCTGTGCTATCGCCTCTCTCGACGTGTCCGGAGAGGTGCCTACGTTTACGATATAAGAGACCGAAGTATTAAGGAGGGTGTCGATAAGAGTATCGACACCCTCCGTGCATTCCTCTGAAAATCTCTCGTCGTAGTAATGGGCGTGAGAGTCAAAGTATTTCATCAGCGTATACGCTCTCCGTTTCTCACGGACGGATCGATAAACAGAACCTTAACGTCCTCCTCGCCCGATGCGAGTATCATACCGAAGCTGTCAACTCCGCAAAGCTTAGCCGGCTTTAGATTGGTTACAAGCGCCACCTTCTTACCGACCAGCTGATCGGGTGTATAGTATTTAGCTATTCCGGACACGACCTGACGCTTCTCATAACCCAGATCAACCTGAAGCTTAAGAAGCTTCTTTGCCTTAGGTACGGGCTCGCAGGCGATGACCTCAGCCACGCGAAGCTCTACTGCCGCAAAGGCATCTATACCAATCTCCGCCTCGTGCTCAGGCTCCTCCATAGGCTTCTGTGCTTCGAGAGCGCGCTCAGCCTCCGCTCTCGCTTTCTCCATATCCTCGAGGAACTTCTTCTCATCAATTCTGGCAAAGAGAGTAAACGCCTCGCCAAGAGGCTTATCTGATTCGAGTCCGCCAAATGCCACGGTTGAGTAATCGCGCTTATCCGTTCCGAGCTGATTGAAGATATTCTTCGCGGTGGTGGGAATATAGGGTGTGAGAAGCACGGCTGCCACTCTGATGGTTTCAAGGAGATTATAAATAACGGTGGCAAGTCGGGGCTTGTCCTCCTCGTTTTTGGCAAGTATCCAGGGGGTCGTCTCGTCGATATACTTGTTTGCGCGGCGGAGCATAGTGAATATCTCGTCGAGAGAATCCGCTACGTGATACTCGCTCATAAGTCTGACAGACTCCTCGGTTGCGCGCTTTACTGCCTCGCGCAGCTCGTCGTCAAGAGGAGCGGGAGCGATAGGCGCAGGCACTACACCGCCAAAGTATTTCTTCGTCATAGCGTGAGTACGGCTGACAAGATTGCCGAGGTTATTGGCAAGATCGTTATTGTATCTTGTAATAACGCTCTCGTAGGTTATGGAGCCGTCAGAGCCGTATGGCATCTCGGAAAGCGCGTAATAACGTACCGCGTCTACGCCGAAGGTCTCAGCAAGCTCGTCCGCGAACACAACGTTGCCCTTGGATTTGGACATCTTATCGTTACCGAAGTTGAACCAGGGATGACCGAACACCTTCTTCGGCAAAGGAAGGTCCAGCGCCATAAGGAATATGGGCCAATAGATCGTATGGAACCGAAGTATATCCTTACCTATGATATGAACGTCAGCAGGCCAATATTTACGGAACTTTTCGCTCTGCTCCTCATAGGATTTATCGGGATCGTAGCCGAGAGCGGTGATATAGTTGGTGAGCGCGTCGAGCCATACGTAAACCACGTGCTTCGGGTCGAACTCTACGGGAATACCCCATTTGAACGAGGTACGCGATACGCAAAGATCCTGAAGTCCTGCCTTAAGGAAGTTGTTTACCATTTCCTTTTTGCGACTTTCAGGCTCTATGAACTCAGGATGCTCCTCTATATGCTTGATAAGGCGATCGGCGTATTTGGACATTCTGAAGAAGTACGCCTCCTCACGCGCCTGGGAGACCTCTCTGCCACAGTCGGGGCACTTGCCGTCAGCAGCCTGTGTCGCTGTGAAGAACGACTCGCAGGGGGTGCAGTACCATCCCTCGTAGAAGCCCTTGTATATATCGCCCTTATCGTAGAATTTCTTGAATATTTTCTTAACGGCATCTGTATGATAGCCGTCGGTGGTGCGTATAAAATGATCGTATGAGGTGCCCATAAGGTCCCATATTCTCTTGATCTCCCCTGCCACACCGTCTACGTACGCCTGCGGAGTGATTCCTGCCTCGTTCGCAAGATTCTCTATCTTCTGACCGTGCTCGTCAGTACCCGTGCAGAAGAAAACGTCCTTGCCCATGCTGCGCTGGAAGCGAGCGAATGCGTCGGACATAATGATCTCGTAGGTATTGCCGAAATGAGGCTTACGGGATGCGTAGGCTATTGCTGTGGTGAGATAAAACTTTTCCATATCTTTTCTCCTTAATTTCTGCGAGCTAATGGAACTCGCATAATTCGCTATTAAATTATTTTAGCACATTCGCGTTCAAAATACAAGAGATTTTCAGATAATTTTAATCTTAAAAAAACGAAGGGAGCAAGTCGCAAGCATTACGTCCTGTATCACTCCCTTTTGATGATTGATTCAATTTGCGCGTCAGCCTACGAAGCTGATAGCTGTACCGTATTACTTCTCGCTATTCTCCGCCAGAAGCTCAAGCGGAGTTTTCTTGACAGTGTAAGGCTGCTCACTCATAGCAAGAAGAAATCTGTAATGAGGCCAGCTCCGGATTGTTGATACCCTTAAATAAGCTTTTCGCAGCCAAACGCGGTTTTGGGAATGCAGCCTTCGCGGAGTTGTATCCGGGCATAGCCTTCATAAAACCATTTGAATTTTGAAATCCCCAACCGCCAAAGAAGCCGTCATATACCGGATTACCGTCCGAATCAACGTTATCAGACGACTTTCCAAACAGACCCGCCTCATTTACATAAAGATTCATCCAGTTGACGTTTATATCGTTCAAGCTTATAATAATTGAGCGCGCGTATGATGTCAAGATAGTTTAAACAAACTTTTCCGTTCGGTATAATGGAAGTTTTTCTATATCGGTTGACAAATATTTAAAATAGTGATATAATTTAAAGTGGAATTTTATTGAAAGGCGGCAGGAGCATGAGAGAATATTTTCCTAAGGTGCTTGGAAACTCCGATACGCGCAAGAGGATCGGCTCTGCGATAGACGGCGGTTATATGCCTCACGCCTTTCTGATAACCGGTCCCTCCGGCTCGGGAAAGCGGACATTGGCAAAGGAGATCGCTGCTGCCCTGAACTGCGAAAAAAGAAGCGGAGAGGGTCCTCTTCCCTGCGGAACGTGCAATAACTGTCGCAGAATATGGGAGAATAATTTCACCGATCTTAAGATACTCGAAAAGCCGAAGGACAGAGCAACTCTCGGAGTTGAGCCCGTTAAGCTGATGAGAGAGGATATGTTTCTCTCGGCAACTGAATCGGACTACAAGGTCTACGTTATCTGCGATGCGGAGGCTATGACGCCCGAGGCACAGAACGCGCTGCTTAAGGTCCTTGAGGAGCCGCCGCCAAACGTAGTGATACTCCTTCTCGCAACCGAGGCAGACAAAATGCTGACAACTATACGCAGCAGAGCCCAGACTGTAGCAATGCGCAGATTCTCCTACGAGGAGCTTATCAAGAATCTCCTTTCGCGGAGCGCTGACGCCCGAGAGATGCAAAGGAGCGACGCCGATAGGCTGAAGGCAATCGTTATGAGCGCTGACGGCAGACTGGGACTTGCCGAAAGACTCCTAAATAAAAAGCAATCTGAGGATCTGAAGGCTGAACGTGATGACGTACTGCGCTTGCTCAGTGCGGCCAGAAAGGGTGCAAGCTACGCTGACGTTTACGCAGCAATAAGCGCTCTGCCACAAAAGAGAAACGAGCTTGGAGAAATGCTTGAGCTATCCGTTACGGCTGTACGCGATATGATAGCCGTAAGGTGTGGCGGCAGAGTGAGGACTGTTTTCTTCACCTCCTTTGAGGAATGCGAGGGGATAGGCGAGGACATTGGGATCAACCGTCTGTTTGAGATATTTGACGCTCTGCTTGAGGCTCGTGAATACTGCGCGAGAAACGCAAACGTCGCTAACGTTCTATCCGCACTCGCTGCAAAGCTGTATTCTGCGTGAGAAGGAACAAGGGATAAATCAGCAAAAAGATTAATTCGGGCGGAAACGCAAAAACCGTCGGAAAGGGATATAAATACATGGCAGAAAATACAAATCAAGTTGAAGCTGCTGCAAGTGAAAAGACAACAGTTGTTGGCGTCAGCTTCAGAGAGGCGGGCAAGGTGTACTACTTTGACCCGTTGGATAAGAGCTACTCCGTTGGAGAAAACGTAATAGTCGAGACCGCGAGGGGCGTGGAGTTCGGAACGGTCAAGCTTGGTAACAAGGAGGTTGACAGCTCCGAGATAGTATCTCCTCTTAAGCCTATTATGCGCAAGGCAACAGCCGAGGACGTAGCGAAAAACGACAAAAACAGAAGTGCCGAGGAAGAGGCTGCGGTTATCTGCAAAAAGAAGATCGAGTCTCACGGACTTGCAATGAATCTCACCGGTGTTGAATACACCTTCGATAATTCGAAGCTTATATTCTACTTCACCTGTGAGTCAAGAGTTGACTTCAGAGAGCTGGTCAAGGATCTGGCGTCTACCTTCCGTACCAGAATAGAGCTTCGTCAGATCGGTATCAGAGACGAGGCTAAAATGCTTGGCGGACTTGGTATTTGCGGAAGAAAGTTCTGCTGCGCAAGCTTCCTCTCCGACTTCGTTCAGGTATCTATAAAGATGGCGAAGGAGCAGAACTTCTCGCTGAACTCCGCAAAGGTCTCAGGCGCGTGCGGCAGACTTATGTGCTGTCTTAGATACGAGCATGAAACCTACGAGGAAGCGCTGAAGCGCACACCTCCGACGGGGTCAGTGGTGGAGACAAAGGACGGTCAAGGCACTGTTGTGGAAACTATGCCGCTGGCTGAGATGATAAAGGTAAAGCTTACTGACAAGGATAAGGAGATCATTAAGCCTTTCGCAGTCTCCGACGTAAGAGTTATATCAAGAAAGCGTGTCCACGAGCAGAAGGAGATCGAAGAGGTCATTCCCGAGGATAATTGATCACTCTCGTGACCCCATTATCTACGTTTACAATACTTTTTTCATTTTTTTCACAAATTGTCTTGATTTTTGCAATTATTATGCTAAAATATTATTAGCACAAAAATTAAATGGAGGATACACAAATGGCATACAAGATTTCCGATGAGTGCATCAGCTGCGGCGCTTGCGCAGACGGTTGCCCCACTTCTTGCATTTCCGAGGGTGATGGAAAGTACGTTATCAATGCTGACGAGTGCATCAGCTGCGGCAACTGTGCAGACGCTTGCCCCGTAGGAGCACCTGCTGAGGAATAATTCCCTCGCAAACATAGAATTTTAGGAGTGTGTGAGATTTCGCGCACTCCTAAAATTTACTAAAAAAGCAGAGACAAGAGGCGTAAAGGCGTTGTTCTCTGACACGTATAGGATATATATGGAAACTGTAACTACCGTAAACGATGATCTCAGACTGATACAGCGCAGCGAGGGACTGACCTTTGGCACCGATGCGCTTCTGCTGGCGGGATATATCGATTCAAAATATAAGCACGCATTAGAGCTTGGCGCCGGGAGTGGTATAATTTCTCTCCTCACTCTGTCCAGAGATAAGTCGGAGCGTGTAACGGCGCTTGAAATACAAAATGAATACGCCGAGCTTTGCGAAAGAAATGCTGAGCTCAACGGCTTTGTTGGCAGGCTTACAGCCGTTTGCGAAGACGTAAGGGGCTACAGATACTCCTCTGACGAGCTGTACGATGCCGTATTTACAAATCCTCCGTATATGCGTACGGACAGCGGAAGACGATGCGACGCGGACGAGAAGAATATCGCAAGACACGAGGTTAATGGCGATATTCGTGATTTCTGTCTGTGCGCTATGAGAAATCTGAAATTCGGCGGCGATTTCTACGCGGTCTACAGACCGGACAGGCTTATTGATCTCGTATGCGCAATGAGAGAGGCAAGGCTTGAGGCTAAAAGAATAACCTTCGTTCACGCGGACGAGGGGTCTGAGTCCTCTATGGTGCTGGTCAAGGCAAGATACGGGGGCAAGAGCGGCGCTTATCTCACACCACCGCTCATAATATATAAGGATAATTCTCACCGTGAGTATACCGATGAGATGAACTACATAATGGAAAACGGCCTCTTCCCTGCCGTATATTCAAAAAGATAAGCGCAGACGCGCAATTACACCGTAGGAAATAAATCTACAAAAACAGTCACTCGCCAAAGCGGCGGTGGATAGGACGTATTATGGAAGAAAAAAACAAAATTCAGCCGTCGACCCTATATCTCGTCGGTACCCCAATAGGAAATCTGTCGGATATATCGGAGCGTGCTGTCAAGGTGCTATCCGAGGTTGACTTTATCGCTGCTGAGGATACACGAAACTCGATGAAGCTGCTCTCTGCGCTGAATATACGCGCAGAGCTCGTCAGCTACCACGATCATAACAGAAAAGCCAGCGGAGAGAGGATACTTGAAAGGCTGCAGAACGGCGAATCCTGCGCTCTGATAACCGACGCGGGAATGCCCGCTATAAGCGATCCGGGAGAAGATATCGTCAGATCCTGCGCCGATGCGGGAATAACCGTTACCGTCGTTCCCGGCGCGTGCGCCGCAATATCCGCGTTAGCGCTTTCCGGACTTAATACAAGAAGATTTGTGTTTGAGGGATTTCTCTCGCCAATAAAGAATGAAAGGCGAGAGAGACTCACCGCTCTTATAACTGAGAGCAGGACGTCCATTTTCTACGAGGCTCCTCACAAGCTAAGATCAACGCTCTCTGATATGGCGGATATATTTGGTCAAGACAGAAAAATATCGCTGTGCCGGGAGCTGACCAAGCTGAATGAGGAGATATGCCGTACAACACTCGGAGAGGCTGTGAAAATATACGCGGAAAAGGAGCCGAGAGGCGAATACGTGCTGGTGGTTGACGGCTTTGACGGTATTGTCAGAGATAAGGATACCGAGGAGCTTCTTTTGCTTACACCCGAGGAGCATATAGGAAGATACGTAGCCGAGGGAATGCCCAGAATGGACGCGATAAAAAAGGCTGCGAGAGACAGAGGTATGACAAAATCGGAGCTATATAAGCTCGTTAACAATTAATGTATGCGGATGAGTATTTAATTGATAAGATGCTAACTCAGTCCCAATATTAATTAAGGAGAAAAATGGATACTGTAAAAATAGACAAGAAAAGCACTAAAATGATCTCTCACGCCGGTCTCGCAGGTCTCTAGGCGATAAATTCAATCGCAGGATACGTTGCGGCGGGAAACCGTTAAAATTGATTAAGACATTATAAGAGCACTTATGATTACGGGCCGTTTTTCATAAGTGCTTTTTTCGTTGCTTGTGACATTTTTACCTCATATTATTGAAATTACGCATTACGCCATAAACCGAAGCCCCGGCTTCATTATTTCCAATTAATCTAGACTTAGGAGTTAAAGCGCCTTTTCACTACAAGAGTAATTAATAAACGTAATTCAACTTAAGGCGCAAACCAATTTTTGCCGGCTTCTGCAATTCATTATACGCAGTGCCTACAGTATTAGGCTACGCTTCTCTGCAGATAATGCCAATACCGCAGGTTATCCGATCCAGTATGACGGTATTTTTAAAAAAAAGACTATTTTACACCTAATTGTGCATTTTTCCATTGACATCGTATTACATACTCCTTATAATAAAATTAACAGACCTATCTATAATGAAAGGGGATTCAAAATGAAAACCAAGACCTTCGAATACGAAAGAAATAGCGGCGGAACGCTCGCCGAATATTACGAAGCGGGCAAGTGGTGGCTCGAATACACCGAAAGGGGCGAAAGGGCTGTTTCCTTCGAATACTCGATAGACGATCCCGAAAAGTCCTCAAACGAGCTTTATCTGGGTCACAGCGAGGAGGAGGTGCAGGCATCCGGCCGTGACATACTCGGCGAGAAGCTGATGGCTCGGGGCGAGGTCTCCTACGATGACGTGATAGGCGTCATCGGCGAGGTGAAGAAAAACGCGTATTGCTTCATCGGTGGACCTGCGAGTCACTCAAACTATACCGTTGACAGATGGGGCGCTGTATACCGTCAGCTGTCCGGCAGGGATATAGGCGGCGAAGAGGGACCCATTTATGAGCCTTGGAGGGATATACCCGAGATCAAGGATATTTCTGCCAGACAAGTGATGCTGGGAGAGGAATATCCAATACTCCTTAACGTATATAGTACAGGGTCCAAAATATATGAGCTTATATACTTCGTTGAGCCCGGTGACAGTCTAAGAGAGCCTATGCTGTGGATAAGGAAAAAGACGTACGACGTAAGCTCTCCCGAAAGGGCCGAATACTCGTATAAGGCTGTAGAGTTCATATACGAATTAAATATTGAAGCAAAGGATAAGGCAGATGAACGTACGGTAATTGAGGCGCTCTGTGATACCGTGGCATACTGGGTAAAATACTCACGCGCCGGCATCTCTCTGTCACTGCCCGAAAAAAGATTGGAAAGGGTCACCAGAGGAGCTATAGCTGCCGCTAAGGTTACGTGCACCGCGGATAAGCCTCACTACGGACATAGATATTACGGCAAGGAGATACACGACAATTTTCCTCCGAACTACATATGGCTGATCGAAGCGTACTGTATTCTCGGACGTGCGAAAGAGGCAAAACGCATATTCGAGCATATGATCAACTACGCTCTTACCGACGAGGGCAGAATTGCATATCGTCAAGGCAGAGCCCAGATTCACGGCGCATCAGCGTGTGAGTACGGCTGTCTTTTGTTCCTCGCTGACAGATATTTTGATAAGCTCGAGATCGGAAATCTTACAGACGAGCAGTCGGATAAGCTTGTCGGGATGGGTAATATAATACTCGACCATTGCGTGCCTTGCCCCGAACTTGAGGGACGAGTCCTCGTAAAAATGTGCGCTGAGGCAGATACGAATTGCCGTGTTTACGTTTACTTAAACAATAATCTCTGGGCTATCAGAGGTTTGCGCGCTTTGAGCTCTCTGTCATCAAGGCTGAACAAGCAAAACGGAGACAAATACAAGGTTATGGCAGATATACTATGGCAGAATGTCAGCCAACTGCTTAAAGAAAAGGCGGTATACGATGAAAGATTCGGATACTTGCCCCCCTTTAGATTTGACTATTCACCTACTCCAAGTACGCTTTCATACTGCCGCGACACCTTCCACCCTATGACCGATGAGGAATACAGGGAATATATGAAGCGCAGTGTTTCACGTAGCATACCAAAGGCAAACGTTCAGGACAATACGGAAAACTGCTATGCAAATTACAGATATTATCCCGAGATGCTTTCTGCGATGCTCCTGCCCCGTGAGCTCTCGGATGGCGCGGAAAGGTTACGTGAAAATCTTGGTGGTGAAATTCTGGGGATGACGAGATTTCGCTCTTGGATAGATAACTGGCCTATTCTGCATCACGCAAGATTTCTTATAGAGTCCGGAAGGATAGATAAATATCTGCTCCTTCTTTACGCTCACACCGAGCTTCACGGTCACAGAGAAAGGCTTTGCTATTACGAGCAGGTCAAGCTGGATCAGAGCTATAATATGCCAGACTGTCTGCCATCGCTGCTGACTACACCAACTATGGTAGGCTGGGCATTTGCGTATGAAAGACTGAGCGACGGTGTGCTTGCTCTGCTGTCTGCGATTCCGAAAAGCTGGTTTAATGAAGGGTTCAGCATTTCACGCGTCGGATATTCCGGCGGCGAGATAGATATTAAATATGAAGACGGAGCTGTTTCACTGTCATTCTCCTCTCCTACTAAAATTCAATGCGAGCTTATATGGCGAGAGAAGGAAGCTCTGACGGAGTGTGATATCCTGTCCGGCAAAGAATATATCAAGGAAATTATCGGTAACAGAATGATACTGAAGACCGGATTGTCTAAAGTATTAATATCTCTAAATAGATAATTCTGCCTTTGTTTTTTCTTGGAAATTCGCATAATCGCTTATTTCCAATTATAATTGTTTAAATAATTCCACGGTTTGCCCGGGTATAGGATTATACTCTTGCAAGCCGTGTTTTTTTAGCGATATGGTTCGTCTTTTATTCAATTCTTACAGGGTGTGATCGCCAAAAAAGTCCTCCACCTTCAAAATATTTTGTTTTTATCTTGTATTTTTCGCGCGAGTGTGCTAAAATATAATATAATTTATTTTGGGGCGGTAGGTTTTCTTTAACTGCTCCTATCAACAGGAAAGGCGGTAGAATTATGGCTAAGAAAAAAATTAGTGATGATATGGCAAGCTCTGCGGACATTGAATTGGCGCAAGGCTCTACCCCTAAAAAAAGAAGTCGCAGGAAAGCTGAAGAGACTACTGTTATTTCTAATACGCCCGAAGTGATCGAAAAGGAAGACGATAACGGCGGCTCATACGATAGCGAAGCAGTTTTATCCACGTCACCCGACGGCATAGATACGGCACGGCAGAGTGATACATCAGAGAGATCGGAGTCGGCTCCGGCGGATGAAAAAAGCCTATCTCTCGGCGGAATAAAAAAGAAGAAGAGATCAAAGCCACGTACATCTGACGGAAATCTCTTCGCCTCCGTACCCGACGCAAATGAGATAGAAAAGCTGACGCCCATATTTGATACTACTGTAAGTGATACGGATCTTATCGAGGAAGAGGCTATCTCTGCCCTTCCCCACGCTGAGCCCGATCCCGCGCTTCTGGCATACGATACCGACGAGATCGAGGATACACGCGAGAGCGCCGAGGAGCATGCGAGATACGAGGCGTTCCTGGCAGAATATAAGCTTGCTATGGCTGACGTGCTGAAAGCAAAAAGCGAACAAGTTCATCTTGGCTCTCACGAGCTTGAGATAGACGATCTCGTTATCACCGACGATGAGGACGAGCTTATTTACGATGATGACGAGCCCGTAACTGATGATGAATGGGAAAGTATTTCACGCGCTATGAGCGGTGATAAGAACAGTCTTGAGCTGTTCGATACACAGGATATCACCGACGGTATTGAGGGCGGTGAAGCCGATTTTGCGGTGGATGAAAATAATGTCAGCCCCGCTAAGATGGCGATCGACGTTGAGGCTGTGACTGTAAGCGACGCAGATTCCAAAATGGATACGGCAGACGTGACAGATTCGACCGAGGAAGCTGCGGATGATTCCGACTCCGACGTAGATGATACAAGCTACGGCGCGGAAGAGGCAGGAGCAGATAAATCGAACGGCGAATCAAACGGTGAGAAGAGCGCGGACTCTGTGCAATCGGATAGCGAGAGTGCCGAGTCACTTATGACAGTTGATGACCCTATAGGCGAAGACGAGGCTGAGCGCGTCGAGACGGATGAAGCCGCGAAAGACGGAGAGAACGAAGAGTCCGCGGCAATAATCGAAGCCGCAGACGCGGAAAATGCAGAGTCTATGACAGCAGATGAAGCTACGGACGCAAATAATAGAGCAAAATCCGAGTTAGAAGACGAAGCTTTGATTGGCGAAGATAATTCAGAATCAACCGAAGCAAACGAGGATACCGAACGAAGCGATAACACCGATGCCAAAGAAGCATCGGACTTATCTTCCCTCTCGCAGTCGCACGATCGAGAGATAGAGCCTGTGGATCTTCTGACCACGGCGGATATATGGAACAGTCACTCCACCGAGGACACGGCTGACGATAATATCGAGCCCGAGAAAAGCGAAGAGATTGAGTCAGAGGAGGATGACGAGTATTACGGCGAAGATGACGTGATAGAGGGCGCGGCGCAGCTTCAGATGGATCTGGGAGATGAGATTTCCTCAGACTATGGCGAGAAGAAAAAGGGCTATGATCCCGAAAAGCCCAGACTTATCGACACGGTATTTGAAACTGTGGAGCTTATCGCATTTACGTTTATCGCTGTGATGATAATCACCTGCTTCTTCTTCCGTCACTCAGTCGTTGACGGCGGATCTATGGATAAGACGCTTTCAGACGGAGATATACTGATCATTTCCGACTTTCTGTACGAGCCAAAGCGCGGCGATATCGTCGTTTTTGAGGATCATAAGGTTTCGGGCGAGACCGCACTTATAAAGCGAATAATCGGTATAGAGGGCGACACCGTCAGAATCGAAAAAAACGGAACTGTATACTTGAACGGCGAGCCTCTCATTGAAAAGTATACTCACAACAGCTTCAAGCACGAGTATAACGAGGGAGAATGGGTCGTCGGCGAGGGCGAGGTATTCGTGCTTGGCGACCACAGAAACAATTCCCGTGACTCTGAGGACTTCGGCCCTGTGAGCGCTGACAGTATCATAGGCAGGGTGCTGTTCAGATTTTATCCCTTTGACAGCTTCGGGGCTGTCGACTGATAACGAAAGGACTTAATAATGGCAAAGAATCCTATACAGTGGTTCCCCGGTCATATGGCGAAGACCAAGCGTCTGATGAGGGAATGTCTCGGCGAGGTGGATATTATTCTGGAGCTTCTGGATGCCAGAATTCCCTACAGCTCAAAAAACCCGGAAATTGAGAATATGATCGGTGATAAGCCAAAGGTCACGGTGCTGACGAAGGCAACTCTGGCAGATCCTGAGGTGTCGCGCGCATGGGCTCAAAAATACAGCGAGAACGGCTCTGCGGCAGTTATAATCGACTCTACAGCATCTTTAGGCATTGACGCCCTGGAGCAGACTGTGCGTACCGTACTGTCAGAGAAGATCGAAAGATATAAGGCGAAGGGTATGTCGGGCAGACGGCTGAAGGCTATGATAGTCGGTATACCTAACGTTGGTAAATCGTCGCTGATAAACAGGATCGCGGGATCCAAGAAGGCGAGAGTCGAGGATAGGCCCGGCGTTACTATGACGAAGCAATGGGTTCCTACGGAGATAGGCTTTGACCTTCTGGATATGCCGGGCGTGCTGTGGCCGAAGTTTGAGGATGAGCGCGTAGGCGAAAACCTCGCTATGACGGGAGCTATCAAGGATGCGATCCTCGATACCGAGGAGATCGCTATGATACTCTGCGGCAGGCTTATGGAGGTTGCGCCCGAGCAGTTTATGGCAAGATACAAGCTCACAGAGGATGAGGTTGAGGGTCTCGACTGCTATGATCTCTTTATGCTGGTAGGAAAAAAACGCGGCTTTTTGATGAGCGGCGGCGAGATAAACGCAAAAAGAACTGCAGACGTTTTATTAGATGAATTCAGGGGCGGCAGAATAGGCCGTATAACCCTTGAAAAGCCGGAGGAATAAATATGCCAAGCTTTGAATACGAGGACAGACTTTATTCCGAGGGATATACCGCCGTATGCGGCTGTGACGAGGCAGGCAGAGGTCCTCTGCTTGGACCTGTTGTGGCAGCTGCGGTAATTCTCCCAAGAGATATAGTGATAGAGGGTCTGAACGACTCGAAAAAGCTGACCGAGAAGAAACGGGAGAGGCTGTTCGATATTATAAAGGAAAGGGCTGTTGCCTACGCTGTTGCGGAGGCGAGTCCTGAGGAGATCGACGAGATCAATATACTAAACGCATCTATGCTGGCTATGAGAAGAGCTGTTGAGGCGCTGGAGGTTCCGGCGGATTTCGCTCTCATAGACGGAAATCAATCAAGAGGCTTCACCATACCCACGGAAACGGTGGTAAAGGGCGACTCTATCAGCTGCTCTATTGCCGCGGCGTCTATTCTCGCCAAGGTAACGCGTGACCGTCAATGCGTGGAGCTGGACCGTGAATATCCCGAATACAACATAGCAAAGCATAAGGGATATCCCACGAAGGAGCATATGGACGCGGTAAGAAAATTCGGACCGTCTCCTATACATAGAAGGACCTTCCTTAAATTCCTTGACAATGAAAATTCTTAAGATAAAGACGGAAAAAAGGCGGGTCGGCGATCTTGGCGAGCGCGCCGCGGCACGCTTTCTCAGACGGCACGGCTACAGGATACTTGAGCGAAACTACGTGGCGTGCGGAAGCGAGATAGATATTATCGCTCAGGATCGTACTCACATTGCGTTCGTTGAGGTAAAGACCAGAAACGTAGGCTCGGATAATCCCAAAGAGCCTCGCCCGGCGTCCGCGGTTACTCCGGAGAAGCAACGGAAGATAATAACCGCAGCAAGCTACTACAAGGCATATCATCCGAATGAGAGAAGGATGCGTATGGACATAATCGAGGTGTACGTAGAGGGAGCCGCCGGCAAGGAGCGCGTAAAGGAGATCAATCATATGACGGGAGCATACGACAGAAGCTCCTGCAAAGTATATAAAATATAAAGCATAAAGTTCCCGAACGAACGGGAGATCAAAGAGGAATGAAATGAAATACGTAAGTACAAGAGGCGCTGACTCCGCAGGTGTCAGCTCAAGCGAAGCTATAAAGAGAGGTCTTGCCTCCGACGGCGGACTGTATATGCCCGAGAATATCCCTACGGTTGATGAGGCGTATATTCGCGATCTTGCCACTCTTCCCTATCCCGAAAGGTGCGCAAGAATACTCTCGCTCTTTCTGACGGATTACACCTATGAAGAGCTTCTGGAGGACGCAAGAGGAGCATATTCCGAGGAAAAGTTTGTACCGTCAGCGGCTCCTATCTCCAAGCTTGGAGATAACAAATATATGCTGGAGCTGTGGCATGGACCCACCTCCGCATTTAAGGATATGGCGCTGCAAATAATGCCCCGGCTCTTCGTTAGAGCGCTGAAAAAATGCGGCGAGACACGTGAGGCTCTGATACTTGTCGCAACCTCCGGCGACACAGGCAAGGCTGCTCTGGAGGGATACAAGAACGTTCCCGGAACGAAGATAAAGGTGTTCTACCCCATTGACGGCGTAAGCTCCGTACAGAAGCGTCAGATGCAGGCTCAGGACGGTGATAACGTTTCCGTCGTTGGTATCGTAGGCAATTTCGACGATGCTCAGACCGGCGTGAAGAATATATTTTCCGACAGCGAATGCCGCGAGAGGCTGAATGACAGAGGAGTATTTCTCTCAAGCGCAAACTCTATCAACTGGGGCAGACTCGTACCTCAGATAGTATATTACGTTTCCGCGTACTGCGACCTTATGAAAGAGGGCGCGATCAGCTACGGGGACTTGTTGGACGTATGCGTTCCTACGGGTAATTTCGGTAATATATTTGCCGGCTTTATCGCAAAGAGGATGGGAGTGCCTATTGGCAAGCTGGTTTGCGCCTCCAACAAAAATGACGTACTGACCGAGTTTATGGAAAGCGGAAGATATAACAAAAAGAGAGTGTTCCATACGACCATGTCACCCTCTATGGATATACTTATATCCTCCAATCTTGAAAGACTGCTGTTTGTTACTCTCGGAAGTGAAAAATGCGCAGAATATATGAGAAAGCTTGGAGCAGAAGGCGAATACACCTTGACGTGCGATGAGCTTTCGCTAATAAACGAATCCTTTGTCGGATACTCTACAGACGAGGATGAATGTATGGAAACCGTCGCGCGAATATACAAAAGCACCCATCATCTTATCGACACTCACACCTCCGTAGCGGTCAGCGCCGCGGAAAGATATATAAATGACGTTAAGAGTACGGGTGCTATGCTGGTGGTGTCTACCGCGTCTCCGTACAAATTTGCAGGCGACGTATACGCCTCCCTCACCGGCAAGAAGCCAGAGGAGGATCTGGACGCTCCCCTCTTGCTAGAGAAGCTCAGCGGTGTGGATATGCCGGCTCCTCTACGCCGAGTGCTTTCAAGCGAGCCACGTCATACCAAGGTGATAGACCGGACGGATATGATGGCTGCAGTTGTTGAATTTGCTCTCAGATAAGGATCAACGCGTAATTGAAAATTGCCGTGTCGGTCAGCAGCATTCCTTAGGCTTAAAGGTTGCGCAGTTGGTATTTGCGGAGCAGCTCGCTTCTCGAGGACCTACGGAAATAGTGCCTGCATAGCAATGACTCTCACCCGAGTGGTATGCGCAATTTTTCACGTCACATACCACACCCTTGATGCACTTAGTGCTATCACATTTACAATCTGAATTCTTTCTTTCGTTCATTTCTCTACCCTCTTTTTCTGTTTTGCGCTTTTTGCGCATTCGTAGTATTGACCTAAGATTGAATTTCTATGCACTTTACGAAAGGAGGGACCCGAATGTCGTTATATACTATCGCGGATCTGCATCTGTCGACACACGCCGAGACTAACAAGTCTATGGAGGTCTTTGGCAGCAGATGGGCAGATTATATGAAGCGTATCGAAGGTAATTGGCGACATCTGGTCACCGACTCCGATACGGTAGTAATTCCGGGAGATATATCCTGGGCGCTTTCACTCGAGGAGGCACTATCGGATATGAAATTCATCGATTCGCTACCGGGTAAAAAAATACTTGGAAAGGGCAATCACGATTTTTGGTGGTGCTCTATGAAAAAGCACGGCGAATTTTTCAAAAAACACGGAATAGAGAGTATTTCCTTTCTGTTTAACAATGCACACGAGTGCGACAGCTTTATTATTGCCGGTACTCGCGGCTGGTATAACGACGAGGACGCCACCAACGCACCGAGCGAGGTGGATTTCGAGAAGCTTACCGCAAGAGAGCGCGGAAGGCTTAAAATGAGTCTGGAGCAGGCACGGCAATTACAGGAGCACTCTCCAGAAAAGGAGATAATCGTATTTATGCACTTTCCTCCCTATTGGAACGGGAAGTCATCCGAGCCACTTATAGAGCTTATACGCGAATACGGCGTAAAACGTGTATTCTACGGTCATATTCACGGCAATTATACGGTCGCTCCTAAATTTGATTACAACGGTATTGAAATGAGTATAGTGTCAGCAGACTACTTAGAATTTATCCCACAGAACGTACCTTGTTTAAGAAAGGATCTGTGAAATGGAATTTAGAGAAATCTTTGGAGAGGCAAATTGGATCGCACCGGCAGATAAGAATATATGCCCTATTATCCGTAAGAGCTTTGAAGCATTTAACATCACTGAGGCTAAGATAGATATTATTGGCTTTGCGTCATTTGTGTTTTATATAAACGGTACGCGAGGCAGTGATGATTACTTTCTCCCTCTCGCTACCGATTACGAGTACAGAGGCAGTCCTACAGATGAAGAAACTGCCCACAGATGCTACGTATCTCATTACGATATAACCCACCTTATCCATAACGGCAGAAACACTCTTGCGGTAATGCTGGGTGACGGATGGTACACCGGAAAAACGGGCATATACAAGGAAGTGCCGTACGGAGAAAAGAAGCTCTGCTTCAAAATAACACTTAAAACAAAAGAAAATACATTTTATATACACTCTGACACCGATGCGGTATGCAAGGAATCATACGTAAAGGAATGCGACTTGAATTTAGGCGAGGTGCATGACTATCTAGACTTTTGCGTCGATTCTCTTGGTGTCGAATTTGATGACGGCGATTGGGAACATACGGTTACAGCGATCGCTCCCGATACTTTGTATTTATATACCGATTGCCCGCCGGACAGAGTTGTCGAAACTCTGACACCTACAGTCATAGGAGAAAAGGACGGCGCAGTTATATACGATGCGGGTAAAAACCTCACCGGCTTCCCTACTCTACTCGTCGACGGATATTCCGGCGATGTTGATATAACCTTTTCCGAGGCACTCTCCGAGGATAATGATCTGAACATCAGGAATATGCACGGGCAAAGAATGCTATATAAGATGCACGGAGAAAGGCTTGTGCTTGAACCGCTCTTCACGTGGTTTGGCTTCAGATACTTTAAGATCCGCGGCGATGCGAGATGCGTATCGGTCAAGAGGATAAACTGCGACGTTAAGGTAAGCTCTGATTTTGAGTGTGACGACGAAGTCCTTAATTGGCTTTATAGGGCGTATATTCTTACACAGCTTTCCAATATGCACCAGGGAGTACCCTCTGACTGTCCCCACATAGAGCGCAGAGGTTACCTTGGCGACGGACATCTTACCTGCACCTCGGCTATGAAGTCCTTAGACGCGAAGAAATTCTATGAAAAGTGGCTAGGAGATATATCCGATTCGCAGGACAGAATATCAGGTCACGTGCAGTATACCGCTCCTTATACGAAATCGGGCGGCGGTGTGGGCGGCTTCTCCCACGGATTTATAAAGATACCCTACCAGTATTATCTGCATTATGGTGATGATACGCCGCTACGCAGTATGTACGGTCAGTTTATGGAATATTTAAGGTATCTTGAGGATCACTCGGTATCCGAGCTTGTAGTAAGCGACAAGGAGGGAGAATGGTGTCTTGGCGAATGGTGCGTGTATATGGAGAAATCCGGCGATATGCTCACATCATCCGATGCGATGCCCGGCGGTACCTTTATTCCTCCCGCCTACGTTAACACGGTTTATTACGTAAAATCTCTTGAGCTGATGATAAAGATAGCGGATATCGTTGGACGCGACGAGGATATTCCGAAATTCCGCGAGATGATCGAAAGGAAAAAGGCAGTTATAAAGGCTGCATTTTATAATCCGAATAACAGCACGTTTATTGGAAACCTGCAGGGCGGAAGCGCGTTTGCTCTGGATATCGGTCTTGGAGATGAGAAAACGAAAGAGGCTTTTATCAAATACTATGAAAAATATCCGTATTTCGATACGGGAATTTTCGGTACCGAGATCGTAGGCAGACTTCTGTGCGAGTACGGAAGAGCCGATATTCTCCGCAAGATGATCGGAGCTACCGAGCCGCAGGGCTACGGCAGATGGCGTGAGAAGGGCGCGACTACCCTATGGGAGTATTGGCACAGCCCAAGATCGATGAGTCATCCGATGTTCGGCTCTACGGTATCACTGCTTTACGAATACGTTCTGGGAATAAAGCAAAGCCAAGGGGCAAAAGGATACTCAAGGGTCAATATTTCACCCGCTCTAAATACCGGACTCAAAAGAGCGAAAGGATACATCACGGCTCCCGAGGGCAGAATATACGTTTCTTATTACATAGAAGACGGCGAGTTAACGTTAAGCGCGAGTGCTCCGAGAGCTATCGAGGCAACGGTGACGGTATGCGGCAAAAATTATCCTATTACCGACGGTGAAATAACCGTCAAAGAGAGGATAGACACCGCTTCGGCTTGCTGAAAGCGTTCATTTTATACATAAAAAGATAAAAAATAAATTAAATATGCCAAAATGCTTGACAAACACTGCGGTTTGTTGTAAAATAATATGGCTATTTTTTAGGATTAATATTAAAATATAAAATATACATTTCCCGGAGGAAAAGAAATGAGTCTTATTAAAAAGGAGCTTACCGAAAAGTCCGGCTTTGTAATGGAGTTTTCCGTAAGTGAGGAGGCCTTCAAGAAGGCAGAAAACGAAGCGTACAAGAAAAACGTTAAGTCTATAAACGTTCCCGGCTTCAGAAAGGGCAAGGCGCCCAAGGCAATTATCGAGAAGTACTACGGCAAGGGCATCTTCTTCGAGGATGCGATCAACGCTTGTATTCCCGACGCGTTTGAGGAGGCTGTAAAGGAGTCCGGTCTGGATATCGTTGGTACTCCCAGCTTTGACCTTGTAAGCGAGGACGGCGACATCGTGCTTAAGGCTGTAGGCTTTGTAAAGCCTGAGGTTTCTATCGAAGGATACAAGGGTATCGAGGTAGAAAAGAAGGTTGACGCGGTAAGCGACGAGGACGTTGACCGTGAGATCGAGGCAACCAGAAAGAGAAACGCAAGAACCGTTGAGGTTACCGACAGAGCAGCTGCTATGAACGATATCGCAAATATCGACTACGAGGGCTCCGTTGACGGTGTTCCCTTCGATGGCGGCAAGGGCGAGGGCCACGACCTTACTCTCGGCTCCGGCGCTTTCATTCCCGGCTTTGAGGAGCAGATCGTAGGCAAATCCGTAGGTGAGGAGTTTGACGTAAACGTTACCTTCCCCGAGGATTATCACGCTAAGGAGCTTGCGGGCAAGGCAGCAGTATTCAAGACCAAGCTTAACTCCCTTAAGTTCGAGGAGCTTCCCGCTCTTGACGATGAATTCGTAAAGGACGTTTCCGAATTTGACACTCTTGATGAATATAAGGCTGACATCAAGTCTAAAATGGTAAAGAGAAATGAAGATCGCGCAGAGGGCGCTGTAGAGAATGCTCTGGCTGAAAAGCTTATGGAGCTGCTCGTTGCAGAGATCCCCGAGCCTATGTTCGAGCAGGAGACCGAGAACCAGGTTCGCGACTACGACACAAGACTCCGCCAGAACGGTCTGGATCTGAACACTTACTTCAAGTACACAGGTCTTACCCTCGAGAGCCTTCGTGAGCAGATGCGTCCTATGGCTGAAAAGCAGGTCAAGATCAGACTCGCGCTTGAGAAGATAGCTTCTCTTGAGTCCCTCACCGCTACCGAGGAGGAAACAGAGGCTGAGTACAAGAAGATCTCCGACGCATACAACGTTCCTCTCGACGAGGTGAAGAAGATGATCGCGGCAGAGGATCTGCAGCGTGATATCGTGGTTGGCTCCGCGATGAAGCTCGTTCGCGAGAACGCTAAGATTACCGAGGCGTAATTCACACTCTCACATAATCAGCCGACGGTCAGGCGACTGTCGGCTGTTTTAAAAATTATTTTGAAAGGAATTAAGGTATGGCACTCGTTCCAATGGTCGTAGAGCAGACCTCCCGAGGCGAACGCTCCTACGATATTTACTCAAGACTTCTGAATGACAGGATAATTTTCCTCTCCGACGAGGTTAACGACGTTACTGCCTCTCTGGTAGTAGCGCAGCTTCTCTACCTAGAGGCTCAGGACCCGGATAAAGACATATATCTTTATATCAATAGCCCCGGAGGCTCTATCACCGCGGGTATGGCGATATACGATACTATGAATTACATCAAGTGCGACGTATCCACCATTTGCATCGGTATGGCTGCCTCTATGGGCGCATTCCTGCTCTCCAGCGGAGCAAAGGGCAAAAGATACGCGCTTCCCAACGCTGAGGTTATGATTCATCAGCCTCTCGGCGGTATGCAGGGTCAGGCTTCGGATATAAAGATCCACGCTGACAGAATAATCGCTATCAGAGCAAAGCTTAATAAGATCCTCTCCGAGCAGACCGGAAAGCCCCTCAAAACAATCGAAAAGGACACCGAAAGAGATAACTTTATGACGGCCGAGGAGGCTTGCGCCTACGGTCTTGTTGACAAGGTTATCACCAAAAAGGATATTTAATTATGGCATCAGGCAAAACATTGCGCAGGTGCGCCTTCTGCGGAAGAAGCGAGGAGGAGATAAGCTTCCTCATTCCCGCTCAGGACGGCAAGACCTATATTTGCGACGCCTGCATCTCGGTATGCTCGGAATTTATTGACGAGCATATCTCGGAGAATAAGGCTGTGGCTGAGGATGAGCTTTCATTCAGCACACTTCCCCGCCCAAAAGATATCAAGGCGATGCTTGACGAGCACGTGATCGGACAGGATAACGCCAAGCTGGCGCTGGCTGTTTCGGTATATAATCATTATAAGAGGATACTAACGCTGGACGAGGAAAACAAAAATCTTAGACGCAGAGGAAAGAAAAAGGCCGAGGCTCCTGCACCCGACGGAGTGGAGATACAGAAATCCAACGTTCTGCTTCTCGGTCCTACCGGCGTTGGTAAGACGTATATCGCTCAGACCCTCGCGAAGAGCTTTAAGGTTCCCTTTGCTATCGCTGACGCTACAACGCTGACTGAGGCCGGATACGTTGGCGAGGACGTTGAAAACATCCTCCTCAGGCTTATCCAGGCTGCCGATTACGACGTGGAGCGGGCGGAGCGCGGTATAATCTACATCGACGAGATAGACAAGATCGCGAGAAAGGGCGAAAATCGCTCTATTACCCGTGACGTATCCGGCGAGGGTGTACAGCAGGCACTCTTAAAGATTCTTGAGGGAACGGTTGCAAACGTACCCCCACAGGGCGGCAGAAAGCACCCAAACCAGGAGTTTATACAGATAGACACGAAGAATATTCTCTTCATCTGCGGTGGCGCGTTTGACGGAATTGAAAGCATCGTAGAAACGAGAAAGGGAAACCAGCAGATCGGCTTCAACACCGAGAAGAAGAGCTCCAAGGAGAAATTCAAGGAGAGCGCGTACAAGGATGTTATCGCTCACGACGTAGTGAAATACGGACTTATTCCAGAGCTTGTTGGAAGACTCCCCGTGGTCGTGGCGCTGGATAATCTGGACGAGGATGCGCTGGTTCGCATAATCAAGGAGCCCAAAAACGCTATATTCAAGCAGTATCAGAAGCTTCTGCAGCTTGACGGTATTGAGCTGGAGTTTGAGGATGAGGCTTTCCGCGCTATTGCCCATCTGGCTATAGAGAGAAATACCGGAGCCAGAGGCTTAAGATCTATAATCGAGGGCATTATGATGAAGCCTATGTTCGAGCTTCCCTCCGAGCCTGACGTAGAGCGCGTGGTGGTAACCGCAGACTACGTGCTTGGCGACGGCGAGCTGAGGATAGTAAAGAGAGCATCTGAGGTCAATACCGAGGAATAATTTATACGCAGATACCGCTACTTTGGTATCTGCGTATTTTTATATAAAGGCGATAATAAATTATATAAGCTAGAGTCTGAATATTTTAAGATCATAACAGATGTTTCATTTCGCAAAGCGAAAGGCTTGTGAAAGGTTTCGATTTGTCAAAACGAAACAAGAAACGCAATATTGTATAAAAACAATAACCGAGGCAAAAAATACGCAAAACGAACTTTCGATGAGTTAAAAGAGATATTAAAAAGACAAATCACCATTGCTTTTGTTGAAAATATACAGTATTGCTCACTTTTTTTGTGCGTTTTGAATATGGCATAAAAATTTTTTTGAATTTTTGCAGATTTTTTTCAAAAAACGTATTGACAACCAATCAAATCTATGGTATATTTAAGATGCAAACCGAAAGGGAAAAACGAAACAGAGATGTTTCGCATTAAATAGATCGCAATGAAGTATTGCACCCCTTAATCGAGATAGGAGGACACGCCAATGCACAATAATGAAGAACCCTTCCATTTTGTTCCCTGCTGTCAGGACGTTAGCAAAATAGCGCGTATTTTGTGCGTGGCAGCAGGTATCCGTTAAGGCGATACAAGTCATTCAAATTCAAGGAATTTCTCCTATTAATTAAATAATATGGTTATTTGTATTGCCCATAGGCAACAGAGCTATAACGGTAAGTCCGGATTTCTTCCGCGGCACCCCGAAAACGTTACGGCTCGCGAACAGGAGTATAAGGATTATGAAGGTAGACAAAAGAGGCTTCGACGCCGAAAAATGATGCACTTACATAAATCCGAGGAGGACACTCCAATGTACAGTTTATATTAAAGCGCTTCAACAGTAGGTTGAATAAAAGTAAAAAAACAAACACAATTAAATAAAACGAGATCCTGCGAAATTTCGCAGGATCTTTTGTTATAGTAAAACACGTATACTGTCGCGCCTGAAGGCTGTAAATTCGTCGAGCCTTAACGTCTATGGCGGTATTTATACTTATTATAAGTCTAAGCCTCCTCCGACATGACCGAGGAATGCCGCGGTCTTCGAAGATTTTGGATTTATGAAAAGCTCATCGGGTGTTCCCTGCTCCTCTATCACTCCGTCCGCGAAGAAGATCACGTGATCGGCAACTTTGCGGGCAAATTCCAGCTCGTGCGTTACTACGATCATAGCGCGCTCCGGCGATTTCAGATTTCTGATAACCGATAGCACCTCTCCGGTCAATTCGGGATCGAGAGATGAAGTTGGCTCGTCAAAGCACAAAACCTCAGGCTCGAGCATCAGCGCTCTTGCGATAGATACCCTCTGCTGCTGACCGCCCGATAAAAAGCAAGGATACGTATCTGCCTTCTCCGTCAGGTTTACCATCTGCAACAGCTCCAACGCCTTCGCTTCAATAGAGCTTATTATCTCGTTTTTTCTGCTCTTATAGCCTTTACCCGCCTTTTTCTTCTCCACTATCATAGGTGCAAGGGTGAGATTTTGCTTTACGCTGTACTGCGGAAAAAGATTGAACTGCTGGAAGACGAGTCCCATTTTCTCCTGCACGTTAGGATCAATATACGGCTTGTTTCCGTCGCCCAGTGCCTTGAATACCGTTTCACCGGCGATGGATATTTCACCCTCGTCAGCAATCTCCAGAAAATTAAGGCAACGAAGAAGAGTGGTTTTTCCGCCTCCGGATGAGCCTATTACGGAAAGGACCTCTCCCTCGTCAAGCGTAAAGGAAACGCCCTTCAGAACTTGGGTAGAGCCAAAAGATTTTTTTAAATTCTTAACCTCTAAAAGAGCCATAATTCCTCCTTTTACGCCTTATAATAGCTTAGCTTCTTCTCGAAAAATCCAAGCAAGAGAGTCAGCACACCGACTATGACCAGATAGAATACGGCTGTGTAGAACAGAGGCCACATAAGTCCGTATGCCGCAAAGTTCTGCGCCGCCTGTATGATCTCAACTACCATTATTACTCTGGCGAGCGCCGTATCCTTAACAAGAGTGATGACCTCGTTACCCATAGGCGCAAGTATCCTTTTCACAACCTGCATAAGCACTATTTTGAAGAAGATCTCGCTCTTAGAGAGTCCCAGCACCTTGCCTGCCTCGTACTGTCCTGCAGGTATTCCCTCTATTCCTCCTCTGTATATCTCCGAGAAATAGCAGGCGTAGTTGATCACAAAGGACACTATGACCGCGTTGAATCTTGAAAGCATGGGCACTCCAAAAAGCATACCGGGTACATAATATATTATGATAACCTGAAGCATAAGCGGTACACCGCGTACGATCCATACTATCAGCTTCACAAGGTAGGATATCGGCTTTATCTTAGACATTGAGCCGAATGAAATCACCAAACCTAAAGGAAGCGCTAACACGAGTGTTAGCGCAAAAATCAGGAAGGTGTTCCAAAGTCCCAGAAGCAAAGCCTGTGTAACTTCAACAAATCCCATATTATTCCTTTATTAAAAAATTACTCTATGGTCTCCATAACGCGAACTACGTTCTCAAAGCCGTATTTAACCGCGAGCTCCTCGAGCTTGCCGTTTTCCTCAAGGGTCTTGATAGCCTGATTTACCTTTGCGGTAAGCTCACTGCCCTTCTTAAATCCTACGGCGTATATCTCGGACTCAAGCTCGATATCCTCAACGATAACAAGATCGGAATAGTCACCCTGGCCGCAGATGTTCTGCGCAAGAATGATGTCAACCACAGCGAACTGAACCGCGCCGGACTTAACCTCCATAAAGGTGTTCTGCTGGGTGGGAACGGGAGTAACGGTCACGCCCTCGATGCCCTCTGCAAAGGACTGACCTGCACTACCTGTTTCAGCTGTTGCCGTCTTGTTCTTAAGGCTATCAAGAGACGTAAACTGCTCAAGATTTTCTGCCTTAACTACGATACACTGCTGATTAAGCATATAACCGTAGGAGAAATCAACAAGCTCGGATCTATCGATACCGTTATCAGCTGAGTTAGCGGTAAAGCCGTTCCAAATAGCGTCTATAGCGCCGGAATTAACCTCGTTATACTTCTGCTCCCAGGTGATCTCTACGAACTTAACCTTCATACCGAGCAATTTAGCGACCTCGGTTGCAAACTCGGTATCAAAGCCGGTCCAGGTGCCGTCAGCATTTTTTTCATTAAGGTTTTTAACGATTGTTACTCCGCACACGAGAGTATCCTCGGGATTGGGATTTCCGCAGGAGCTGAGTCCAAATACGGAAAATACGCCAAGCACGAGCACAAGAATTAGTGAAATAATCTTTTTCATTTGTTTTTCCTTTCTGTAACACTTTAGTTTGCTAAAGTGGATTGATGCTATTATTATACAACATATAATTCCTTTTGTAAAGGGCTTTTTGAAATTTTTTTATTTTTTTTTAGTAACCTTCAGCCTGGACGTTAAGGTTTCCGGCGGAAGCTTCCAGAATCAAGCCGAGGTTGACCATGCGATAGGCGCAAGAGACGCGTACATAAAGAGTCTGATGGACTCTATCCGCAGAGATGCGGCGGACCACGCTATACACAACGCAAAGGCGATAGGCTGCGACAGCGTGATGTACATCAGCTTTGACGTGAATTTCAGAACGGCATAATAAAAAGCTATCCGATGCTCAATGGCGAGTGTCGGATAGCTCTTTTATACCCTGAAGATGAGCTCAGATGAGTTTGATGAGGGTTATATTTACCCTGCCCTACGCCGTATTATTTGGCGCTTCGTCTGTAAACGAGGGGGCTGGTTACCATATACTGCTTGAATATCTTGTGGAAATAGTTAGGGCCCGAAAAGCCTACCGCCTCAGATATCTCGTTGATAGGCGTATCCGTGGTAAGAAGAAGCATAAGGGCGTGGTTGATGCGAGCGGCGTTGATATAATCAATGGGGGTCTTGCCTATGCTGTCCTTAAACATCTTGGTAAAATAATCCGCTGACACAGTGATCATCTCGGCGAGAGACTCAATATAGATCTTCTCGCTATAGTGGGCGGATATGTACTCGATAACAGGACGCAAACGCATAACGTTGTGGTATACCATACGGTCAAGCTCATTCTTGGTACCGCAATAGTAGCGAAGCAGAGCGGTCATAATAAGATATATATTGGCGCGAATTGGAAGCTTGTAGCAGACGTCCTTTGATACGTACTCGCCGTACGCCTCGTCCATACAGCTGTGGAGGGTACGGTATATAGGATGATCCTGTCTGAACACGGTTATCCTATTGCGCGACTGAATATAGAACATATAGAATATCTCGGTATCAAAATTCTCCATATTGTCCTCGATAATCGAGGAATCAAACTCCATAGCGCGAAGGGCAGCCTCACCCTCACGGGAAGTAACGCGGAATACGAGCGCCGCCGGAATATAGAGAAAATCGCCTACCGAAGCCTCTACGGTGTCCGTGCCTATCTGAACGGTTACGTCTCCCGCGGTTATTTCTATGATCTCAACGGATGCCGGATGATAGCCCTCCGTAACGATCCCGTCCGAGCGGGATGAATACATTCTGAAGGGAAATCTGGTTTCTTCTGCCATAGTAGCCTCCAAAGTTAATTACCTTAATATATATTATAACACCGCACAGGTGATTTGTAAATAGGCAAATGACGGAATATTATAAATTTTTTAAAAAATCCCGACTGTTTTATCACTTTCAGTCGGGATTTGATTATTATTTACTCTTTTAAGCCAAAGGTTGCTCAATAAAAGGTTGCGACCTCGTTTACGGGCTTCTCTGCTTTTTCAATAGACGTTACCCGAAGCACCGGTCCCCTGCCGCGATAAATTGAGGAATACTCCTCTGAGAGCTTGCCCTCGATCATTACCCAATCGCGAGTATGAAGCTTAAGGCTGCCCGTACCCTTGGCAACAACTCCGCGGTAGGAAATATCGTCTGCGCAGCAGGTCATAATGTGCCTGCCGACAGCAAACTGACCGTCCGGAAGTGACGGGTCAAGCGCAACTATGCCCTTGAAGCGTACTGTCTTACCGTCGTATTTAGTGAACTCCTCTGACATATCACGGTAGAAAATAGCGAAATCATCATCCCCAACGTCTATTACGTCCGCATTGATATCAAAGGGCAACGGATCCTCTATCTGATCAAACTCTATCTCGCCCTGCAAATCCTCGTAGCATATGCCTGCCCGACGGCTCACTCCTCTGACAAGCTTGTGAAGAGCCATTTTATCGGTTTCGGGAGTTACGCGATTGAATACAGCCATCTCACATCCTGTCAGCTTATCCACCATAAGCTGACGCATATTAGCGTTATAGGTAAGAGCGGTTGCGGAGTCAATAACCACTATCTCCTGATATACCATCCAATCGGACGGGAGCGCGTTGTAGAAGCTGTCAAGATTCCACATACCGTTATACTCAATAACAACAATCTCAGCCTTGTGACGCCTCTGGAGAGCGGAAAGACGGTCGGGAGTAAGGCGCTGCTCATCCTCAAAAGTAGCGTAAGACACGTTTGCGCCAAGCTCGGTAGGATCAAGCTCCTCCTCGCCCTCCTCGCACTGAATTATCAGATATTTACGCACTCCGTCGTTGAAATTCGGATCGCGCATAGTCTCGGCTATAAATGAGGTCTTGCCTGCCTCAAGAAAGCCCGTAAACAAATAAACCGGAATATCCATTATTTTCTGCCTCGCTTTTTGCCTTATATTCCGAACAGTTCCTTGATTTTAGTTTCATCAAGCTTTGCGCCTATGACACATATTCTGCCAATTATGCCCGCTCCGCCCTCACGGACGTTAGGCTCGTCGGGAACGTAGTCGAAGTGTATCCACTTACCGTCAGTGCCTTCAACTATACCCTTAGCGCGAAGGACTAATCCGTATGAGGAATCCTCCGAGAAGGTATCAAGAATATCGGTTATTTCATTCTTCGTGAATTTCTTGGTGGTTTCCGCCCCTATACTGGTGAATACCTCGTCTGCGTGATGGTGATGACCGTGTCCGTGACAGCCACAGCTGCACTCCTCACCGTGATCGTGGTGATGCTCGTGGCAGTCGCACTCCTCATCGTGATTGTGGTGATGCTCGTGGCAGTGACACTCCTCGTCGTGATCGTGGTGATGCTGGTGGCAGTGGCACTCCTCATCGTGATCGTGGTGATGCTCGTGGCAGTGGCACTCCTCGTCGTGATCGTGGTGATGCTCGTGATGGTGGTGATGCTCCTCCTCAAGCGCCTTGATAGCATCCTCAATAGTATCGCGATGCTCGATAGCCGCGAGAATATCCTTGCCGTCAAGATCATCCCATGGAGTTACAACGATGACGGCGTTTGGATTCTTCTCTCTGAGAAGAGCTACGCAATCGGAAACCTTATGTTCCTTTGCGCCGCCGGTGTGAGAAAGCACGATAGCTGACGCGGTAGATATCTGATCGTTGTAGAACTCACCAAAGTTCTTCATATACATTTTACACTTATTTACGTCCGCAACGGCGGTGTATGAGTTGAGGACGGCATCCGTGAGAGCGGCCGACTCTACCGCGCGGATAACGTCAGAGAGCTTGCCCACGCCTGACGGCTCAATAATAATACGCTCGGGGTGATACTCGTCGATAACCTTAACGAGCGCCTTGGAAAAATCTCCGACAAGAGAGCAACAGATGCATCCCGAATTCATCTCCGTGATCTCAATACCTGCGTCAGCAAGGAAGCCGCCGTCTATGCCTATCTCGCCAAACTCGTTCTCTATAAGCACTACTCGCTCGCCGGCATACGCCTCCTTAATAAGCTTCTTTATAAGCGTGGTCTTTCCCGCTCCGAGAAAGCCGGAAAAAATATCAATTTTAGTCATTGTAATACGTCCTTCCGATCAACTTTACCTATTATTATAAAATATCTAGGATAAAAAGTCAAGTTTAAGCGCGCAATTTAACAGCATTTTAACATTGTGATGGTTTTTTGAACCGTTTTCATTCCTCAAGTTTAAAAAACTCTACAATTATTCTTTTTTTTACAAAAAGGGTTGACATACAGTATTAACTGTGGTAAAATTACTGTGTTAATTCAGATAGAGGCGCACTGCACGAAGATTATCGCACGTTAATTGCCACCGAGGCTGTGTGAGAAAGGCGTGGGTGCCGAAGCGGATACCGTGGTGGGTATCTTGGCTGGCAGCTCGGAGAATATCCGTTCTGCTGTCGCAGAAATGCGGTGGGCTATCAAATACACGGTGCCTGTGGTGGCGCTGTGACTTTTTGAGGTAGCCCTGCGGCTATCTTTTTTATTTGTAATTGCGGCTCGTTATAAAGGCGGATCGCTCAGAAAGAATATAATAATCAGGAGTATATATTATGAAAAAGACAATTTTCACAGGCGCGGCGACGGCTATCGTCACCCCTCTTACCAAGGACGGAATCGATTACGAGCAGTTCGGCAGACTGATCGATTGGCAGATCGCGGAGGGTATCGACGCCATTGTTGCAGTTGGTACTACCGGCGAGGGCTCTACACTTTCAGACGCGGAGCATAAGGAGGCTATCAAGTTCTGTGTAGAGAGAGTTGCTGGCAGAGTTCCCGTTATCGCGGGCACAGGCTCCAACGATACGGCGTACGCTATTGATCTTACGAAATATGCTTGTGAGGTTGGCGCAGACGCTATGCTACTGGTTACCCCATACTATAATAAGGCTACCCAGAGAGGTCTGTACGAATCCTTCGTGGCTGTGGCGGATATTTCCACAAAGCCCTGCATAATATACAACGTACCCTCCAGAACCGGCTGTAATCTGACGGCAGAGACTATGGCAAAGCTGGCAGATCACCCGAATATCGTGGCTATTAAGGAGGCTTCGGGAAATCTATCTCAGATCGCTGAGATCGCTCATCTGTGCGGTGATAAAATTGACATCTACTCCGGAAATGACGATCAGATAGTACCGATAATGTCTCTTGGCGGTAAGGGTGTTATTTCGGTGCTCTCTAACCTTATGCCCAAGGCAACCTCCAAGATCTGCAAGGACTACCTTGACGGAAACGTAAAGGCGGCGCGCGACGAGCAGCTGAGACTCATTCCTCTTATAAACGCTCTCTTCTGTGAGGTTAACCCCATTCCCGTAAAAGCAGCTATGGCTGCTATGGGCTACTGCGAGAACTATCTGCGTCTGCCCCTTACGACTATGGAAAAGGACCACGAGGAAAAGCTGCTTGAGCTTATGAAAGCAGAAAATTTGATTTGAGAGTAAGATTATGAAAATTATAATTAACGGAATACTTGGAGCTATGGGCCGCGAGGTTGCTAAGCTGTGCGACAAGGGCTTCAGAGGTATAGAATGCGCTAAAGGCGTGGATCTGATGGCTGAGGACGGCTCAGGCAGTACGGTCAAGAGCTTCTCGGACATTGAAAGCACCGAGGGGATCGACTGCATCGTGGATTTCTCCCATCACAGCGCAACAGCAGGAATGCTTGATTTTGCAATCAAACACGGATTGCCCGTAGTCGTTGCCACAACCGGTCATACGGATGACGAGATAGGGGCTATACGGGCGGCATCGAAAAAAATCCCCGTATTCTACTCCGGAAATATGTCGCTTGGAATAGCTCTGCTTATAGAGCTTGCGAAGATCACGGCGCTTGCAATGCCCGAGGCCGAAATAGAGATAATTGAGAGTCACCATAACAGAAAGCTTGACGCTCCGAGCGGTACAGCGCTTATGCTGGCGAACGCCATACGCGAGGTCAAGCCCCGGTCCTACTCTAAGGTAGGAAGAAGCGGACAGGGCAAGCGAACCAGCGAGGAGATCGGAATCCACTCCGTCAGAATGGGCAACATAGTCGGCATTCACGAGGTAATAGTTGGAACGAACAATCAGACCATTACGCTGAAGCACGAGGCTCACGACAGAGCGCTGTTTGCTGAGGGAGGACTCGCCGCGGCTGCATTTATCGTCGGCAAGGGGGCGGGCCTATACGATATGGCAAGTCTGATCGACGAGCAGAGTCATCAATAAAGACGTAGGTAAAAATATGAAAATTGGAATTTACGGATACGGAAATCTTGGCAGAGGTGTAGAATCTGCCGCAAAATATAATTCGGATATGGAAATTGTTGGAGTTTTCACCAGAAGAGATCCCGCTACGGTCAAAACAGTTGGCGGATCACCGGTATACTCCGCAAATGATATATTAAGCTTCAAGGATGAGATAGACGTTCTGATACTGTGCGGAGGAAGCGCGACCGATCTTCCCGAAATGACACCTAAGCTTGCGAGAGATTTCAACGTTGTGGACAGCTTCGATACTCACGCAAGGATACCTGAGCATTTTTCGGAGGTTGACAGGTCTGCCAAGGAAGGCTCACACGTTGCTCTGATCTCTGCCGGCTGGGATCCCGGACTCTTCTCTATTGCCAGGGCGTATGCCTCTGCGGCTCTTCCATGCGGTAAGGATTATACCTTCTGGGGTAAGGGTATCAGCCAGGGACATTCCGACGCAATAAGACGTATTCCCGGAGTTCTGGACGCAAGACAATACACTATTCCGGTAGAAGCGGCGCTCAGCGCTGTCAGAGATGGCAATACGCCGGAGCTTACCACGGGAGAAAAGCACAGAAGAGATTGCTACGTTGTTGCCGAGCAGGGCGCTGACACCGCTCTGATCGAGAAGCAGATCAAAACGATGCCTAATTATTTTGCTGACTATGATACAACGGTAAACTTTATAACCAAGGAGGAGCTTATCCGCGATCACTCCGGAATGCCTCACGGCGGCACCGTTATACGAAACGGCAAGACGGGAATTGACGGCGGTAATTCTCACACCTTTGAGTTCACTCTTAAATTAGACTCAAATCCCGAGTTTACAGCCAGCGTAATGGTGGCTTACGCAAGAGCCGTAGCGCGTATCTTCTGCCGTGGTGATTACGGCGCAAAGACGGTTCTGGACGTAGCTCCGACAGACCTCTCCCCGCTCTCTCCCGACAAGCTGAGAGAAAGTCTGCTTTGATTTTTATTAGAAATTTTAAAAATACGATACGGCACAGGGTGTTTCGCCACGTGCCGTTCTGACTTAAGGACGATAAAGTGATTACAAATACAGAACGTGACTTGATATGCTCAAATCTCTCCAGAGGAGAAAACGGAGAGCTGCTTTTCGCATCTCATAATCTTTCTAGTCTTGCTGAAAAATACGGAACTCCTCTGTATCTGTACGATGAGAGCAAAATACGCGAAAAATGCCGCGCTTATATGAATGCGGCGAAGGACTTCTTCCCCTCGGGCGCAAGGGTTATGTATGCGTCTAAGGCAGCATCCTTCAAGCGCCTCTACGAGATAATAAACGAGGAGGGGCTTGGTATCGACGTGGTAAGCGTGGGTGAGATCTACACCGCTCATCTCGCAGCCTTCCCTCTCGAGAGAGCGTATTTCCACTCTAATAACAAGACTGATACGGATATTAAATATGCAATATCTATGGGGGTTGGCTATTTCGTCGTGGATAACGCCGAGGAGCTGTACGCAATAGATAGAATTGCCGGTGAGATGGGCAAAAAGCAAAAGATTCTCTTGCGTATTACTCCCGGTATCGATCCTCACACCTATGCAGCTGTGGCAACGGGAAAGGTGGATTCCAAATTCGGCTCTGCTATTGAAACGGGTCAGGCGGAGGAGATAACCGCTCTCGCCCTTTCTCTTCCCTCTCTTATACTGTACGGCTTCCACTGCCACGTGGGATCTCAGATCTTCGACGCTGACGTTTACCTTGCGACCTCCAAGGTCATGCTTGAGTTTGTGAAGGATATGCAGTTGAAGCTTGGATACATGGCTTACGAATTGGATATCGGAGGCGGAATCGGCGTAAGATACGTCGCGGATCAACCAACTCCCGATATCAGAGCTACGCTCCGCTCTGTCGCTGAGGCTATGGAGAAAAACGCGAGGGAGCTTGGTATTGCTCTGCCTACCGTATGCTTTGAGCCCGGACGCAGCATAGTTGCCGATGCGGGACTGACGCTGTATACCGTTGGCACGGTCAAGAGAATCCCGGGGTACAAGAACTACGTTTCGGTCGACGGAGGTATGGCGGATAATCCGAGATACGCGCTGTACGGCTCTCCTTATACTCTTCTTCCTGTCGCACGACGTGTCGGAGAAGATAAAATGGTCTGCTCTGTGGTGGGAAGATGCTGCGAAAGCGGCGATATTCTCCAAGAGGGCGTCACTATGCCCGAGGATATACGGAGAGGCGAGCTTATCGCATGCCTTACTACCGGAGCATACCACTATTCTATGGCATCGAATTATAACAGGCTCGGCAGACCCCCTGTAGTAATGCTGGACGGTGACAGAGACTACGTTGCCGTCAGACGTGAGGGTATTGAGGATCTGACACGCCTTGACATATAAGCTTAAGCGCCGCCAATGCAGCACACTCAAAAGAGTAAAGGCTGCCAGGCGGCGCTTTTCAATGAATATTGGCACGTTTCAGCACTTTGCCACACCGTATTAAGACGAAGCTACAGCTCCCTATTTAATAAAGCGACTTAACGCGGGCTTACCGAGGCGACCGGTGATAATAGCTCTAAAAGTAAATAGCGCTAATTATTGCAAAAAGGGTTGACAAGCCTGAAAAAATAATGTATAATTCTAATGTGAATAATGAAAGCTATGAGGGGAACAAGTAGCGTCGGGGAGTACACAGAAAGCTGCCGGTTGATGAGAGGCGCGTCACGTAACCGATATGCGAATACATCCCTGAGCGAGTACCGAGTCTCTAGTATGAGAGGTAGGATACCACGGGTACGCCCGTTACAGCGTTTATCCGTAAATTGCGGAGATGAGGTCGGCTTATGCCGATGAAGCAAGGTGGTACCACGCATAATGCGTCCTTGGGTTTTTACCCAAGGATTTTTTTATTTTGATTATTATTTAAAAGTGAGGATATGAAATGAAAATTTACGAAGAGCTGGTGAAGCGCGGACTGATAGCGCAGGTCACCGATGAAAACGAGATCAGAGAGCTGATCAATGATGGTAAGGCAACCTTCTATATTGGATTTGACCCTACTGCAGACAGCCTGCACGTAGGTCACTTTATGGCGCTGTGCCTTATGAAGAGACTCCAGATGGCAGGAAACCGTCCTATAGTACTGATCGGCGGCGGTACGGGTCATATCGGAGATCCCTCCGGCAGAACGGATATGCGCTCGATGATGACGAGCGAGACCATACAGCATAACTGCGACTGCTTCAAGGCTCAGATGGAGCGCTTCATCGAGTTTGGCGAGGACAAGGCTATTATGGTCAATAACGCAGATTGGCTCCTGGACGTTAAATACGTTGATATGCTCCGCGAGGTTGGAGCGTGCTTCTCTGTCAACAGAATGCTGACTGCCGAGTGCTATAAGCAGAGAATGGAAAAGGGACTCTCATTCCTTGAGTTCAATTATATGATAATGCAGTCCTACGACTTCTATCATCTCTTCAAGACCTACGGCTGTAATATGCAGTTCGGCGGCGACGACCAATGGTCTAATATGCTGGGCGGTACCGAGCTTATAAGACGTAAGCTTGGAAAGGATGCGTACGCAATGACAATCACCCTGCTCCTTAATTCCGAGGGCAAGAAGATGGGTAAGACTGCCAGCGGAGCGGTATGGCTTGATCCGAAGAAGACCTCTCCCTACGATTTCTACCAGTACTGGAGAAACGTTGGAGATAAGGACGTTCTGAAGTGCATCAGAATGCTGACCTTCCTTCCCCTTGAGGAGATAGACAAAATGGATAGCTGGGAGGGAGCGCAGCTTAACGAGGCGAAGGATATCCTGGCTTATGAGCTGACAAAGCTCGTTCACGGTGATGATGAGGCAGAAAAGGCAAGAGCGGCCTCCAAGGCACTCTTCAGCGCAGGCGATTCCTCTATGACTCCCACGGTAGACGTTGATGCGGCGAGCCTGGTCGACGGAAAAATTGACATCAACTCTCTTCTGGTGCTTGGCAAGATGGTTCCCTCGAAGTCTGAGGGCAGACGCGCTATTGAGCAGGGCGGAGTTACCGTTGATGGTGAGAAGGTTATCGACGTGAAGGCAACCGTTACAGAGGAGCAGCTCAAGGCGGGTGTGCTTATTAAGAGAGGCAAGAAGAGCTTTAATAAGTTCATATTAAAATAATATAAGCCTTAAGCGGCTCACCGTTGATTCGGCGAGCCGCTTTAATATTTCTTTTGGGTTGTTGAGAAAAGTTCTTTTCGTTGCCTCACAGCGAGATATTGAGGTGCTCCTGCGGAGAATTAGCGGCAGAGTTCTTCACGGATAGGGCGCACTTCGTTGTCTCGCACGGCGAGACGTGCCGCTATATCTCGAACTCCAGCGCTTCGCGCACGGCGTTCGGTCAGTGCGGGATAAGCAAAAATAGCAGAACACCGCAGGGGGTGCTCCTGCGGAGAATTAGCGGCAGAGTTCTTCGCGGATAGGGCGCACTTCGTTGTCTCGCACGGCGAGACGTTCCGCTATATCTCGAACTCCAGCGCTTCGCGCACGGCGTTCGTTCAGTGCAGGAGAAGCAAAAATAGCAGAACACCGCAAGGGTGCTCTGCTATTTTTGGTGCTCCTGCGGAGAATCGAACTCCGGACACCTTGATTAAAAGTCAAGTGCTCTACCAGCTGAGCTACAGGGGCATTTCATATACGTTGTTGTAACGTTCTTTTTGACGCTAGAATATAATAGCATATTCTGCCAGATTTGTCAATAGTTTTGAGGAAAACTTTCATATTTTTATTAAAAAAATTATTAAAAATGCGTGGCAAGTGTTGACTTTTCGCTTATATTATGATAATATATTTGCATTGGACCACGTTCTGTGGATACGAAAAGCACAGAGAGCCGTCGTTTTGCTGAGAGACGGACTTTTCGCCCTAAGAATACCAGCCATGCGAAAGACTCAAGACGCCTGTTCGCTGTTGTTAATATAAATGAGTGAAACGCTCGGGTGGAACCGTGCGGACTTTCGTCCTCACCCCGAAGACCTTGTGGTCTTTTGGGTGTTTTTTGTTTTTATTAGACCCAAAGCCACGGTTATTGTTCCCTTCCGTACCGTTATCATACGGCGCGGTTATCAATTCAGATTAAAAATTTACTATATAAGGAGTCATTGAAATGGCAAAAATCAAATTTTCCGACGGACAGATCTTTGAATCTTCGGAAGCGATCTCCGTATACGAGGCTGCTAAGGCTTTGTACGGATCGGTTTCCAGAGAGGTACTTTGCGCGGAGGTCAACGGAGAGGCTACCGAGCTTTCTCACGTGATTGACGGCGAGGCTGACGTAAAGCTGCTTACGTTCGCTGACGAGGGCGGCAAGAGAGTTTTCAGACATACAGCGGCTCACATTATGGCGCAGGCAGTTAAGCGCCTGTATCCCAATACAAAGCAGACAATCGGTCCTGCTACCGATACCGGTTATTTCCAGGATTTCGATGCTGAGATATCCTTCACTCCCGAAATACTCAAGGATATTGAGGCGGAAATGAAGAAGATAGTTAAGGAAAATCTGCTGATAGAGCGAAAGGTGCTTTCCAAGGAGGAGGCGCTGGAGCTTATGCGTAAGCTGGACGAGCCCTACAAGGTTGAGAGAATCGAGGAGCTTAGCGATGACGCGGAAATTTCCATATATACTCAGGGCGAGTACGTAGATCTCTGCGCAGGTCCTCATCTTCACTCTACGGGAGCTGTAAAGGCATTCAAGCTTACTCAATGCACCGGCGCGTACTACAAGGGTGACCAGAACAATAAAATGCTCCAGAGAGTGTACGGTATAGCATTCCCCTCGAAAGATGAGCTTAACGCATACGTGCTTCAGCAGGAGGAGGCTCTTAAGAGAGATCACAATAAGATTGGCCGTGAGCTTGAGTACTTTACCACCGTCGACGCTATAGGTCAGGGGCTTCCCGTCCTTCTACCCAAGGGCGCCAGAACCATACAGAGACTGCAGAGATGGATAGAGGACGAGGAGGAGAAGCGCGGTTATCTGCTCACCAAAACTCCCCTTATGGCAAAGAGAGAGCTTTATAAGATCTCAGGTCACTGGGATCACTACCTTGACGGTATGTTCGTTATGGGCGACCCTGACGATTATACAAAGGAGTGCTTCGCGCTTCGTCCTATGACCTGCCCCTTCCAATATCAAGTTTTCCTTAACAAGAAGCGCTCTTACAGAGAACTTCCCATGCGACTTGGCGAAACCTCTACTCTCTTCAGAAATGAGGATTCCGGCGAGATGCACGGTCTGATCAGAGTACGTCAGTTTACTATTTCCGAGGGTCACCTTATACTGCGCCCCGAGCAGCTCGCAGAGGAGTTCAAGGGATGTCTTGACCTTGCAAAATACTGTCTTGAAACTCTCGGTCTGTGGGAGGACTGCTCCTTCCGCTTCTCACAGTGGGATCCCAAGAGAACCGATAAATACGAGGGCACGCCTGAGCAATGGAACGAGGCTCAGAGTGTAATGGGCGAGTTGCTGGATACCTATCTCGGACGCGAAAATTACGTGATCGGTATCGACGAGGCGGCATTCTACGGTCCTAAGCTTGACATTCAGTGCAAGAACGTATTTGGCAAGGAGGACACCATCGTTACTATTCAGGTCGATATGCTGCTGGCAAAGAAGTTCGGTATGGAATACGTTGACCGCGACAATACGATGAAGACTCCCTACATCATTCACAGAACCAGCATGGGCTGCTACGAGAGAACTCTCGCATTAATACTTGAAAAGTACGCAGGCGCGCTTCCCGTATGGCTCGCTCCCACTCAGGTGACTGTAATACCCGTCGTTGCCGATTTCGCAGACTACGCGGCAGAAGTAACCAAGAAAATGCAGGATGCAGGCATCCGTGCGGAGCTGGACGATAGAAATGAGAAGCTCGGATACCGTATCCGTGAGGCTCAGCTCTCTAAGGTTCCATATATGATAGTTGTGGGCGAGGATGAAATGAAGGCGAACGCCGTTACCGTAAGAGCCCGTACAGAAGGCGAGGGCGGTAAGTTCTCCGTGGATGAGTTCATCGCCAAGGTCGTAAGCGAGATAGAAACCAAGAAACACTGATAGGTGACTTATGATATACGAAATAATATGCGGTGATATTTCCGCAAAAATCAACACACTCGGCGCGGAGCTTATATCTCTGAAGAAAAACGGCACAGAATATATGTGGGATGCAGACAAAAGATATTGGGATTCATCCGCTCCTGTGCTGTTCCCCGTTTGCGGACGGCTCCTTGATCAGTCGTACACATACAAGGGTAAGGAATATAAAATGGATCCCCACGGATTCGCTCCGAATAGCGAGTTTAGCCCTACCCGTGTAGAGAAAAACAGATTAACGCTGTCTCTCTGCTCTGATGAAAACACGAAGAAAATATATCCATTTGACTTTGAGCTTATAGCAGACTTCGAGCTTGAGGATGACCTTGCCGTTACCTTCACCGTAAGGAATACCGGTGACGACGTGCTTCCTTATATGATGGGATGGCATCCCGGCTTCTACCTGCACGGAGACGGCGAGATCAACAGCTTTTCGCTTAAGTTTAACGCAGGCGAGACGCTTCTTTGGTATCCTCTGCAGAACGGATGCTTCGTTCGTCCGTACGGTGAGGATTATGCCGCTCCGAACGGTACGTACCAGCTATCTGAGGATGAGATATATTCAAACGATACTATGATCTTCTGCGGTACGGGCGGTAAAGCGCTCCTCTCCTCTCCCGATACGAAATACGGCCTTGAGATCTCATATAGCGAGAATCTGCCATATTTCTGTATATGGAAGGAAACCGACTCAAAGGCGAGATTTATCTGTCTTGAGCCCTGGTCTGACGTTCCAGCTGGCGGCGATGTCCCTGAGTGCTTTGATGACAGACGCATGTCAAGACTCCCGTCAGGCGACTCGTCCGACTATTCTTATCGCGTAAGGCTGATCTAATAAAATACAATTTAGGGTGGGGGCGTGTTAAATTTATACATTCCCCTACCTTGATTTTAGAAGGAGATTCCGTTGAAAAGGCTATTAAAATATCTGAAGCCGTACGTACGCGAAACGGTGCTCGGACCTCTCGGAAAGCTATGCGAGGCAACCCTTGAATTGATTGTTCCGCTGGTCGTCGCCTCCATAATCGACAGAGGTATCGGAGGCGGTGACACGACCCACGCATCCCTTATGGTGCTGTTGCTGGTTGCTCTCGGATGCGCGGGCCTGTTTTTCTCGGTTTTCGCGCAGTACTATTCCGCCAAGGCCGCCGTTGGCTTCTCGACGGGTATCAGACACGCTCTGTATACCCATATCCAATCCTTATCCTACTCTGACCTGGATTCTCTCGGTACTTCGACAGTTATCACCCGTATGACGACCGACTCCTCCAGAGTTCAGGCAGGACTTAATTTTTCACTGAGGCTGCTGCTCCGCTCGCCCTTCGTGGTTTTCGGAGCTATGATTATGGCGTACGCTATAGACTCGTCCGCCGGAAGAGCATTCGCTATTACTATACCTCTTCTTTCCATCGTTGTTTTCGGAGTTCTCTTCATTACCATGCCCTTATACAAAAAGGTGCAGATGGGTGTTGATAAAATTCTCGGAAGAACGAGGGGAAATCTAAGCGGCGTTCGTGTAATCCGCGCCTTCGGTAAGGAGGATGCGGAGGTCAATTCGTTTGTAAGCGATAACCTGACGTTGACGAAAAAGCAAAACCGCGCAGGTCATATATCGGCTCTTATGAACCCACTGACCTACATAATTATAAATCTGGGTATTATAATGCTGATACATACGGGCGCCCTGAGGGTTAACTCGGGGGAGCTTAGTCAGGGTGAGGTTATAGCGCTCTACAATTATATGTCACAGATCCTGGTAGAGCTGATAAAGCTGGCTAACTTGATTATAAGCATATCGAGAGCCCTTGCCTCCGCATCAAGAATAAGCGACGTTCTGGATATAGAACCCACTCAAAGCTACGGAGAATACAGCGAGGGACTAAACAGTGAATACGCCGTAGAGCTGCGTGGCGCGTCCCTCAGGTATCCATCCAGCCCCGAATATGCCCTTGAGGGTATATCCGTAAGAGTAAAGCACGGCGAGACGGTTGGAATAATCGGCGGTACGGGCTCGGGAAAAAGCTCTCTTGTTAATCTGATACCGCGCTTTTACGACGTTACGGACGGAGAGCTGCTTATCGACGGAAGAAGCATCGACGAATATTCAAAGAAGGCGCTGAGGGATAAGATCGGAGTAGTACCCCAGAGAGCCGTACTGCTCGCCGGAACGGTAAGAGAAAATCTGTCCTTTGGCGGTGAATGCACGGACGAAGAGATGACGTACGCTCTGAGAGTTGCTCAGGCTGAGGATTTTATTATTGAAAAGGGCGGGCTTGACGCGAGAGTTGAGGCAGGTGGAAAGAACTTCTCCGGCGGGCAGAGACAAAGACTCACCATTGCCAGAGCGATCGCCTCAAAGCCGGAAATACTGATACTTGACGATTCTGCATCCGCACTTGATTACGCGACAGATGCAAGACTTCGGGGAGCGATCAGAGAATTCTCGAAGAATATGACCGTTTTCATAGTATCTCAGAGGACCTCTTCGGTAAGACACGCAGACAAGATAATCGTTTTGGACGACGGATGCTGTGTGGGAATAGGTACTCACGACGAGTTGCTTGAATCCTGCGAGATATACCGCGAAATATACGACTCCCAATTCAGAAGGGAGGGCGAATATGAAAAATAAAGCAGAAAAAGGGACTGTATCAAAGGTCCTTCATTATATAGGAAAATACAAATACCTCTTACCCGTGTCAATTTTTCTGGCATTTATTTCTACCGTGCTGACTCTATACGTGCCTGTTATTATAGGTGACGCTATAGACCTTATCGGCGGCAAGGGCGCTGTTGATATGAAGGGAGTTGTAAGCTGCTTATTCTATGCGGCTATTCTGATCGGTATATGCTCCGTATGTCAGTGGCTGATGAGCGTGATCAATAACAAAATTGCTTACTCCGTAACCGGAGACATAAGAAACGAGGCGTTCTCAAAGCTTCAAAGACTGCCTCTCTCAAGTATAGATACAACCCCTCACGGTGATATCGTAAACCGTGTAATCAATGACACCGACCGATTCTGCGAGGGATTGCTCCTCGGCTTCACGCAGGTATTTACAGGCGTGATGACGATCGTCGGCACAATGTGCTTTATGCTGATATTAAATTGGCAGATCGCTATCACCGTGCTTGTTCTGACTCCTCTATCCGTTTTTATAGCGAAATTCATTGGCGGCAGAACCTTCAATATGTTTAAAAAGCGCGCAGAGGATGAGGCGGAGGCAACCTCGTTTATCAACGAGATGCTTACAAATCAGAAGCTGGTTTCCGCGTTTGGCAAGGAGAGCGATTCGATTGCAAAGTTCAAGGACATAGGTGACAGGCTGAATAAAAGCTCGCTTGACGCCATATTCTTCTCTTCCCTGACCAATCCAACTACAAGATTTGTCAACAATCTCGTATACGCGGCGGTTGCCCTGGTAGGCGCGTTGCTGATTATAAGCGGAAACGGTTCCGCTATGCTTACTATAGGTGAGTTCTCTGTAATGCTATCGTATACCAACCAATATACCAAGCCCTTCAACGAGATCTCAGGCGTGTTTGCGGAATTTCAAAATGCGCTTGCCTCTGCGGCAAGAGTATTCGAGCTCATAGAGAAGGAAGAAATGACACCCGACAGAGAGGACGCTACCGTCCTTGTAAGTGCCAGAGGCGACGTTGAGATCACGAACGCGGAATTCAGCTATACGAAGGACAAGCCGCTTATAAAAGGCCTTAATCTGCAGGTCAGGCAGGGCGAGAGAATCGCTATAGTCGGACCTACCGGCTGCGGAAAGACCACTATAATCAATCTGCTTATGCGATTCTACGATATAGACTCTGGCAAGATAGCTGTAGACGGGATTGACATAAGCAATATGACCCGTAAGAGCCTGCGATGCGCATACGGAATGGTGCTTCAAGACACCTGGCTGACGGACGGCTCTATAAGAGATAACATATCCTTCGGCAAGCCGGACGCAACCGACGAGGAGATAGTTGACGCGGCAAAGGCTGCCCACGCCCACAGCTTCATTAAGAGGCTGCCCAGAGGATACGATACCGTTCCCGGCGCTGACAGCGAGGGTTTATCGCAGGGACAAAAGCAGCTGATCTCTATCGCAAGGGTCATGCTTACCTCCCCCTCTATGCTGATACTCGACGAGGCAACGTCCTCTATTGATACCAGAACGGAGATGAAGATACAGGAGGCATTCTCAAAAATGATGGTGGGACGCACAAGCTTTATCGTGGCACACAGGCTCTCAACCATCAGAGAGGCTGATCTGATCCTCGTGATGCGTGACGGAAGGATCGTGGAGACGGGACGGCACGACGAGCTGCTTGAAAATGGCGGCTTCTACGCAGAGCTCTACAATTCACAATTTGCAATATAATTTTATCAAGACACATCACCTATAGCACGTTCGCTATAGGTGATGTTTTTTTAGAAGGAATAAAGGAGCGAAACAGCAACACACCGAAGCTTCGGCTTATAATCTTTTTAAAATATACTTGATTTACCCACTCTTATGTGATAAAATAAAATCAAAGAGGCAAAGAGAGGTGATAGTATGGCGGCAGCCTTGACCCACAGCAGAATATACCGAAAGATCGTGGAGATGCTGGAGCGCGCCCATCTGGACCGCAGAGATATAATATCAAGGTGCATATCTATTGCCGGTCTCACTAAGGATGAGCTTTCCGACAGATCTGCAGGCAGCCTCCAGAATGGATTACGAAGCCGTATCGGCGCGGTGCTTAACGAGATGGAGGCGAGAGATCTGATCGCAGAGGACTCTGACGGACTATATTATCTGGTAGCGTCAAGACCCGTAGTCATACGGATCGAACGGTGCGAGAGAGAGCTTATCAAGGCGCTCTCGGAGAAACCTATGGATAAGGGCGAGATCAGAGATCGGCTGAAGAGGATATTCGGAACGGATAAGACGGCGACCACAAGAGACGACGATATTCTGATGACCTTTCTCGGACAGCTGCTAAAGAAGCTGGAGGCTCTCGGAGTGATCAAGCGATCGGCAAACGAGTATTCCCTCTCGGAAAAGGCATCTGCGAGAGCTGACGACATAAACTCTATGCTGTCTCTGCGTGACGATTACATATCCAGGCTACACGCACGCGGAGGAGAGTTCTTCGAGGGCTATTTTATGGAGCTTCTGAAGAGATACCTAGAAAAGCACGGTAAGCGTGTTACGGAATGCTACGTTACCGGCGGATCGGCGGACGGCGGAATTGACGGAATCGCAAAAACAGAGGATTCGCTCGGGTTCCGCGAAATCATAATGGTTCAAACAAAAAATCGCATTGAGATAACCTCGGAAACAGAAGTACGTGGCTTCTACGGCGCAGTTTGCGCCGCCAGAGGATCAAGAGGAATTTTCGTGAATACGTCGGATTTTCACTCATCAGCCAGGGCGTTTCTGGACGGACTTGACGACTGTATAGGTATTAACGGCGACAGACTGTTCAGAATTGCTATAGAGACGAAATACGGCATTCGCTCCTTGGGCGGAGTGCTTACCGTAGACGATAAAATAATATAGGTGATTTAAATATGGATATATTAAGCGCAAAGCTCAAAATAGGTGAAGCAATTTCAGGGATAGCCGAAAAGCTGCAAGCGCTCGGCTTGCTCGTTAAGACTGAGATATACATTGAGGACAGCGATTTCGAAAGATGCGACCGTGACGTACCTAAGAAAGGCTTCGTTACGGGTGACGTAAGCGTATATACTCCGCTGATAGCCGAGGATGACGGACTTGTGCTGGAGTGTAGCGTAGAGTTCAAGGGCAATAACGTTTCCGATAAGGCTATAGAGGACGAGATCGAAGGATTTAACTCATCTGTCGAAGAATTTCTCTTGGAAATTTCCTCACAGGAGTCGCCCGAGGAATACCTCTCCGAATATATAAGAAGATGCGACGCCGATGCTGAGGAGATGGTAGCGAAATTCGATAAGCAGATAAACAGCATCAAGCTTGCCGCGTACGTTGCGGGCGCGGTGGCTGTTGTCGTAGTGCTTTTATGCGTGCTTTTGGGAGCTTTATTCTGATATGGACTTTACAAAATACGGTATAAAGCACAAATCCAGCTGTGAAAGCTGCGAATTCTACGAGTACGACGAGTATACGGATACCTATGGCTGTAATATGAAGCTGGATGAGGACGATATGGCAGGCTTTCTCTACGGTCAGAGAAAAGAGTGCCCGTACTACAGATACTACGACGAATACAAGAGCGTGCATAAGCAGATCTGATTCCGACTAATTATATTCTACGGCTGCCGGGCGTGTTGCTCGGCGGCTTTCTCTTTAAGCGGTGAATAAAATGCTGACCGCAGGTGCATAATCTAACCAAGGCTTACGCCCGTAAAAAAGGGAGGGTATATTATGAAAAACTACTATTTCTGCCGAACCTGCGGAAATCTTGTGTCAGAGGATGAGAAAAAAACGGAATGCTGCGAGAGGCGCATGACACAAATAACCGAGGGTGAGGATGAGAGGGTAAAGAGCAAGCATATTCCCACCGTTACGGTGGATCAAAACACCGTCAACGTTTCCGTAGGATCACCTTCGCATCCTATGGATCGGGATCATCTGATCGAATGGGTATATCTGAAAACCGACAGAGGAAGGTATATCAAGTATCTGGACGTGGAAAAGGACCCTATCGCGCGATTTCCTATTTCAGACGAGCGTCCGCTTGAGGTTTCCGCTTACTGCAACAAGCACGGGCTCTGGCGCACCGTGCTATAATCAAGGCATAATAAAAGCAAGGCAGACGTGGCTACGTCTGCCTTGCTTTTTGATGGTAAATCCGACAATCTATTAATAATCAGTTAGGATCATTCAGCGATATCTGCCATATTCACCTGAGCGTAATAGATATTGTCTATATAGCATTTTGCGCTGTTATTTTTATCCAGCGAGAAGGAAATATTGCTTATAATAGCAGGAGTTTTATCGGGAGTAGCAAGGCCCGAGAACTTAAGCTCGCCGTTTACGTAGAAGTCCCAAGAGCCGTCCGTGCCGTCAACTATAAACTTCACGGATGCCCAAGTACCAACCACTATACCGGAGTCAACAGTTCCGAGCGATGCGTTTCTGAGATCCTGCATCGTGATGGAAGATCCCTGGGCGGTATTTGTAACGGTAAAGTAAGCAATGCCCTTTTCCGCACCGTCTTTATCTCTAAGCCAGAGCTCGATGGAGCCCTTCGCCTCGACGTCGGTGTAAAGCATATCAAACGCGATAACGGTTGCGTTAGCAGTCTCGGAAACCTCGTTGAATGCTTCAGGCTTAAGACCGAGACTGATAGTAGAGTACTTTCCGTCGATTATACCGGATACGGGCTTGCTAATAAGAATAGATTTACTTCCGTCTCCATTCTCTACAATGGAAATTGTGTTGTCGGGTAAGTTACAGGAAGCAGTAATTCCCTCGGGCATTTTGCCATCCTCAAAGGTGTAGCCGCCAAAGCCTTCATCCGGCTGCGCGGGTCCCTCAGGAAGTACGGGGATCTGGGGCGTTGAGCCGCTGTCGTTGCCTCCCTCTTCGGAGTTATCACCGCCGCCATCTCCCGAATCACCGGAACCACCGCCGCCAAGCTCGGAATCATAGACGTGATGAACGTATAAATTATCAAAGTAGAAATCGCCCTGATTGCCCTTACAAACGGTAATACGAAGATTATCGTATGCGGTTGCCGCTTCTGCCGTAGCGTTATTCCAGGTTCCCTCGAACGTTTCTACGAGAGTCTCTCCGACAATAAGCTCAAGTTTGTTGTCATATACTCTGATCTGTATGCTGATCCACTCGCCGACCTTACCGACCACATACTTATCTCCGGCGGTGTTATGGCGGTAAATTATATCGGAGCCGTTGTCTTTACCAAGCAAGGTTAAGTATGCAAGAAACATTTTGGTGCCGCCCACTCCGGGATAGATCTCGAGAGAATCAACCGCCTCTACGTTTTCTGCCAAAAGATCAAAGCCGAATACGGCTACATTTGCATTCTCATCCTTGTAGTTAACGTTATTGTAGGTAAAGCCTACAGTCTTGCCATCTCCGGATACCGTTTTATCTATAAGGAGCGCTTTGTTGCCGTCGCCCTTATCCACGATATCAGCCGTAACGCCGTCTATCATATTGGAAACAAGCTTCTGAGGCATCGTATCAAAGGTCTCGATCTTCGATGCTTCGGGAGCTGAGTCCGTATTTCCGATAAAGTAATCATCGTCAACACCGTCGAGATGACGAATAGAAACGTTGTCTATGTAGAAATCGCCGACGTTCCTCTTACATATAAGGACCTTAACTGCATCCACGTCCTTAACCGCAGGTGCTTCGGCGCCCTTCCAAGTGCCGCTGCAGGTGGCGATGAGATCACCGTCCGCGTACAGCTCATACTTAGCTGCTTCAGCACCGGTAGGCGCATAGTATTTGAAAGTGAGAGAAATCCATTCTCCTACCTTACCTATTTCGTGCATTCCGAATTCTTTTTCCGCGTTGTGTCTGAATACGATAGAATCGCCGCTAAAGGTAAGGTAAGGAAGATAAACGTAATTTCCACCTGCGACAATGTAAATTTCAATCGCATCCGCAACTTCCAAATTTTCTACTAAGAGATTAAGATTTATTACGGCTACGGTTGCATTTTTCTCCGCGACGTTTACGTTACCGTACTTAACGTCTATTGAACCTTCAGCACCCTTGTCAACCAAAAGCGCCTTGTTTCCTTCGCCCTTGTCAACTATATTGGCGGTTACTCCGTCTACCAGAGTGGTAGTTAGCTTTCCGGGCATTTCATCGAAGGTTTCTATCACGGGCGAAGGACCGCTGTCACCGCTACCGTCGTCAATTTCGGGGGAGTAGCCGATGCCTTCGTCATCCGCGATATAAAGCTTGTGCAGAAGCGTATTATCAATGCAAACGGAGCTTTTGTTATTGTAATTGAAAAGCAGAGTCATGCTCTCCATTTTGTCAGGAGATGGAAGAGACGTAAGTCCGCCGTTAGGCACAAGATTCTTGCCGTAAATACGGTTAGACACGAGAATCAGCTTATCGTTTACGTATACTCTGTATTCTGCCTTCGTTGGCTTGCCGTCGGAGCCGATCTCGCCGGTCCTATACTCTATAGCGAAGTTCGTCCACTTGCCCGTAGAGAATGCATAGACAAAGGAGCCTGCATTGCTATGACCGTAATCCTGAATCATAATATCCCCCTGTCCGTTGCTGTCCGTTACTGCCTTGAAGAGCACGAACACCGGCGAATAGGGACCGGAATTATTTGTGCTGCGGAGATAAAGCTCCATATTTGAGCCGTTAGAGATATGGTCTATTCTGATATCCATCTCAAAGCGGAGTACGTTTGCTCCGGCCTGGTTAATCGTCTTCGAATGCTTGAGCGACATATTAGAGCCTGTAGCGCGCTTATTGATCTGAAGCACGCCGTTTTCATCATCCTCGACGATAAAGTCGTAGGTGTTAGTAACGTCGTCGTTTCCTACTATTGAGACGATATTTGAATAAGGAGTTTCATCGTAGTTAATTACGGGCTCTGCGGGACCGGAATCATAGTCATACTTGATGACCGAGCTCTGTTCGAAAAGAATGCTCAAAAATCTCATCCAGTCGGATTCCTGATAGATAGTAGGCTCATACTCGGTGAGCGATAGAGAGTTGAACATCTGATGGAAGGTGCTGAGCGCGCAGGAGGTAGCGTCATTATCCGACTGATTGGCGCCGGTGGATACGGGAAGACCTGAGTGAGTGGGCGTACCGCGATCGACGTAGTGTGAGAAGCCACCGTCATACTTCTGATATTCCTTGATCTTTGAGAGAGAATTAAGAATTGCATCAGCAGTATATTTGTCAAGCGTGGCTTTGATATATCCACTCACCTCTGCCTTGGTTGCAGGATCTTGCACGTAATTCAAATTGGTTACTAATCGGTTAATGCTAACCCAGACGTTGTAAACCTCGAGAATATTACCGGTGGAAGGCTCATCACCAAGCAGGCCCGCTATAAGCGACTCTGCCGCTGTTGCCATATATTCCTCCGGATACGCGATCTTGAATCCGTTATACGCAGCCATCATTTTCATAAAGCCATTTGTATAATAGAATTCGGTACCCGTATGCTTTTCGCTTATAATATTGCCCCAGAAGCCTGTTTTTTCATTAATTGCGGCGTTTAACTCGCTTATAGTCATTTCAACCAGAGTCATACCGTCGAATTTCCGGTATTCCTCAGGATCAGCCGACGTGTAGGTATACGGTCCAAGCTTGTTCGCTGCCGTCTGCACCTCGGCGAATGCCTCGCCTATAGTGCTACCGCCTGAATAGGGGTTAGAGTTGATCATCGGCATAAGATCTTTGGTTAGGAAATTAATATAATTCTGATGACTCTTATATTTGTCAGATGCAGCCGCGGCGGGAGCTACCTCAGACACGGATACCGCCTGAGCAACAGCATATTCGAGTGAGATTCCGAGAGAGGAGGTTTTTCCCGAGAGATTCAATGAATCCTTCGTAGGACTCTTGTCATAGGTATACGGCTTCTCACCGATTCCGTACATCTCCCAGAATTCATCCGCAGTTATACCGTCTCCCTCAACTCCACGGGGAGTATCGTAGGTAGGCTTAAAGCCAAGCATAGTGCAAATGGAGGTACACCAGCCAATATCACGTGACAAACGTATGGAATTCTGCTTCAGAGACGTTATATCCCACTGTGGATGATAGAAATAGCCGTCTTCATTCTGAATGCTCTTTGCAAAATAGACCATTCTGACCTGCATCTCCTTGGGAAGAAGCACCTTCCAATCGCCACTTGGAGAAATATCATCGCACATACCCGACGCTATAAGCATTCGGATGAGCTGAACAGTATTCTCGGCATCGGGACCGAACTCTTCACCGTCACGACCCGATGAGGACGAGTAGAATGCGCCTATGCCGGGGTCGTAGAGGTTAGCCGTCCAATCAACGATATCGTCGCCAAACATTGATCTGTACGCTTTGAAGGCGGAGACTATATCCTTAGCAAGCTCTGCGCCGTACTTTCCCGCTTCTACCCTATTCTCTATACCGGAGTTTGCGGTTGCGCGAATAGCAATCTCGCGTTCCAATGCCAACCATTCCTCGTTTGACTTGATCTTATCCAGCTCCTCCTGGGCCTGAATAAGATCAACCTCTCCGGAAAGGATCACACCTTGCGCGTGGGCAACGTAATCCTTATCCTTATCCTTGAAGATAGCGTCAAGGACCTGATCGGTTATACATTCTATAGCAGTTAAATTTGTGTACTCGTTCTGATCGAAGGCTATGCTGATCACGCCGCTATCAGCGTAAACAAGATATCTTGCATCGAAATACGAATGCTTCTCCATACGCTCAAGAAGCTCGTATGCACGCAAGGTTGCAGGACGCTCGGGATCCTTGAAGCCTATCAGAATCTCGTAGTCCTCGATCTGATTATATACCGTGCCTCTTTCGAAAAAGATTCCACGGGATTCAAGCTCATCCTTGAACTCATATGAAAAATCAGAGCATGCCTTATTGCCGTTAGCGGGAACAACAAGAACCTTCATTCCCTGAGTGTATACGGTAGCAGTACCGTAATCGGTGGAGCCTGTGCCGTCTCCTTCTCCTGAGCCCTCGCCGGATCCTGAGCCCTGATTACAGGACGTCATGGCCAAGAGCATTATGAGAATTAAGAGAATAATGCATAATGATCTTTTCATAATCACGCCTCCAAAATCATAATCAAAAAAATGTTGCATTTTGCACAAAGAAATGCTTATAAATATAGCAATAATATCTAAAAGCAATAAAAAATAATGTTTTCTACCTACATACTACCATATTAAATGAAAAAAAACAATGCAAAATATTACGAAATATTTGAATTATCTTCCAATGTAATAAACATTTACAAAATGTACAAAATTATCTGCGTTCGAAAACAAAAATGACGAATTTTATCATTATTTTGATAAATCCGTATTTTTTTGCAAATACACTTGAAAACAGACTAGTCGCGTGATATAATTGAGGCGATATGTTGCCGATAAATGCAATTGCTTAGCAAAAGGAGGATATTATGAAAAAAATCAGTATGTGTTTATCATATCTGCAGAACAAATTCGATGATAGGTATGCTCTGGACGTTGCGAAAAAAATAGGCGTAGATGGGTTTGATATTTCCCTCTTTTTCCACGACGTAAGAAAAGAAGGCGACATTTACCAGCTGGGAGAGGCTGCGGTTGTAAAATATTATACCGAGCTTAGAGAGTATGCTGAGTCGCTGGGACTCGTGTTTTCTCAGACTCACGGAAGGCTGTACGGATATGCTATGTCAGAGGATGACAGTGAGGCTTTTATTAAAAATTCCGAATATGATGCACTTGCAACAAAAATTCTCGGCGCGAAATATTGCGTAGTCCATACGCCTCCGATCACGTGGATAGGAGACGGATATACAGATGAAGAGTTATTTGATATCAATACGGAAATGTTTATGCGCATACTGCCGTTTGCTAAAAAATACCAGATAAAGTTTGCGGCAGAAACACACGGAGACTCTAAGAAGTATTCAAAAATGGAGTTCTTCGGATACGTTGATAATCTGACTAGGGCAATAGGAAGAATAAAGGATCACAAGGAATTTGCGGATCATATCTGCGTATGCGTTGACACAGGTCATACTAATCTTACTGTAAATTACGGTGAGCCCTCTGTAACAGAGGTCATAAAACGGCTTGGATCTCTGATCGAGGTTCTGCATCTACACGACAACAACGGTCAGCGAGACGAGCATAAGATCCCCGGTACTGCAACAATTGATTGGCGGGGCGTTATGCAAGCTCTTCGCGATATTGGTTACACCGGATGGTATAACCTGGAAAACGATATCGACCACTTTGGCGAAGGCTTTGAAGTTGATGAAGCGGAGTTCAGCGTTAAGGTTATGCGTCATATGATAGAAAACTACTAAAATTTTTACCACCGTCAGACGTTATACTGACGGTGTTTTTTATGCAAAAAAGAATTTGCCCCATACCCGTGTCGAGTTTTCCTGTAATTCACCCGCTTCAATCAGCTTCTTTTCCCTCTTCACTTTTTGCTCTTCCCTCTTCACTCTTAACTATTACCTTTTCCTTCCCCTCTTCACTCTTCACTCTTAACTATTACCTTTTCCTTCCCTCTTCACTCTTCACTCTTAACTATTACCTTTTCCTCTTCACTCTTATCTTTCCCTATATAAGAGTTAACTAAAAGAAAAACAAAAAAGCCTCGGTTGCCCGAGACTCCACATATATGAAGAGCAGATAAGGATCCATTCCTTAAAATGCTCATTAAAAA
>JAFTSU010000028.1 GCA_017467105.1 Clostridia bacterium
AACGGCAGCCTCGTTCCCGATATGGAACTACCCGAACAGAAGCAAATCGGCAAATACGGACGGATGCTCCTTGACTACCTCAAGCAACACCGTCGCGGAAGGTACTCTGCCCTACTCGGCGAAGGACAGCTCAATGCCTACCTTGCCGACGTGGACAAACAGGCACACGAAATGCTGACCTCTCTGACAGTTGAGCTTGCCAAGACTCAAGGCATCGACGAACACCTCAAGGCAATCGATCAAATGCGGTGGGTGCAGATGATGAACAACGTTCGTAGCTCTGCCGAAGAAACAATAATGCGTGAACTGATACTCGCATAAATCGAAAACAAGGGGTGTTCCCAAGCGGTTCATCCCTTGCTTTTATAAATTTTTTATGAAAGTTTTGATTTTGCTGTTTAATTTTACGAAGAATTAGTGTATAATAAATACAGCAGAAACAAAGAAGGAGGAATTTATGATGCCAAACATTAAACCCGTATCAGATCTGCGCAACTATAACGAGGTACTGCGCGATATCGCCGTTGGCGAACCCGTATTCCTCACCAAGAACGGTCGCGGCAGATACGCCATCGTTGATATGGAAGAATTTGAAAAAACACAGGCAACGCTCAAGCTGATGAGCGAGCTTGCCAAAGGTGAAGCTTCTGCTAAAGAAAAAGGATACATTGATATCTCGGAGGTCGAAGCACTTCTGGTGGTAAGCAATGGCTAAAATCAATTTCACTCCCGATGCCCTTGAGGATATGAAGGAGATAAAAGCGTAATCACCGACGAGTTGTGCAGCGAGCAATCGGCAATCAATACGATTGAAAAGATTATGAAGCGCATACGTCAGCTTGCGGATTTCCCCGAAATCGGTGCGCCGCTTTCCTCGATCATCAGCCTTGAAGTGCCGTACCGCTTACTTGTCTGCGGTAACTACACCGCATTTTATAAGGTTGAGGGCGATGAGGTTCACATCATCCGTGTTCTCTACGGCAGACGGAACTTTATGCAAATACTTTTTGGAAAGTCATATGACTCATATGACGAATAACACAAGATCGCTATTCTACAATTGTAGGGTGGCGATTTTGTTTATCGGTAATATTGTATCCGTAATATTTTTTAAACAATCGGCTTACATAATTCGGATCACTGTAGCCCAAAAGCGCCGATGCCTCGTATAGATACGCAGATTCCTTTTCCACAAGATTCTTTATAGCCTGCAGTTTCTCGTGATTGACATATTTTTGAAATGATATGCCCTCCACCCTTTTAAAAACGGAGCAAAGATATTCGGCAGAAATAGAAAGATATTGTGCCACACTCCTTTGCGTTATTGGAACGCCCAGATTTTTCTGAACATATTCCTTGGCACGACGAGCGTACATAATTTCACTGGGAATTTTGGATTTTTCGCACCTCCTATTACATTTATCAATCTCGCATAAAAGCTCCAAAAACTTTGCGCCGCCTTTAGTTTTTGAATTTTTGAAAAGCAGTTGATTACGAATCAACGTATCTATTATATTTGCTACGGATTTTGTGTTGTAATCGGCGTGTGTTATGATCGGCAAAAGTAGTCCATCCACACCGCTTTGTCGCGACCACTTCAAATCGGCAAAAACCGTATGATGCTCGTGATACACGTCTGAACTTACCGTTACGCTATCTCTATCAAATGGAAGTAGAATTATATCTCCTTTTTGAGCAACGTGCTCTTCTCCGTTATAAAAAACCGAAATTGAGCCCTCTGATATATAGCAAATCTCAATAGCGTTTTCTTTTTCCAAAAAAGTATGATTGTATGAAGCTGCGCGATAAACGTGAGCAAATTTCACACACGGCATTGTTTCGATCTCGTATGTATGCATATCCGTTTGTCTTTCTCCCGTGGGAATTTTTCTATATTCTAGCATTATATATTAATTTTGTCAAGATTGTTAATTATATTTATTTACATACGACGAAACTATCGTTACAATATTTTTATGATTTCGCGGTTGCGAAAAACGTATATACAATTTAATACAGATTGATAAGGAGAGCGATTTTATGAAACATATACTGTACGGCGACGGAATAAACGACGATTATCCCGCTATTCAAGAGATGCTAGATTCTATGATATGCGAAGTGTACTTACCCGCACCAAAGAAACACTATCTAATAAGCAATACTCTAAAAATACACAGTAATCAAACCTTACGTTTACCAAGATACGCCGTGATCAGACTTACGGACAACGCAAACTGCGAAATGCTGGAAAATGCGGATTTTGACTCATATTCCGAAAACATTTGCATTGACGGCGGAATATGGGATATGAATCATAGCAATCAGTGGCCTAATCCATATCATTTTCCCGATGAAAACGGTAAATATTGGTTCGAAAAAATAGGAATCGGATACAGAGATTGGGCGGCTCTGAGCACCTGCAAAAGCTTCATCAGAGGAGCATACACGGGAATGTGCATGCGTTTCTGCCGTATCAAACGTTTTGTCCTAAAAAGCGTTACGCTAAAAAACCCGGTTGTTTACGGTGTTCAACTTGGTTACATAGAGGATTTCAGCATTCGGGACATCATCTTTGATTATACCGAGGGGAGCCCGAAGCTGTGGAATATGGACGGCATTCATATCGAGGGGCACTGTAAAAACGGGTGGATTACGAATCTGAAGGGCGCCTGCCACGACGATCTGCTCGCACTTACCGCCGACGACATATTATACGGCCCTATCGAAAACATCGTCGTTGACGGAATATATTCAGAGGGCTCGCACAGTGCTGTGAGAATACTTTCGCACGGCGTAAGCGTCAAAAACGTGACTATTCGTAACGTATTCGGCAGCTATTATACCTACTGCATCGGTATAACGAAATATCACGGCAACGATGACGAGCGTGGAAAAATAGAGAACGTATCGATAGAAAACCTTTTTGCCGTCACCTGCGAGGGAACGGCGGACGTTGCCGGCGGAAAACGACCTATAATTTGGGTGCAAAAGGGGTTGGACGTAGACGGATTTAGCATAAGCAATGCCAGACGCATCGAAAAATCTTACCCCACACCGTTTATTACAATAGAAGAAAACGCAACCGTAAAAAATCTAAGGCTTCGCGATATATATCAAAAAAGCGAGCTTAATGCTACTATACCGATGATGGAAATAAACGGAACCGTCGAGATAAGTGCGCGGGAAAATTTAATGAATGTGTTCTAGATGTCATATATAAAGCGGTGATTTTTTCCGAGACTTAGAGCCCGGAAATCAATCACCGCTTTTATTTAAAAAATAAGTTGCATAAGGATGCCGTCGTAATAATTTCCGTCAATTTTGAAAAAACTACGGTAGATGCCGATTTCCTCGAAGCCGAATTTTTTACAAAGCGAAATAGCGCGGGTATTATCAGCACGCGCCTCAAGCGAAAGCGTTTTTAATCCGCTGCTTTTACAAAAAACCATCATCAATTCCATAAGGCGAGTGCCTATTCCCTGCCCCCAATAGTCACGAAGGACGGTTATAGAGAGTGTGGCTCGGTGATTATATCGCAGAACGCGCTCGCGCTCTATTATTCCGTTAGCAACGACAGTATCACCGTCAAGAGTTACGAGCATTAAATCATACGGATTTTTAGCAAAGCGCGATATAAAGCGAGCCTCCTTTTCCACACTTATATTAAACGAGTCCTTACCGAAGGAAAGATTGTCGGTCTCCGTTGCTACCTTATGTACATGGTCAAGAAGCGCCGCCGCATCATCCTCACGGGCTTCGCGATAGATTATTTCCATAGTCGTTCCTTTTCCATTTTTTACTTATAATATTTTCCGAATTTGGTGTTACAATAATAACAGAGTCAAGAGAACGGAGCCCGACGGGCTGCGAGCTCTTCGGGCTCGATAATATAGATCTAAAACCAGAACGGAGATTAAATTCTTATGTCTAAGAACAACGAGAAGAAGGCAGCTCTTGAAAACTTCAAGATGCAGGCAGCAAACGAGGTTGGTGTAAACCTTAAGCAGGGCTACAACGGCGACCTTACCTCTAAGCAGGCAGGTAGTGTTGGCGGTCAGATGGTAAAGAAAATGGTTGAGTCTTACGAGAACAACCTTAAGACCAACGGCTAATCACAACCGTTATTCGCTAATTCTTTTCCCAAATTTAAACTGAAAAAAGTTTACTCCCGTCTGTTGATTGACGGGAGTTTTTATTTTGGAAGGGGTACAGAGGTGATCTTGCCTACAAGCAGGCAGGTAGTGTTGGCGGTCAGATATCGGCAAATATAAGGGTAAACCAAATTGGTTCTTGCTTGTTTATTTCCGCAAATTCTTCGTCAGGCTTTTTGACAATACACGCGTATTATCTGCAAATCCTTCCTCGACTTTACGAAAATCCTCTGCGCAATAACTGCAATACATCCTTCGGACAATTCATTTACCCTTATATTTCCCGCAAAAATGGTTGAGTCTTATGAGAACAACCTTAAGACCAACGGCTAATCACAACCGTTATTCGCTAATTTTTTTCCTAAATTTAAACTGAAAAAAGTTTACTCCCGTCTGTTGCTTGACGGGAGTTTTTATTTTGGAAGGGGTACAGAGGTGATCTTGCCTACAAGCAGGCAGGTAGTGTTGGCGGTCAGATATCGGCAAATATAAAACAAAAAGTTCCGGATGCTTCATATATCCACTCATTTGTCTTTTAAATCAATAATTCAAACAGCCTTTAGCCGTTTGTAACTATATATTAACACCCTGCTCTATTCGTTGTCAATATTATAAATTACTGTTTTTATAATAAATCAAATTGACGATTTTGTACCGTTTATCAGAATTATATTTGCTGTTTATTTCAGCCTTAATTACCCATTTATTTTATACTGTTGATCTTTTAGTTTTTTCATAATTGTCGGTCATCTTACGAATTGGCGTTTAACAAGCTCGCTGCTAATATATTTCGATCAAAACGGGCAAAAAGTTAGTTGTCGGGTTGAATTCCTGAGTAAGTAATGATACAATTAAAAGCAGATTGACCTATCACATAAGAATACGCTGTAATAAAGGAGATGTACGTATGAAAAAAGTGCCAGTAAGCCTTATAATAGATGATCCGGCTCCGATCATATCCGTTTTCTACGAGCATGCGCCAAGTAAGGTGACAGAGGACGGACGACCAATTATACAAAGGAATTCAAACGAAATGCTTTTCAAATTCTGTGACGTGGTTGATAAGCACGGTATAAAAGGAAAATTCAGTGTCGTGCCAATGCCCGGAAATAAGGGCGATATAGTAAGAGGTCTTGATGGAGTGGATGACGGAGAGCTGCGTGAATGGATAGACACGGTAAAGGCAAGGCTTCTGCCCTCGTTTACAATAGGACCTGAAATGCTCACTCACCACAAGGCGGTTAATCTCTCCGACGGCTCAGCCTACGAGATGAACGAGCGGGATTGGGCATCCACGCAGGACAGAAATACTCTGACGCCCTATATAGCCAAGGCATTGGAAATACTGAGAGAGAGTGGCTTTGCCCCTATTGGAGTTACGTCCCCCTGGGACTTTGGAATTGAGGTCGAGGAGGAGTACGAGGCATCTATACTTGATGCTGTACACGAAGTAACAGGCTCCAACATTGCCTGGTTTTTCCTACGCGGACTGAGAGATGTGCCTAACGCAAAGCCTTGGATTGCAAGAGAAGATGACGGACGAGTTCTTATATCTATCCCTGCAACAACAAGAGATAAAATGTGGCAGACTATAAATTCTACGGATACAAGCGATGAGTACGTTAAAAGGATCGCGGACGAGCTTATAACCGAGGACGGAAAAAATGGAGAGATGATACGTGTGCTGGAGAGTGGCGGATATCCTATACTTATCACTCATTGGCAGAGTCTGATTTCAAACGGACTCGGCACGGGAATACGCGCGCTTGATGAAATCGGACGAAGGATCAACAACCTGCTTTCAGACAGAGTTCAATGGATGAGCTTTGATGAGATCATCAGTCTGGTGATGGAGGATAAGTCGAATTATCCAAAGCCCCTATTTAGCTGATACGATCTTGGATTTATCAAATAACCTACGAAAAAAACAGAGAGCATTTCAAACGAATTGCTCTCTGTTCTTTGTCTTAATGCGTTATTATACTGTTTAATAGCACTCACGTGGAGCGAAGCTTGAAGCAACTATTAATACTTGATCTCCGTCATAGCATAACCGTTGACGCAGGGTAAGTTTATGCTGACACTACCGTCCGAAATCGAAAACGGGAGCTGACGGTTGTCCGTAATATTTATTACCGATTTGATCTGCTTATCCGTTTTTACCGATATTTTAACATCCCTTGCCTCTGCCTCGTAGCCTCCGGACATAGTGTTCAGGCAGTTAACTATATATCTAGTGTTAGCTGTGTCATTATACACCGTGACTTCAAGCCACTCGGGAGCAGATACGGAAACCGTTTTTTCCCTCTTTGACATAATAAGCTCGGAAAGTAGGCTTCTTCCCTCGAAGTGACGGCACTCATCAAGAGAGGCTGCAACGTAGACGGCTGTGCCCTTACCGACTCTGCGTCTGGTTATAGCGGGATACTCCGTGTTGGTGATAGGCGGATCGCTAATCGCTGATGAGAACATCTCGGTATCGGTAGAGGAGGATATTGGAAGAGTTAGATAAGCAAGTATATCCACGTCCTCATCTGCCCGTACGAGAGTCGCGCTGCCACTCACAGCTACCGGATATCCCTCGTCATAGCTCACAAACTCGGTGACGCTACTGTCTCTGCGCCTGATATACGAGCTGTCAAATTCCGTGTTACCTTGATAATGAACTCCGAGTAGATCTGAAATAGCAAAATCCTCCACCTCACCGCCAAGACGGTTTAAGGTTCCCGTCATTTGCGTAGCAATGACAGTTCCGCCACGCTTTACGAATTCGGTCAAAGTCGATACCTCGTCCTCCTCGAGAAAACGAACATCGGACAAAAAGATGACCTGACTGTCTATATCTGACAGATTCTTGTGAACGTTTACATCGTAGCTTATATGGCGCTCGATCATGGCCTCCGCAAAGCAAGACATCTTCGCCTTCAGATTTCCCCTCATAACGTGGGCGTCGAGCGGACATTTCTGGTAGTCGATAAGAGAGGAATGATTTACATAGTAGGTGACGTCAGATATGAGCCTTGAATCAGGAGCTAGGTTTTTTCTCTCCCTTTCAGTCATATCTGCGATCCTCTTCATTCTGTCGTATCTTGACTTATTGACCGTTCCTACCGGGTCTATTGCGTCAATGAAGGTGAATGCAGTATTATGAGCCAAGGAGCCCTGGACGGAGCGCAGAAGCTCTCTGTCCGTTTTTGACGCAGTGTGAGATGAAAGATCTGCGCAAACGGACGTCATAAACTCGATTGGCCTGTTTTTCGTGGCATTGTTCAAAAACTTACATATCACGCTGTAAATAAGCGGCAGACCGTAAAAATCACCGGCAAGAAATTCGGTTTTGGCAACAGATGCTTCGCTGATTCCGGCCTCTATGCCTCGTCCCCAAGCGGCATTCTGGAAGGTTACGGTAGCCTCTGGTTTATGCTTTGCTACAGCGTCTCTGATAATATCCATAAGCTCCACGAGCCATCTTTCTCTGGCGAGTCTGTATTTTGCAAAGCTCTTATCGGTATAATCTACCGTTTGGGGTATATCTATTCCCTCCTCTGCTCTGAGCTTTCTTTGGCAACTCTGGCATACACAGAAGGTGTCAAACCAATCTATCATATCTATCCAAAGACCTACAAAATCATACTTTTCAGCAAGAGTCTCTACCTGCCGTTTCACGTATGAGCGGAAGCCCTCGTTGTTTATGCAGCATCTGCGGAAGCGCTCCTTCGGACGACTTATGCCGTTTACCAGCTGCCACTCAGGATGTCTGACAGCTGCCTCTCTATTCCAGATGTTATAGTAAAGGACTACATTTACACCATATTTTTTTAAAGCCTCTATGCGCTCGGCTACGATATCTCTGTCACCTATACAGCCGTGCTTCTGCTCCTCGTCAAAAAACGTAAGACCAAGGCAGTTTGAGGTGTATAGTATTGCGGTATCTACTCCTGAGGACGCAACGGTACGCGCATATTCCTCTGAATTATAAAGCGACAGATACTTCTCGTTGCTGTCGGGGATATGCATATCAACGAGATTTCTGAAGAAGGAACTCTTATACCATTTTCCCATATTATCTTACCCTCCGTGCTTTAGTTATTATTTCGCTTTTATTATAACAGAAGCTTATAAAAAAAGCAATACTATTGTTATATCAAAGGATCGAAAATACTAAACGATTAATAAAATTGGAATAACCAGCCGTATTAACGGTTAAACGGTTTTTCACGGCGGTTTGGAATAATAATCTTATTGACAGCGACGGTATTGTGTGTTAAAATATTTTATGATTTTAAAACGGATGATCATTCTGATACCGCAAAAAGAGAAAGGAACGAGCTATGTCTGAACGCTCTGCAGGAATACTTTTACCTATAACAGCTATTCCCTCGCCTTACGGCGTGGGATCATTCGGCGCGGATGCTCGACATTTCGTTGACTTTCTTAAAGACGCAGGTCAGAAAATATGGCAGGTGCTGCCGCTCGTGCCCACCGGATACGGTGACTCTCCCTACTCTTCATCCTGCGCTACGGCGGGAAGCCCCTATCTGATAGATATTGATACGCTGATAGCCGATGGGCTGCTAACGTCAGAGGAAGCTGAGGAGTACAGCTGCGAGTCGGAGGACGGACGGGTTGATTACGAGGCACTCTTCTACAGACGGATACCTATTCTAAAGCTCGCCTTCAAAAGATTTGATACTGAAAGCAAAAGTTTTTTATCATTTATAAGCAAGGGAGAATATACGGATTTCTCCGTATTTATGGCTCTCAAGGAGGCTCACGGCTGGCGTGCGCTAAGTACCTGGGAGAATAAATACAGAATTCGCGAGAAGGCTGCGATCTCTGACTTTTGTAATGCGCATAAGGACGATATACTCTTCTGGCAGTTTACTCAGTTTGTATTTTTCAAGCAGTGGAACGCTCTCAAGGATTATGCCAATAGAAGAGGGATAAGAATAATGGGAGATATGCCGCTTTACGTATCGGATGACAGCTCTGAGATGTGGGCACATCCGGAGCTTTTCCAGTTGGATTCTGACGGTTTTCCGAAAGACGTGGCCGGTGTTCCTCCGGATTACTTCAGCGAGACGGGACAGCTGTGGGGAAATCCTCTTTATAACTGGGATAAGATGAAGGAGGACGGTTACGGCTGGTGGACCGGAAGGCTGAAAAAGGCGCTGTCGATGTACGATATAGTTCGAATAGACCACTTCCGCGGCTTTGACCGCTACTATGCGGTTCCTGCCGGCAGTTCGGATGCAAGAGTCGGTGAGTGGCGTGACGGACCAAAGGAGGCGCTGTTCTCTGACAAGAAAAATTGGCATATCGTTGCGGAGGATCTAGGCACGCTGGACGACGGAGTATACCAACTGATGAAAAGCACCGGATACCCCGGTATGAAGATCCTTGAATTTGGGTTTGACGGAAATCCCGATCACCCGTATAAGCCCTCTATGTGCGAGGAAAACAGTGTGGTCTATACCGGTACTCACGATAACGCTACGTTTATTGAATTCATATCGGATATGACAAATGACCGAAGACACAGCTTCTACCGTGAGCTTTCGTCAGAATGTGAAAGATGGAATGTAGAATTCGCACCGAAAAACGAAGATGAGGAGCTTCCAGAGACGATGAAGCAGGCTCTATTAGCTGCTATACGTATATCCTATCTGTGTAAATCAAGATACGTCATTATTCCGCTGCAGGATATGATCGGCACAGCAGGTGGCACGCGAATGAATACGCCGGGAACGCTTGGGAGACATAACTGGAGCTGGAGATACTGCCCCGATACTCTGACAGATGAGATCGCGATAAGATTTTCAAAGCTTGCAAAGGAGAGCGGAAGATAACGCTGAGCCCTCATCACACCCTAACATTTATACTTATTAAAAGCACAGTACATACCTGTTTTCAGGCAAGAGAATGTACTGTGCTTTTTCTTATACTAAAACTATAAAATTGATAATACAAGAACTAATTACAAGGCAGACGCATAATCCAAAATCCTTTGCACACAATAACACCCGGGTGATAATCCCGAAAACGATCGGTAACACCGATATTCCTTTCCTAATAATACGTGGCTATCTCTTCGTGAGATAGCCACTTTATATATTGCTTCTGATACTCAATCCTCTTAATAATCTCTTAATTAATGATGAAGAACGTAATTAAAACTATATAATTCATCTATAATTCATCAATCGATGATACAGATATCAGAGAATCAAAAGAAGGAAGCAAACGATCGTTGAAAAGACGGTAGACAGAAGATTTACTGCGCTGTTGGTCATAGCAGGTGTGCCGCTGAAAAGGACGGTGGATCTGCCGCAGCAGATGCTGCGCTCTGTTATCGAGCCGCAAAGCTCACAGCGATAGCGCACCTGAAGAAGAGAGCCAAGGAAAGTATCCAAGGTCACACCGAGGAGCGAAGACAAAAGCACGATAAGCGTCTGATTCAGAGTGAGGACTCCGAGAAGGTAGGAAATAAAGGAAAACAGCGCGGCAAAGAATACTGCCGCAAGCGAGCCTGCAAGGGACACGCCACCGCTCTCGCCCGAGCTGCATCTTCTCCATCTGAAGAGATCAAATGCTACCCTACTGCGTATACCTATTCCTGAAGCTGCAGTATCGGAAAGCGACTCGCAAAGAGCTGTAACGTAAAGAGGGATAAAAATGTGCAAGTGAGTTAAAAGGTAAAGGCAGGCTGAAAGAAAAGCTACGGCGCCGTTTGCGATCACCTGTCTTGTTCCTCTGGATTCGCCAATCTTCTGCTCCGATTTATATCCAATATACTTGATTTTATCCGTTACTTTAGCTAACGCAAAATATAAGAGAAGCAGTACGAATCCTACATTGCCTATAAAAGATGACGCAAGTCCTAAAATTGCAGCGATAACCGTTCCCCAGGCACTGAGCATCCCTCTACCATACACTAAGGCGATAACGAGCGGAAACGCGGAAATATACAAAGCATAATCAGAAAATACAGGGAACGAAGAAAGAAGGTGGGAAAGAGCGGCAACGGAGATGGGAACGGTAATATTATCTGTTCCTCCGGTGGATAACAGCTCCACTCCTACCGAAAGCAATGCAATCATTAAACAGTCCCACACAACAAGGCTGCTGCCGTAAAGCTTGCTTATAAGCAGCGCCGAAAGGAACGAAGCAATAAAATTAGCTATAGCGCCTATGGCGGTCTTGTTACCTATTATCCTTCTATTTCCTCCGAAAAGCTGTCCCGTCACACCGGCAAGACCGTCGCCGAAAGAGGTGCAAAGCACTCCTATACCAAACGGAAGCTCCAGCGGTGGATAAAAATATGATGCTAAGGCGAGGGTGGACATTGAAATACCGTAATATACCGTTCCGGGCGCGTTATCCTTATCAGATGACATTGCGGGTATGGCGCGAAGCTTATATTCAATGAACAATAGTGAGGTAAGGATAATGCAGATCAGAGGAAAATGAACGGTTCCGCTTGCCGTATGATGAAGTATAAACCACTCTGCTCCAACCAGAATATGAACGGCCTTGCGCGAATATTTACGGTCAACACCCAGCCTATACATTACGCACCCGATTAACAGGCACAGCGCAATATAACAAAGTGACAACAGATATGGCATATTATCCCTCCCTTCATTTAAAATAGCTCTTTTGTTTATTATAACCCAAAGCAAGTATAAAGTCAACGAAGTTTGTATTAATTTAAATATTTTACGGATCGTATTACGGATGAAAATAAAAGGCACTTTTGTATAGTGTATAGCGCCAGATGCCTCGTGCGATAAAAAAGCGATATGCACGCTTTTGTGCATATCGCTGATAGGTCATATTATCTCGTCACGGTCAGAGCTTCTGCTCTCCTCTTCCTCATTTTCACTGTTGAGGTTCTCCTTGCCCGGTATGACGATACCCTTGAGCATAGAATATCTGTTCTCGGCATCCTTGCGATCAATTATACGTTGCTTAGCCTGCTTGGATGAATCAATATCGGCAATTATCTCGTCACTCACCGTACCATCGGATAAGGTGAGGAACCTCTCGAATGCGTCGGGATATACGAAAACCTTCTCGGACGAGTCAAACTTAACAGTGATATATTTGCCATTCACGGAAACCACCGTGCCCAAGCCGAAAGCCTTATGCTTAACAGAAAGATTATCTAAAACCATAATTACCTCCAATACAGCGCTGAAGCACCGCTTATAATTCATAGTACTCCGCCCGATAACATTTGGTTAATATTCTTAGAGCGTCGGTTATTATAACAGATAAATATTGCTAAAGTATGAACAAAACAATAATTTACTAAATTATTTTGCATTTTTTTGTATTTGCGTTTTTTTACGGGAAAAAGCAAGGCAAAAACAGGGATAAAAGCAGCAAAGCAAAGCCGCCGCAGAAACGCCGCGGCGGCAAAGAATACATGCTCAGAGTATGCTGAACCGTAAAATTTTACAGCTGTGCTAAAGCACGAGCTATAGACTGTTAAGCCGTATAAACCGGATCTTAACCCAGCTCTACCATTGACTCGTCCCAGATATCAGGAGCCTCGTAGCCGAGAAGATTTACCGTGGTAGCGGCAACGTTAGAGAGTCCGAAGCCATCTCCGGATTTAACGGAATACTTATCGGAGGTAAAGTTGTCGTAAACGATAAACGGAACGGGGTTAAGGGTGTGGCTGGTTTTTGCCTTAAGTGAGCCGTCCTTATTAGCCTTAGGAGCGCCGGTCTTCTTATCTATCTCGTACATCTCGTCCGCGTTTCCGTGGTCAGCGGTAATGAGGGCAACACCCTCAAGCTCGTCAACCACACGGAGAAGCCTTGCAAGCTGGAGATCAAGCGCCTCCATCGAACATTCGGTGGCAAGGAAGGAGCCGGTGTGACCTACCATATCTCCGTTGGGGAAATTAACTCTCAGGTATTTATACTTACCAGAGCGCAGGCACTCAATAAGCTTGTCGGTGATCTCGGCGCACTTCATCCAGGGGCGCTGCTCGAAGGGTACAACGTCGGAGGGGATCTCAATATAGGTTTCAAGCTCCTCGGAGAACTTGCCCGACTTGTTTCCGTTCCAGAAATAGGTAACGTGGCCGTACTTCTGAGTTTCGGAGATCGCAAGCTCAGCAATTCCCGCGCTGACAAGATACTCAGTCATAGTGTTGGTGATTTCGGGAGGATTTACAAGATATCTCGAGGGAATGTGCAGGTCGCCGTCATACTCAAGCATACCTGCGTAAAGAACCTGAGGAACTCTCTTACGGTCGAACTTATCGAAGTCCTCTCCTGCCTCGAACGCCTTGGATATCTCAATAGAGCGGTCACCGCGGAAGTTAAAGAAGATAACGCTGTCGCCGTCCTCAACGGTGCCTATCGGCTTGCCGTCCTTGGCAATTACGAAGGGAGGAAGATCCTGGTCGATGACCTTATATTCTGCTCTGTATGCGTTGATCGCCTCCTCAGCGGATGCGAATGTTCTTCCCTCTCCAAGCACGTGGGTTTTCCAGCCTGCCTCAACCATTCCCCAGTTTGCTTCGTATCTGTCCATTGTGATCTGCATTCTGCCGCCGCCCGAGGCGATAGCGATATCGAAATCAGCTGAGCGAAGAGCTGCAAGGTAATCCTCGAAGGGGAGAACATAGTCAAGCGCGCTGGTCTCGCCAACGTCACGGCCATCAAGAAGGATATGCACGCGAACACGGCAAACGCCCTCCTCCTTTGCCTTAGAGATGAGTGCCTTGAGGTGATCTATGTGAGAGTGAACGTTGCCGTCCGAGAAAAGACCGAGGAAATGAAGGGTGGAGGAATTGCTCTTAACGCCTGCGATAAGAGTTTTCCACGTTTCGGAGGTGAAGATCTTGCCTGTCTCAATAGACTGAGAAACGAGCTTTGCGCCCTGAGCGAATACCTGACCCGAGCCGAGGGCGTTGTGACCTACCTCGGAGTTACCCATATCGTCGTCGCCGGGGAGGCCGACGGCTGTACCGTGAGCCTTTATTGCGAGGGTGGGATAGTTTTTCATTAGCATATCGAGGGTGGGGGTATGAGCCGCGGCAACCGCGTTTGCGCCGTTATCGGGTGCAATACCAACTCCGTCCATAACTATTGTGAGGAGCGGGCCCTTCACACCTGCAAATTTTTCTGATTTTTTGAGTTGTGCCATATTCTTGCCTTTCTTGGTGTTTTATTTCAAAATTTTATTTTATCAATATTAATTAAGCCCGTACAGATTGCACCGCTTTTCAGAGAGCAACTTATTTGGATAATTCGATAAGCTCGTCAACAAAAGCAACGGCGAGGTCAACGCCTCCGAGCTCGGTCGTAGTGAAAACGATGTATTTTTCGTTTTCGGTAAATCTTGGGTGCGGGTCTATATGATAGCAGTTTGGCTTTTCGGGCGTTCCGCCCTCGGGCATTTCGGTTACTATATTGATAAGCTTACCCGTTTCTCTGTTAAGGAATTTAACAGCCGCGGGACAGCCGCGATACCATTTTCCGCCGTATCTTTCAAGCATTTTCACGTCATAGACAAAATATCTTTCATTCATCGTCGTGTGAGCATGCCAAGGATCACATTCGTGGAAGAGAACGTGTTCTCCATTCGTTATATCATAATAGCATATGCCGTGGTTATCACAGCAGTAATATATTCTTTTTCCGTTTGGCGACCACCATTCGTGAGAGGCGTAGTTATGGAGTGGCGGAATACAGGTCTTTTCACCGTCTGCCGTAACTGTCCAAACGCGCTGAAATACGCCCTCCTCGGAGATCGGCACACCGAAAACTCTTCCCGTGTTAAGATCATCGCCCGAGTCGATTCCGACCATAGCAAGCCTATCGTTTGCGGGATTTATCTGACCGTGGTTTGCCGTGTAGGTCATCTCGGTCCATTTTGTGAACTCGCCTGTTTCAATATTCACCACGCCCTGAATGAAGCCGAAATCGTCGCGCCCGATGTCAAGGAAGAAGCTTTTCTTATCCGAAAGCCTTGTCAGGTGGCAAACGATGCTGTTTACGTACCCGGGGTATTCCTTAAGCGTGTATATCTTCTCAGCCTTTTTATCCTTCCCGGGAGCGCGCTTATAAAGGCTTTTTCCTCTTGCAAAGTAAACCTCTCCCGTCTCTGCATCAACGTATGGAGATGCGCCCTCGGCAATTGAATCGTAGCATATAACGACCTCATCTGTCAGAAAATCAACGTAACCGAGGTTTCTGTCACGCGGTGAATAAACGGCGTTTGGAGTTGCGTGAAACCAAAGATACCTGCCGTCGTTTGTCATTGAGTTATTTATAAAGTAAAATCCCTGCTGATATTCGGCGAGGCGAGTAGAAAGCACGTAATGCGCGGCACCGCTTTTCTCGTCAACTATTTTTTTAAAGTGCTTTGAGGTCTTTGGTGTTTTCATAATAAAATCCTTCTTTTTGTCATTATTCCCGTACGGTTTCAGCCTTTTTGTTAAAGAACATATTTAGTAAAGCTTCCTTCCGAGCAAATAAAGGACTTTCCGCGGATCTTCAGAATCATCTCCATTCCCTTCGGGATCTCTGCGTAGAGCTTGATCACATCTCCAAGGACGCTCCACTGAGCCTTCAGCTCACCGTATGGGGTCATAACCGAGCCCTTAGCCGACGTTATATCACCAAAATCTATTTCGGGCGGAGCAAATTCAACAGCCTTCCAGCCGTCAAGCACCGGCTTTATTCCAAGCAGGTGCATAGGAAGAAGAAACGCGGGAGCTCCCGACCAACCGTGGCACATAGTATTGTTAACGCCGTTTTTGCGAAGCTCGGGTAGGGTTGGCAGGTCGTTAAACGGTTCCCAGACCTCACGAAGCACGCGAAGAGCTTCCTTATCAAAGCCACATTCAAAAAGCGATCTGCACACGAACATCGCGCCGTACATACTTGATACGGGATTGATCTTCGCGGGATCGGGCTTGACCGCCCTTTCGCCGTTTGACCATTCGCCAACCGCCATCTCTCCGAGATATTCCGGATCGAAAACAGCGCTTACGACCGCGCTTTTTAATTCCTCGGGACAAATTCCGCTCAATATTGCAAGGCAATTAGCCGTTTGGGAGCGAAGCGATCTTTCGCCGTCGGGACGAACAGCATCAAAGAAGGTTCCGCTTTCGGGATCGTAAAATATCTCAAAGCATTTTCGTCTCAGCTCACCTATTTCTAAGTACAGTTTTTCGCTTATTAAAGAGGAGAAAAATGGGTGGGCGTGAAGACGTTCAACGGTATGAATAAAATATGCGTTGCTCATAAGAAGCAAGCCCTCGTCCTCGGAAAAGCCCCAATCCCAGAAGCCGTCACCGCCTTTGGCGGTGTCTATAAGTCCCTGCTCGTTGCGCTGAGAGCAAAGGTAATTTATTAGCCTTTCGGCGGTTGGCAGGAGAGGACGAACCGAATTGGAGTCGCCCGAGAATAAAACGTAGTCGCATAACATATTGAGCCATAGCATATTATACGAGGTCATTAATATCCAATCAGGGGCAAGGTCGCTTGAGGTATAAGCCCGAAGAGAGCCGTTTGGCATCTGAGAATAGGCGTGCTGATAAATAGTGTCAAGCACAAGACCGCGATCAGGCTCGGAATAATAGGTTCCGAGGCAATCCATATATGCATCACCGAGCCAAAGCACTCGCTCGCGAGTGACGCAATCGGTAAAGCCGTCAATCGTGCAGATACGCTGTGTCCGTGCGCTTTGCTCAAAGATGTTATTTATTTTGGCATCGCTTGAAGCAAACGGACGGCGTTCGCTGTAAGGGTATTCTTCCTTCACGGCGGTTATCGCAGTGATCCTGCATTTGCCCGAAGCATCCGCCATAACGTAGCGAAAGCCTCTTGCCATAGCCGTAGTTACGCTGCCCGAGCCGCTCTTCAAAATAAATTTATCACTGAAGCCGAATGCGCGGCAATTGTCAATATAGCCGTCGGGATTGAGCATATCGTCGTAGGAAACTATAAGCTCGCAGCCGTCCTCGGCGTTTTCGTAGTGTATAACAGCCGTTCCCGAAAGGCTGACGCCAAAATCGGCAATAAGATAGGAGCCGTCTCCGTTTTCGGTGCCGTTTTTGCGCGTACGCTGTGGGACCTTATTCCAGAAGTCCTCTCTCTCGCAGTCCTTTTCGGTGAATGAGCCCTGCCCTACCATTTGCCCTAAAAGTGCAACGTAATTAAACAGCTTCAAGGATCGTTTTTTATAATTTTTGTGAACCCCATCACAAACTGTGCCGAGTACTCTTGCGTTTTCCCAAGCGTCGTCGCAAAAATCAAGCTCTTGCCAGCCTGTTGGATAAAGCCGCATATCGCAGATCTCTCGAAATCCGAAGTGGGACATCGGCTCGGCTGAATCAAGGTATCCGTCGCACTCTGCCGCCTTCCAGCTTTCATCTGTGACGACAACGCCCTCCGGAGTATCCATTTCGAGCCATAGCATCTTCTCGCCGAGACGGTGAGTGGCACACTCAACGCCGATGTGATGAACAAGCACGGCTAAGAGGTGTTCTCCCTCGCCCAAAGCAACGGAAAGCTCGTCGTATTCATAAGAAAACTCGGGGTGTCTGACAGGTCCGCGGTTAATGAAGTTACCGTCTATATACAAGTTGTAATAGGTATCCGCACTGATTTTCAAAGTGCATTCGGCAGAGCAAGAAAGCCTGATCTTTTTACGGAAAACAGTATAACTGTTTTTTGAGCGGCTTTCCCTCTTCGCCAAAATACGAAATGCCTTGAAGGTACATTCCGGGTTTTTAAATGATGTAACATTCATTTTGATATGATAATTCTCCACTGATGCGGTTAAATATCCGCATCTTTTATATAAAGGTGTCCGAATTCCGTGATAAATTTCTTTCTCTCTGCGAGAGCATCACCGAGGAGAACGTCGAACATTTTTGCGGTCTCCTCCGCATCTGAGGGAGTAACGGCGATAAGGCGACGGGTCTGAGGGCACATAGTGGTGCGCCACATCATATCGGGCTCGTTTTCGCCAAGTCCTTTGGAGCGCTGAATGGTGTACTTTTTATTGCCGAGCTTTGAAATAACTTCCGCCTTTTCCTGCTCGTTATAAGCAAAATAGGTTTCTCCGCCCGAGGTGATCTCGAAGAGAGGAGACTCGGCAATATAGATCTTTCCCTTCTCTATAAGCGTGGGGAGAAGTCGGTAGAACATAGTGAGGAGAAGAGTTCTGATCTGGAATCCGTCCTCGTCCGCATCCGTGCATATTATTATTTTATTCCACTTAAGCTTGTCGTAATCAAAGGTGGCGATATCGCCCTTCTTACCCTTGTCTACCTCAACGCCGCAGCCGATAACACGGAGAAGATCCACTATGATATCGCTGGCAAATATCTTGTCGTTAGAGCTTTTCATACAGTTCAGCGTCTTACCTCTGACAGGCATGATCGCCTGGAACTCCGCATTTCTGCCAAGCTTACAGCTGCTCATAGCAGAGTCACCCTCTACTATGTACACCTCACGTACAGAGGGATCCTTAGAGCCACAGGGAACGAACTTCTCTACTCTGTTTGATACGTCCATAGAGCCTGCGAGCTTCTTCTTGATCTCGCGCGTGGTGATCTCCGCCTTTTCTCTGGCGCGCTTGTTGAGTAGCACCTGGGACACTATGGTATTAGCGTCACTCTTATGCTCCGTAAGATATATCTCCAGATTCTCCTTGATAAAATCGGTAAGCGCCTTCTGTATAAATGCGTTGGTTATCGCCTTCTTCGTCTGGTTCTCATAGGAGGTCTGAGTAGACGCGGAGTTCACAATGACTGAAAGGTTGTCCGAAATGTCAGCAAACGAGATCTTCGACTCATTTCTCGTGTATTTATTCTGCGCCTTTATGTACTTATCTATTGCGTACACGAAGGCGTTCTTCACAGCCTTGTCAGGCGCTCCGCCGTATTCGAGGAAGGAGGAATTGTGATAATACTCGGTCATTCCCGACTTGGTAAAGCAAAAGGTGATCTCCGCCTTGAGCTTGTAATCAGGCATATCCTCTCTGTCACGGCCGCGAGTCTCAAGATTCCAAAGAACAGGCTTGGTGAGAGTGATGCCCTCCGTGATCTCGGTGATGTAGTCCGCTACGCCGCGCTCGTAATAAAACTCGGTCTTGTCGAACTTACCCTTGGCGTTCTCTACCTCAAGAATAAATCTGATGCCCGCGTTGACAAACGCCTGACGGCGAAGCGTTGCCGCAAGGAAGTCAACGGGAATATCTATTTCCTTAAATACCTTAAGATCGGGACGCCATCTAATGATTGTTCCGCGGCGCTTCATACCAGATATAATATCCTTGACTTCAAGCTCACCTACCGGGTTTCCCGCCTTGAAGTTCATAGCGGAGCAGGTCTTGCCGTTATAGGACTCGACACGCATATACTCCGATGAATACTGAGTTGCGGTAGCGCCGAGACCGTTAAGACCCAGCGAGAACTCGTAGGCGGAGTTGCCGTTATTATTGTCGTACTTACCGCCTGCGTAAAGCTCGCAGAATACGAGCTCCCAGTTCCATCTCTTCTCCTTCTCGTTATAGCCGAGAGGAACTCCTCGTCCGAAGTCCTCCACCTCAATGGAAAGATCCTGATATTTCTTTATGTAAATTTTATCTCCGTAGCCCTCGCGAGCCTCGTCAACGGAGTTTGCAAGTATCTCTATAAATGAGTGCTGACATCCGATAAGATCGTCCGAGCCGAAAATAACAGCCGGTCTCTTCCTTACTCTGTCAGCGCCCTTAAGGCTCTTGATGCTTTGGTCGCCGTACGCCTTTTTAGCAGTAGTCTTTACAGCCACTTTTATCCCTCCGAATTAATTTTCCACTCTACATTTTAACATATTTTTTTAAAAAAGTCAATGATGTAAATAATAGTTTTCGTTATGGTTTCGGAAAATAGCGAAACTTTTTCGTATTATCACGGTCATACGGTGTAAATAATTGTTTTCTTTTTAGTGCTGCCGAACGAGGATCATGGCGGAAGTCTTTCCGTTCGGGAGAGGTATTTCGTCGGTGTCTTCGTAGATCGTGCCACTGATAAGATCAAGGTAGCTATCACGCTCCTTAAGCTTCACCGAGCCGCCTTTTCCTCTGGAAAATACGCCGAGAAATCTGTTATCGCCATAAATAACGGCGTCATTTGCCTCCGTGTAGATCTGACAGCCCGCTCTCTTTGCCATAGCTCGTATCTCACTGCTCTTCATATAAGGCTCCGTAATCAGAATTCTCTTCGTATCACCTATCGGTTCTCCCTTAATCATCGGGAAATCGTACAAATCAGCGTTAAAGTTCGAGATTATTCTGTGACCTGTGAGCTTCTCTGACAATGATAGATCAAATCCGCCCTCTCCCCACGCGCCTGCGGCATAGGAGAACGCAACGGTGACCTCATCGGGAAGAGACGCTATAATGTCCCGAGTTTTATCATCAACGTAGAAATTCTGCGCAAAAACTATAAGACGGTAGCCCGTAAGGTCGAGAGTATGCAAGTCACTTGCTCTATAAACGTCAAGAAGAACTCCCGAAAGATTGGCTTCGTTTATAAATTCCCGCAAAAAGCCCTTGTGCAGATCCTTGCTCTCGCGAGTGAACATCATTGATCGCTCGTCAAATACTATAAGCATATCGGAGATGCTCTCGTGCTTTTGGCATCGCAGCAGATCGTTAACATGAACCATCCGGGAAACGAGTGACATAAGATCGGGCGAATCGAACCAACCTCCGCCAAGATCCATCCACCAGAATCCCGAATCATGAGAAATATCCTTTGCAAGCTCTCTCCACATCACCCAAGCCGAATCGGAGTAGCAGGATGCAACCAAGCCATCCTTTATATCACTTTCGTTCTCAACGGCGAGATAAGTCCTGTTATCAAGTTCATCAACGAAGAGCTTGGACAAATTAATAGATTGAGCGGGACAAATCTCCCCACCGGGCTCACCTATACCCGATCGGGCATATGCCTTTGGAGAAGCAAAGAAATCAACGTAGTGAGAGTGAAGAAGTCTCTCTAACGCGAGATGCCCCGAGTATGCCGCATTATCAATATATAGAGAGTAGCCGTAGAATGCTCCTACAAGCTTCTGTGTTTTGTTTTTTACAATTTTAGCGAAATATTCGAGGGCAGAAGCATTCGTCTCGGAGACAAACTCATCGTAATCAATGCATATCGCGTCCTCTCTACTTCCTCGCATAAAACACGTCAATGTATCTGCCTTGCCGGTTCTCTGCTCCGGTGTAGGAACGCAGAGGCTCTCTATTGTCAGCTCCGGCTGGCACCAGGCTTCTCTGAGCGCTTGAAGGCTCCCGTATTTTTTGAGACCGTAGTCAAAGAATGCACGGCGGTTGTTAATGCCATAATCGCCGTAGCGCTTGTTGATTCTGCCCCAAGTGACAGTCTCGCCCGAGATGCCGTACGCAAGATGATAGCCAATGATCCTGTCGGCATATTTACCGAATTCAAGTCGGTCGACAAGACGTGTCAGAGCTTCGCCGGCATCCACAAGCCACTTTTCAGATGAAAAGCTCTGACGTGCTATCATCCCTCCAACATTTGCCCGCTTATCTACGTAGTCACCCGAGCGATAGTATCCGTTTGTAGCATCGTATCCGAAATAATCCTGCTTGTCGGTTCCAACCATTGAGGCGATCTCCTCCCTAGTCTGTGGACCTCCGTAATATACGAAAACGTCCTCCGGATTCTCCCTACACCAATCTATCGGTACGTTAAGCTTAATTCTGGGAATAAATAAAACGTCGTCACCCGCTGAAAAGACTGACTCGAGAACTCTGTCAGTCAATGAGTAATCGTATTCATTGACGCCCATCCACCCCAAGTGCAAAATACACGTGTGGATCTTTACGTCTCTGGATAAAAAATCGATGTGGTGCTTTACGTATTTTTCAAAATTTTCAGTAAAAACAAGAGGCTTTCCTTCTTCGTTTTTAAGTGGAGGATCGTAGCAAAATCCCAGCCTCGACCAGAAAACAGGATTACATTTTAAATATTCCGCGTTCATATTTTAACCTCGAGAGAAGTATTTAAAACAATTATAACACCGGGCACAAATGCTGTCAATAATAATTATCGCATTACAATTTATCATTTCGTCTCACGGTCCTTGACACAGAAAAGAAAAATTGATATAATTACGATCGTGGCGGTTATTTAATTGAACTATTACTTTGGAACGGAGGAAAACGTGAAGCAAATAGAATACAGAATAGACGAAGCGGATGACGGAATAACCGTAAAGGAGCTTTTGCTTCGCGAAAAGATCTCAAATAATCTACTAAAAAAAGCGAAAATGGGCGGTATATCCGTCTTTGGCGAAGCCGTTACGGTGCGTAGGATTCTTCACGCAGGAGATATTCTGATCTTGAAGCTGCCGGAGAAGAAAAGCGATGGCATAGAGGCTATGGATATCCCTCTTGACATAGTATACGAGGACGACTATCTGTTAGCGGTGAATAAGCCGCGAAATATGCCTACGCATCCGTCAAAGGGAAACAGTCTGCCCACGCTTGCTAACGGGGTCATGGGCTACTTCAAGGGGGATTTCGTCTTCAGATCAGTAAACAGACTTGACAGGGATACGTCGGGGATTGTGCTTATAGCAAAGGACCAGCTGACCGCAAATACGCTCTCGCAGGGAATGCGACGGGGCGATTTTGTTAAAAAATACAGATGTACGGTAGAGGGATCACCCTGCCCTGATCACCTTCTCATAGACGCGCCGATAAGACGGGAGAACGAGGACTCGGTAAAGAGGATCGTCGCCCCCGACGGAAAGAGGGCGCTCACCGAGTACAGAGTAATAAAGGCTGACGGAAACGTAGCGGTGTGCGATATTTCTCTATACACGGGAAGAACGCACCAAATAAGAGTACATATGGCTTATATCGGGCACCCTCTCGTTGGGGATTTTCTCTACGGTGACAGAGAGTCCGGAGACTTTGATCTGACGTGCGTGAGCATATCATTTACACATCCAATAACGCATAAAAGAACGGAAATATCAATAGAAGACAAATCATAAAACAGTCGATAATACAAGGTCTGCCCTGCATTATCGACTGTTTTATTTGTTTTGTGATTTGTATTAAGAATTAAGGACTTATTTTCCGAGCATCGAAAGAAGCTCATTTTCGTCTATAACCTTGATACCAAGCTCCCTCGCCTTAGTTAGCTTCGAGCCTGCCTCGTCTCCCGCTACGACGTACGTGGTCTTTTTCGAAACACTACCGGATACCTTACCGCCGTTTGCCTTTATGAGATCTGACGCCTCGTCCCTGGTCATAGTTGGAAGAGTGCCCGTCAGAACAAAGGTCATACCCTCGAAGAGAACTCCTCTCTCCTCCGAAACAGCTTCACCCGAAACACCGAGGGAGAGAAGTCTGTCGCAGAGCTCCCGCACCGAAGGATCGGCAAAAAACTCAACGAGTGCCGTAGCGGTTATCTCGCCTATATCTTTAACGGAAAGATAATCCTCCGCCGTTGCCCCAAAGAGAGCGTTTATCGTTCTGAATCTGCGTGCGATCTCTTCCGCTGCGACCTCACCTACCTGACGGACACCGAGGGCGTAGAGAAGGCGTTCAAGTCCACGGGATTTTGAGGTTTCAATAGCCGAGATGAGATTTTCCGCGCTCTTTTTGCCCATTCGGTCAAGTCCCTCTATATCCTCTGTTCTGAGTGTGTATAGATCAGCTATATCGCGTATTTTTCCTGCGGAGAGAAGAAGCTCTACCACCTGCGGACCGAGTCCGTCTATATCCATCGCGCCCTTTGACGCGAAGTGGGTTATGCTTCTTGAGGTTTGCGCGGGACAAGCCGGATTAACACAGCGGGTAGCCGCTCCCTCACCGCATTCGTCACGCACTACCGGAGAGCCGCAGGACGGGCATAGATCGGGCATAGAAAATATCTGCTCCGTGCCGTCTCTGGACGACGTGACCGCTCTGACTATCTCGGGTATTATCTCGCCAGCCTTACGCACTACCACCGTGTCACCTATGCGTATATCCCTATCGCTAATGAACTGAGCGTTGTGGAGAGTCGCGCGGGATACTGTAGTACCCGCAAGACGCACCGGCGAAAGATTAGCAGTAGGAGTCAAAACTCCCGTCCTGCCTACCTGAATATCAATGGATAAAAGCTTCGTCTCCCTTTCCTCCGGTGGATACTTGTAGGCGACAGCCCACTTTGGAGTGCTTGTTCCCTCGCCTACCGCTACTCTCTCGGAAAGCTTATTTATCTTGACGACCGCGCCGTCCATATCGAAGGCAAGACTGTCTCTGCTCGCGCCAAGATAAGCTATATGATCCCGAACCTCACCGTAGCTTTGAGCAACGATACGGTTTGTGACCGTGGTAAAGCCAAGCTCGTCAAGTCTGTCAAGGGATTCGGAATGAGTAAGACAGGCTCTTCCGTCCTGATAGAGAGAACCCTCCTGAAGATTGAACACAAGTATATCCAGCCTGCGTGATGCGGCTATCTTTGGATCAAGCTGACGGAGCGAGCCTGCCGCCGCGTTACGCGGATTCGCAAACAAAGGCATACCCGCCTGCTCTCTCGCCGCGTTCAGCTCCTCGAAAACCTTCTTTGACATATAGACCTCACCTCTGACACAGAGATAAGGAAGAGGCTCGTTCAGCTTCAATGGAATTGATCTGACTGTACGTAGATTTTCGGTTACGTCCTCTCCGACCTCGCCGTCACCGCGTGTAGCACCTTGAACGAAAATACCGTTTCTGTAAATAAGTGCCACGGACAGACCGTCGATCTTAGGCTCTACCGAATACTCCACATCGTTACCAAGTGCGTCAGACATGCGGTCGGTGAAGGCGGAAAGCTCCTCGTAGGAGAATACGTCTGTCAAGCTGCCCATTCTGACGTTATGTGTGAATTTATCGAATTTATCAAGAGCCTTGCCTCCAACTCTACCCGTAGGCGAGTCGGGGGTGCGAATCTCCGGAAACTCTTCCTCTATAGAAGTAAGCTCCTTGAACATCATATCGTAATCGTAGTCCGATATCTGTGGAGCGTCCTGCTCGTAATAAAGCTTTGAATTACGAATTATCTCTTCACGGAGCCAAATTGCCCTCTCTAATGCTTGTTCCTTGGTCATCGTATTTCCCTTTCGGAATTTTTAACTTTTCATTGTTCCGGTATACCGATCGTTAATTGCGTATCGGTAACGCAAATTATCATCTGAAATATATAATTGCAGTCTGTCTTCTTAATTATATCATAAACAGTCTTTTTTTTCAAGAATTTAAAAAATATATGAGAGTATTTTTAAAAATAACCGTCAAAAGAGATTTTTCAGAAAAAAAAGTATTGACTTATTATAATAATATGATAAAATATTATTGTACTTTGTTCTGTACAATAATCAGTTTTAGGAGGTCGGAGATAAAAAATGCACACGGTGGATTGTGAAGAAAAAAAGAAACGCATTGTCGGTGGCCTCCGGTATTTCGCTTTTCTGAATCTCGGAATATTGCTGATGACAGTCGGAATATTCTTTTTTAAGGCTCCTAACGGATTTGCCACAGGCGGTGTCAGCGGACTTTCAATAATACTTGCAAGGCTGTTACCCACATTCAGCCAAGCTACGTATATGCTGTTTATAAACCTTACGCTGCTGATCGTCGGCGTTATTGTTCTTGGCCGTGAGTGCGGAGGGTTGACGATATACTGCTCGCTGATGATGTCTCTTGAGAACAGGCTTTTCGAGTGTCTTATTCCCCTTAGCGAGCCATTGACTCACTATCCGCTCCTGGAGCTTATCTATGCTGTAGTTCTGACGGGGGTGGGCTCAGCAATTATATTCAAATGCAAGGCGTCATCCGGTGGCACGGATATTGTAGCCCTGATACTGAAAAGGAACACGTGCATGAACGTCGCCACCGCACTTTTATGCACGGACCTACTTATTGCGTGCTGCTCTTTCCTGGAATTTCTCGACACGGGGGTGGGCATAAACTTTGAGGTTGGCTTATTTTCTATAATGGGACTGTTTGCTAAGGTATTCATCGTAGACGATATTATCGACTCGATCAATATGTGTAAATCCTTCACGATCATTACCCGGGAGGCTGATCTGATCATCAATTATATCACCGAGAATATGCATCACAGCGCAACGGTAGTTGATGGCAAGGGCGCGTTCAGCGGTGATGAGAGAACGATTATTATGACCGTTTGCAAGAGAGGTGAGGCAATAAGACTGAGGAAGCGAGTTTACGAAATCGACCCACATTCCTTTATTATAATAACGAAAACCAGTGAGATTCTCGGAAAGGGCTTCAGAGATAACGTACAATAATTCACTCACCGCCCAGGCTTCACGACAAACCTAAAGCGCGGATAATCGGAAAGCATCTCACAAAAAGCTTCATTAATATGATAGAATCCCCCCGAAACGCTGTCTCGGGGGGATATTATAAGATATGACTAACAGCACTGCCTCAGGCTTATGCTAGAAGCAGCTTTTCTATAGCCGCAAGGCGCACCGCTACCGTAAGTATGGCTGTTGCTGTCCTTAGCTCGTCATTGGTGGGATAGGTTGGGGCAATACGAAGATTCTCGTCTCTCGGATCTACACCGTATGGGAAGGTTGCGCCAACAGACGTCAGAGTCACTCCTGCGTCCTTCATAAGCTCGAATACCCTACGCGCAGTACCGGGCATAACGTTCAGAGATACGAAATAACCGCCGCGCGGCTTAGTCCATTCCGCTATGCCAAGTCCGTCAAGGGTGTCAAGTGCGGAAAGGGTGATATTGAACTTCTCACCGATAAACTCAGCCAAACGCATCATATGCTTGTGCACTGCCGCGCCATCCTTGAAATACGCGGTGTGACGAAGCTGATTCAGCTTATCGTAGCCGATCGTCTGAACACCAAGATAGGTAGATATCTGCTTAAGGTTAGCCGGAGAAGCCGCCATAAGAGCGACTCCGGCGCCCGGGAACGTGATCTTGGAGGTTGAGGAATAGTAGAATACGCGGTCGAGGTTGCCGTACTTCTCTGCCTCGGTAAAGATATCAAGGAGGTGGTCGCCCTCCTCACCGAGATCGTGTACGGCGTAGGCGTTATCCCACATTATACGGAAATCGGGCGCCGCGCACTTCATTGACGCGAGACGGCGTACCGTGTCATCGGAATAGGTGTTGCCCGTTGGATTGGAGTACTTGGGAACGCACCAGATACCCTTAACGGCAGGATCGAGAACAAGCTTCTCGACCATATCCATATCAGGTCCGGTTGAGGTCATAGGAACAGACAAAAGCTCAAAGCCGAGATACTCGGTCATCTTGAAATGTCTGTCATAGCCGGGCGTTATGCAGATCCACTTAAGCTTCTCCTCCTTGCACCAGGGGCGAGGAGACCCCAGCACGCCGAAAAGCATAGCTCTGGTCAGCGTATCGTACATAAGCTGAAGTGAGGAGTTACCTCCTACCGCGATATATTCCTGCTTAAGCCCAAGCATATCAGCAAACAGGCGCTTCATCTCCGGGATACCGTCAAGAACTCCGTAGTTACGGCAATCGACTCCGTTTTCTGAAAAGCACTTCTCTCTGGGACGCGCCTCAGACAATAGCGGAAGGCTGATATCCAGCTGATCGGAATTAGGCTTGCCGCGCGATAGGTCTAAATTCAGCCCCTGACTCTTATATTCCTCGTAGGAACGAAGCACCGCTTCCTTTTCTTCCAGAAGCTCTGCCCTGCTCATTTCTGTATATTTTTTCATTTTCTTACCCTTTTATTGTCAAATTTGAATATTTGAGTGACAAAAAATTCATTTTATGTCAAAAACTCTTATATATTATAGTATATTCTGAATGTTTTTTCAAGTCCTATTGCAAAAATTCTCGGTTTATTAACAAATATTTTTGATTTATCCCTTTTAGCGTTTTTTTGACTTTGCTAAAGTATGCTCTTTTTCTATACCACTTTAAACAAAAATACGCCTGTAGCTAACAAAACCGCTTGACAAAGCGTTAAAATTAGTATATAATTTATCCTGATATATTGTTTACGAAAGGACATTTCACTATTATGGCTAACGACAAGAAGCTTGTGGAGCAGATAACCTCTATGGATGAGGACTTCGCAAAGTGGTATACAGATATAGTTAAGAAGGCTGACCTTATCGACTACTCAAGCGTTAAGGGCTGTATGATCATACGCCCCTACGGATATGCAATCTGGGAGAATATACAGAAGATCCTGGATGCAAGATTTAAGGCGACGGGTGTTGAGAACGTTTATATGCCTATGTTCATACCCGAGTCCCTTTTGAAAAAGGAAAAGGATCACGTGGAGGGCTTTGCGCCTGAGGTTGCATGGGTAACTCACGGTGGTAATGAGAAGCTTGCCGAGAGACTTTGCGTTCGTCCTACTTCCGAGACTCTCTTCTGCGAGCATTACGCAAACATAATAAAATCCTACAGAGATCTGCCCAAGGTATACAATCAGTGGTGCTCTGTCGTACGTTGGGAGAAGACTACCCGTCCCTTCCTTCGCTCCCGTGAATTCCTCTGGCAAGAGGGTCACACTATGCACAGAACCGCCGAGGAGGCCGAGGAGAGAACCGTTCAGATGCTGAACGTTTACGCAGATTTCTTTGAGAATGATCTGGGTATTCCCGTCGTTAAGGGACGTAAGACCGACAAGGAGAAGTTCGCGGGCGCTGAGGCTACGTACACCGTTGAGGCGCTTATGCACGACGGAAAGGCTCTGCAAGGCGGTACCTCCCACAACTTCGGTAACGGCTTTGCTAAGGCATTTGATATTCAGTTCCTCGACAGCGATAACACCCTTAAGTATGCGTACGAGACCTCTTGGGGCGTTTCTACACGTATAATCGGCGGTATTATTATGACTCACGGAGACGATTCCGGTCTGGTGCTGCCTCCAAGCGTTGCTCCTATTCAAGTCGTGGTTATTCCCGTTCAGCAGCATAAGGAGGGCGTTCTGGACGCTGCAAGAGGTCTTGTTGAGACTCTCCAGGCGGCAGGTATCAGGGTCAAGATGGACGACTCCGATCAATCTCCCGGATGGAAATTTGCTGAATACGAGATGAAGGGTGTTCCTCTCAGAGTTGAGATAGGACCCAGAGATCTCTCTGAAAAGAAGTGCGTTATAGTTCGCCGCGACAACAGAGCGAAGTCCTTTGTGTCTATCGACAATCTTGTAGATGAGGTCAACGCGTCTCTCAAGGCGCTTCGCGACGCTCTCTACGAGAAGGCTCTGGCAAACAGAGACGCACGTACCTTTACCGCTACTACCCTTGACGAGCTTAAGGATATCGCATCCCGCGAGAATGGATATATCAAGGCTATGTGGTGCGGAGATCTGGAATGTGAGCTTAAGCTCAAGGAGGAGGCTGACGTTTCCTCCAGATGTATTCCCTTTGATGCGGAAGCCGTGGGTGACAGATGTGTATGCTGCGGCAAGGAAGCAAAAAAGACAGTTCTCTGGGGTAAGGCATACTGATATAAGTCTTTAAAACTATAAGGAGAAACGGATATGGCGGAAGGTGATTTCAAGCTTTCAACGTTCAGAACGTCTGACGGAAGTAATATAAAATTTGAATATCACAGAGCGCTTTCATCCACCGTTCAGCTGGCGCGGAAGTACGCAAACGAGGGCTATGATGACAGATACGTTATCTTCACGGATGCTCAGTCCGCCTCCCCCATTACAGCTACTAAGCTTCCGGACGGAGAATATGAAAGAGGAGTATTTATGTCTATACTTCTGCGCCCCACATTCTTTCCTTCTCAAGCCAGCATGCTGGGACATCTCTCCGCTGTTGGACTGATCACTGCGTTGGAGGAGCATACTACTCTGCCGTTGGGACTTGGATGGGTAAGCGATATCTACTGCGACGGTCTGCGTATTGGCGGATGCGCCGTTGAGGGAAAGCTGAATTCCTTCTCCTCATACGAATATCTTATCGTTACTATGGCTGTTAAGCTCACCAAGGAAAGCTTTCCACCGAGGCTTTCCGATATGATACGAAAGGTTTTCGAGAGTGATAACGCTCCGATATCTATGCTGATAGCACAGAACGTGCTGAACAAGTTCTTCGCCGCGTATACGAGCATAAGAAGCCCGGGTAAATATATGGATGCGTATTACAGAAAATTTGCTCTGCGCGATAAAAAAATCAAGTATATCGACGGCGATAAAAAGCGCACCGGCAGAGTCGTGGACGTAGACCGTACCTCAGGCATGCTGCTTTTAGAGGTCAAGGGCGGACAGACCAGAGAGATAAGATCCCCCTCATCCGTAATAATGCCAAAAAAGATAAAATAAAAGTGAAGCCTCTCAGAGCTGTTTACCATTTGGTAATTCAGACCTGAGAGGCTTTCATTTTTTCTTATACTTTTAGAAACTCTTTTTTGCTGCTTTGATCTTTTTCCTTAACAAAGCTATTATCCAAAAGGCAATCCTTTCTCACTAAAAATGCTGATAACAATCCGTTTTCAAGCCAAACGTTGATATGGATCTATTATTTCTAAACATACAAAAGGCAGGACGGTCACCCGTCCTGCCTCTATTTTTCTGAAGCATCAGAATATAACGTTAATTATTCAGCAGCCTCTTCGTCACTACCCTGATAGATAGTGTAGGAACCGTCTTCGTTAATTTCGAAGCCGTAGAAGCCCTCGTCAACCTCAGGATTATAGACCATAAGACATACTTTAACGCCCTCAGGAAGAGTTACGCCTGCGGTAAGAGCCTTCCAGGTAACAGAAGCACTCTCGTAGTAGATAGTCTCTATAGCCTTACCTTCGAATACGTTTGCGTGAAGACCCTGAACGGTGCTGGGAATATAGAGTTCCTTAACAGCGGTGCAGCCGTCAAGCGCGCCCTCTGCAATCGCGATGGTGTAGAAGGGTACCTCGACGAACGCAGCGTCGGTCTTGGTCGCAAGAAGGTATTCGTTAATGATAAGAAGGCCCTTGCTATTGTAGGATGCGGTGTTTGCAAGAACGCCTGTACCTGCAAAAGCAGTCTTGGGAATTATACGAACGTCGCCACCCTTGAACTGAATAGACGTAACACCTGTATAGCCGTTAACAAGATTAGCGGATACGGAGGTAATATGTCCCTCTATAACAACAGAGGATATAGAATCCTTAGCTGCGTACCAGGGAGCTTTATCTGCCGATTCGAAGTCGTACATTACAGCGGGACCGCCGAGAGTAAGAACGCCGTTATCAAGCTTCCAAGCAACGATGGACTTGTTTGCGCCTTCCCACCAATAATTACCGGACTCAGCTGTAGGAGCCTCTGTCTTTGCATATACGGTAGCACGCATACCGGTGAACGCGTCATTTGAGGTAACGATCTTATCCGTTGCGACGCCTGATTTAACAACCGCACAGGAAGCGGCATCAGTACCTTTGAAGTATACAGAGGTCATAATTGAACATCCGCTGAAAGCGGTAACGTCTATAGTCTTAACGCTTGCGGGGATCTGAATATCAGAAATAGAAACGAGGCCTGCAAACGCATAGCTTCCTATATGCTCGATATAGCAATCCTCGGCAAATACAACTGCCTTAACCTTGCCGGCGTTAGAACGTCCGTTCGCCCACAGACCGCCTGTATCCTCGGGTGCCAGGTAATCCCAGATCTTGAATACGCCGAGAGCGGACTGATCAGCCGCGATCTTGGTGGCAAGATCAGCTACGGTCGCGCAGGATGCATAAGTAGCATCACCAACTGAGAATGTCGCCATAAGGTTAGCTGCGAATTCATCAGCCTTATCTGCGGCGATCACATCGGAAATAGCGGTAGAAGCGTTAACGGTCTTGCTGTACTTAGAAGCGAAGAAGCTGATAACGTTCTCCTCAGTACCGCGCTTAGCAACAGTACCAATAGAAACAATACCGTCGCTGTAGGACCATCTGATACCGTTGTTCTTGCTGAGATAGCCGGAAGCCTTGCTACCCTTTATGTAAGAGCTGCAGGTTACCTTGATATCACCGGAGAATACTGTGCCCTCCTTGATAACCATCTCGACCTCTGCGCCGGTGCTCTTGTCGACGGGATAGTCGAAGCTTACGAACTCGAAGCCGTGATACTTAAGAGTCTTGGGATAAAGCTCGTTAGCCTTGGTAGCCGTTGCCTTAACTACCGCAACGGTCTCCTTATGGGTAACGGTCTCCTCTTCACCGGTCTCCTCGTTAACTATAATCTCCTCAACGTCAACCTCCTCGTAGGTAACGTCGGTCTTGAGGTAATCGAATGCGAAGGGTATCTTGGAGCCGTAGATCGAGGAGTCAAGCATATACTTAACGATGAAGTACTTTGGAACAGGCTCGCCTGTAGTCTCGTCGTATGACCAATACGGACCGGGTGTAGTCTCTACGAGAGAGAGATCCTCAGGTGTATAGTATACGGATGCAAGATCGCTGAACCAAGTGTTGCTTATGCCTATTTCAATAGAATTGAAGTGAGCCTCTGTACCTCTGGAATAAACCGTCTTAAGCTTAGACATATTCTCCGATCCGTTGGTTGAGCCGGGATGGAAAGCGGATGCGCCTATAGACTTAAGAGATGCGGGAATAACGACGTAGGTCGCATTATTGGAGCCGTTGAACGCAGAACTTCCGATAGTCTCGAGACCGTCGTTCAGAACGATGCCCTTAAGAGCCGTGTTGTAGGAGAATGCGTTATCACCAAGGGTAACAAGATTCTCGGGAGTCTCGAGAAGCTTAAGCTTCTTATTATTCTTGAACGCAGAATCGCGGATCTCAACAAGAGACTCGGGGAATACGATCTCGCTGACATTGGTCAGACCGTTGAAGGTATTCTTACCTATAACGGTAACGCCCTCTTCTATTACTATTCTGTGGATGGTCGTACGCACATCGTACCAAGGAACAGTAATAGGCTCTGCGTTCTCGTAGTCAAAGGTAGAGCCTGTACCCTTAATGGTAAGGGTGTTGATCGCTTCCTTGCCCTCGCCCACAGTTGTGATTTTCCAGGAAACGTTGGTACCTGCAAGATCACCTCTGTCTGCATAGAACACAAGGTCCTTTGTAATAGCGCCGGTTGCCGAAGCAAAATCGTAAGCAGAGCCTGCTACAGCGTTGTTCTCGCTATCCCACTCGGAATACCAGCCTGCGAAGCCGTAGCCCTTGTAAAGAATAGCGTCTATCTTTGCCTTATGCTCAGCGGTAAAACCTGTATTGTTTACGGGGATCTCAATACGCTCAACGCGCTGGTTGTACTCCTTAACTTCCATTCTGTCGAAGTCGTTGATATAGGTAGTGGTATACCTGTATACGAAATCGACAAGATAAGTATCGATCGCAGGATCGGGATTGGGAACAATAGTGATATCGGTACCACCTGCTCCGCCTCCTGCAGAGCCTGAGCCTTCGCCACCGTCACACGATACGCAAACAAAAATCAGTGTGAGAGCAAGAAGAGCGGCCAGGAGTAATTTCAAATAGCTTTTCATCTTTTTCTCCTTTTCGGGAATTTCCCTATTTTTATAGGTAATATAATTTTAACACAAAACATTTGTTATTTCAAGGAGTGTTTCGTGTTTTTTTCATTTTCTGCTTTTTGCACATTAAGAGAGGAGCTTTTTTATGCATATTAACGAATTTTTAAGCAAATTCAAGGGTTTTCTATGCTTTTTAGAAGGTACAACGGCTATATTTTTTTGGGTTCTCATCATATACGGCTTCGGCAGTCCCTTCGTTGCGGGGCTTACCCTAATATCCGTCCTTATTCACGAATGCGGACACGAGTGCTGCCTGCTGCTTATAAACGGAAGGGGAGGCCGAATACTCGGACACGCCAACGGCTTTAGGATAAAAAACGAGGATACTCTTTCTTATTCAAAAGAGATTTGGCTCTACGCCTCAGGAGCCGTGGCTAATTTTGCGACCGCCTTACTTGCCCTGCTCCTTGGAATCACATTCGAAATCCACGTTAATACCTTTATTATAGTTAACGTGATCACAGCCATCTCGAATCTTCTGCCTGTAAGAAACTACGACGGCTACGGTATTATACGCTCGCTGATCGACAGATGCTGCGCGCCCTTGTGGGCGTACAGGACTCTGGACACTATTTCTCTCGCAGTATCCTCGTTTGCGGTGACGCTGTCTCTTTATTTGATGTGGAGCTTTGGGGAGGGATATTGGATATACGGCGTTTTTCTTATCTCCGTGATCTCTGAGCTTGATAATCTGTTCGGAAAGCAAAAAACGGGATTTTAGGAGATTTTGGGAGGTTTTGGGGGTTTTAGGGAGATTTGTAAAAAAATAGCTGAGATAATTACAGTCAAATACGTTAAATCACGGATAAACCTCAAAAAAAACAAAAAGAAAAATGTAGAAAACTATTGCAAATTGCAAAGCTTTTTGTTATAATACACCTATTGATAGATCGACAAGTTTTTACAAGACGGTCTGCAAGAGTAAGGCGCTATGCGTCAGGGAAAGGATCTGAGATTTTAAGAAAATGGCAAAGCTCATTGAGTTAAAGGGGATTTCAAAATCTTTTGATGGCGAAAAGGTACTTGATTCCATTAATCTTTATATCAAGGACGGCGAGTTTATTACTTTGCTCGGTCCATCCGGCTGTGGCAAGACCACTATGCTGAGGATCATCGGCGGATTTGAAACCGCTGACGAGGGCGGACTTTATTTCGACGGCACGGAGATAAGCGACGTTCCCGCTCACAAAAGAAATATCAACACAGTTTTTCAGAAATACGCGCTGTTCCCTCACCTAAACGTGTATGAAAATATCGCATTTCCTCTCAGGCTGAAGAAGCTGGCTGAGGATACGATACGCGAGAGAGTAGAGGAAATGCTGAAGATGGTCAAGCTTGCCGGCTTTGAGAACAAGAGCGTCAGCACTTTGTCCGGAGGACAGCAGCAGCGTGTGGCTATCGCAAGAGCACTTATCTCTCATCCTAAGGTTCTGTTGCTGGACGAGCCTCTCGGCGCTCTTGATCTGAAGTTGCGCAAGGATATGCAGAACGAGCTTAAGACAATACAACAGGCTATCGGCATCACGTTCATCTACGTTACACACGATCAGGAGGAGGCACTCTCTATGTCTGACACCATCGTGGTCATCGCAGAGGGCGAGATACAGCAGATAGGAACTCCTACCGACATATATAATGAGCCGGAGAACGCCTTCGTCGCGGACTTTATCGGCGAGAGTAATATAATTGACGGAACTATGCTTGAGGACAAGCTCGTACGCTTCTCCGGTCACACCTTCGACTGCGTTGACGGCGGATTTGAAAAGAACGAGCCTATTGACGTTGTGATAAGACCCGAGGACGTTGACGTAGTTGCTCCGGAGGCAGGTATGCTGACGGGCAAGGTCACGAGCGTTACCTTCAAGGGCGTGCATTACGAAATTATAGTTGACATTCGCGGATTCAAATGGATGATACAGACCACAGACTACGTATCTCCCGATGCTACTATCGGTCTGTATATAGAACCGGATGCGATCCATATTATGAAAAAATCCAAGTATTCGGGAATGTTCGGCGACTACTCATCCTTCTCCGACGAGATGGACAGACTATCCGACGCTGACGCTGCAGAGGAGTTCTGACGGGGCTCACCCAAGCTGTTTTTTCACGGAGTATTATCACTGATACATAGCTCCGATAAATTTTTGTTATGTCGCTGAGAGGCGACGGAATGGAAATTAAGATGAAGAAAAAGAATTCGATAATGCGGTCGATCGCGGCAGCTCCACATATTTTTTGGGCTATATTATTCATTGTTCTGCCGCTGATTATCGTACTATATTACGCTTTTACAGATTCCGAAGGCTCGTTTTCCTTTGAGAATATCGTGTCACTTGGAGACTATGCTCCAATATTCACTTTGTCCGTTGAGTTATCCGTAATAGCTACCTTCGTATGCCTGATCATCGGTTACCCGCTGGCATACATAATCGCTAAGGCAAAGCCGGAGAAGCAGAGGCTGTACGTTATGCTTCTGATGCTTCCGATGTGGACGAATCTGTTGATTCGTACTTACTCTATTATGGCGATACTTGACGACGGAGGATTTCTTAATACTCTGCTCGGCACCACTATGCATATAGTAGGAACGAAGGGCGCCGTCATATTCGGTATGGTTTACGATTTCCTGCCCTATATGGTTCTGCCCATTTACACCTGCGTATCAAAGATAGATAAGCATATGTGGGAGGCGGCAAGCGACCTTGGCTGCAAGCCTATTCAGGTCATGACAAGAGTTATACTTCCCCTCTCTATGTCCGGTATTATATCCGGAGTAACTATGGTTCTCGTACCTTCTATCAGCACGTTCTACATTTCTCAGAAGCTGGGTGGAGGAACCTTTGAGCTGATAGGTGATACCATCGAGAGACAGTTCGTCACCGGCGCTCTGAATACGGGAGCCGCAATATCGCTGGTTATGATGGTGCTGATAATTATTTCCCTTACCATAATGAACCGTTTCTCTGACGAGGAAGGGGGTATTATCGTATGAAGATCGCATCAAAAATCTACTTATTCCTCATTTTTGGTATATTGTATATACCAATTCTAACCTTGATCTTCTTCTCGTTCAACTCTTCGAACAGCACTGCCGTATTTACCGGCTTCAGCTTCAGATGGTACGTGGAGCTTTTCAATTCTCCGGAGACCTTCGTTGCTCTTCGCAATACTCTGATACTTGCCGTGCTGTCCGCGCTTATTTCGACCGTTATCGGTACTGCGGCGGCTGAGGGAATATACAGAATGAGAAGCAAGCTGCTACAGACTGCGATCAATTCTGTTACAAATATTCCAATGATGAATCCGGATATAGTTACGGGTATGTCGATGATGCTATTCTTCGTCGCCCTTGCCGGTATACTCGGAATCACGTATGAGGATATGGGCTTTACAGCTATGCTGATATCTCACGTTACCTTCTGTCTGCCCTACGTTATTCTCTCTGTTCTGCCAAGGATAAACGAGCTTGGAGATTCACTCTCCGAGGCTGCTCTTGATCTTGGCTGTACGCCCCTGCAGGCGTTCTTCAAGGTAAAGCTGCCGAACATTATGCCCGGAGTTCTTTCCGGAATGGTTATGGCGTTCACTATGTCACTTGACGATTTCGTTATTTCGTATTTCGTAGGATCGTCCAATTTCCAGACCCTGCCTCTGCTTATATATTCGATGACCAAGAAAAAGGTCACGCCCGATATGTACGCGCTCTCCACCCTTATCGTCATAGTCATATTCGTTATGCTTCTGATATCAAACTTCAAGAGTGGCAAGAAGGTTGAGAAAAAGAGAAAGGCAGGTGGCGTAAAATGACAAAAAAGCTTGTTTTAGCCATTTTTCTCTTGGCAGTATTGACATTTTCACTGTTTTCCTGCGATGATAACAGCGACGGGGGCCCTGCTGTTTCCGGTAACGTTGTAACTCTGAATGTATACAACTGGGGCGAATATATCTCTGACGGCTTTGAGGGATCTCTGGATACCAATGCGGCATTTGAGGAGTACTTCAATACGCACCTCGCCTCGAAATACGGCTACTCCATCAAGGTAAATTACACTACCTACGCAACAAACGAGGATATGTACTTCAAACTTGCAAGTGAGGCGGGCAATTACGACGTTATTATTCCCTCCGACTATATGATCGAGAAAATGATCAACGAGGGAATGCTTGCTGAGCTTGACTACTCAATTATAACGAACTTTGAGTATATTGACGACGGATTTAAGGGCGACGCCGCTTATTACGATCCTGACAACAAGCACTCGGTTCCCTATACCTACGGTATGCTTGGCGTTATTTATAACACGGCGCTGGTTGACGAGGAAGATTACCTGGAAGAGAGCTGGGGGTTGCTCTGGAACCCTAAATACAGAGGAAAAATCCTCCAGTTCAACAATCCCCGCGACGCATTCGGCTCGGCTATGTACTATATGAATATGGACATAAACTCGACCGATCCTGCAGTTTGGGACTCTGCGCTTGCAAAGTTAGTTCAACAGAAGGAATATCTGCAGGGCTACGTCAACGACGAGATATTCAACAAGATGACAACGGCTTCCGCAGCCATAGCTCCCTATTTTGCCGGCGACTTTCTCACCATGGCGTATCAGAACGAGGACCTTGCCTTCTACTATCCTATAGAGGGCACTAACTACTTCGTAGACGCTATGTGCATTCCTAAGAACTCAAGAAACAAGGATGCGGCAAACGAGTACATCAACTTTATGCTATCGGAGGAGGTAGCTGTTGCCAATGCCCTATACATAGGATACGCCTCTCCTAACACCTTGGTATTGGACAACGAGGAATATTCCGAGGGTATGGCTGAGCTTCACGACGACTGGTGGGATATTCTGTACGGAAAGACACCTGCCGAGGCTAACGAGGAGTATGACTACTCGCCCGGATACAAGAGCTTTTCTCCTGAGATCCAGGCTCACGTCAACGCTCTGTGGGAAAGTCTGAAGACAGAAAACGCAACTGAGCCATGGGTTCACATAACGAGCATTACGATCATCGTAGCGGTTATCGCTTTGGCGGTATATACCGTATATATCAGAAAAAAGAGATCCCGCCACTACAGATTGCGTGATAGAGAAAACGCACTGAAAAAGATCGGAAAATAATAAAATAGCGCGTCGGCGGAGTATATCCGTAGACGCGCTATTTGCGTTTACCATGGGGGCGTGTCAAATTTTCGACTAAAATTCGACTTATTATCTTGTTTTTTATCAGCGTGGCGTATAGCATAAGCTGGGCGCCTCAGACGATTACAATACTCCTGCACCGTCGAAGTCGGGAATAAAGCTCTCTACGGCAGCCGTGCGCTCCTGAGTGTATCCGTGCTTCACTCCCAGCCTAGATGCGTAATCGCAAAGCTCTCTATACTCGTCCTGCGTCACACGTCGATCTAAAGGAGATCTAACTCCGGGTATGGGTGTATATTGGCTCATAAGACTGATGCATATTTTATCTCCGTACGTTCCGTAGAGATACTTGAGTGACAGCTTTGCCTCGGCAACCTTTCCCGGAAGCAGAAGAATACGGACTATCGTTCCCCTCTTCATTAATCCATCCGGAGTATATGACGGCTCACCCGTCTGTCTGACCATCTCCTTGATTGCGGCAGCTGCAGCCTCCGGATAATCGGGTGCGTCAGACAGAGCAGCTGCTGTTTTCGGTGTGTAATACTTAAAATCGGCAAGGTATATATCAACGTAGCCCTCCAGCATTCTGAGAGCTTCCACGCTGTCATAGCTTCCTGTGTTATATACGATGGGAACGGTAAGTCCCTTTCCTCTCGCTTGCTCTACCGTCTCTCTGACTGACGGCGCATAATGGGTCGGAGTAACAAAATTTATATTGTGTGCTCCCTTTGACTGAAGCTCGAGAATTATCTCGGTCAGCCGGCCTACCGTTACTTCCGTACCGGTTATACCCCTTGAGATCGCTCTGTTCTGACAGTAAATACAGCCAAGAGAGCAGCCCGAAAAGAAAACTGTACCGGATCCGCGAGTGCCGGATATTGAAGGCTCCTCCCACATATGCAAAGATGCACGTGAGATATAAATTTTATCGGGCATAGAGCAATATCCATAGGATGTGCGACGATCAGCACCGCATTTCCTCGCGCATAAAGTGCAGCTTGAATACTCCTTTGACACAGTAACTCCTCTCTTCGCCGCTACTTATAAAAATCGGTTGACAATAGGGCGGTTTTATGTTAAAATTATTTTATACTAATGCTTCGGGGTGATGATTATGGATAAAAGACAGGATTATATCAGCTGGGATGACTACTTCATGGGTGTTGCGCTTCTGGCTGCGCAGAGATCAAAGGATCCAAGTACCCAGGTCGGCGCTTGCATCGTAGACGAGCACAACAGAATTCTCTCCACGGGATATAACGGGTTCCCTCAGGGCTGCTCTGACGATGAGTATCCGTGGAACAGAGACGAGACAAAGGGAGAAACAAAATATCAGTTCGTGGTCCACGCGGAGCTGAACGCGATCCTTAACGCAAGCGGAAAGTCTCTGCTTGGCTCTAAGGTGTACGTTGCTCTCTTCCCCTGCCACGAATGCGCAAAGGCAATAATACAGTCGGGTGTCAAGGAGGTAGTTTACCTCTCGGACAAGTATCACGACACTCCTTCTACCGAAGCATCCAGAAGAATGATGTGCGACGCAGGCGTAAAGCTGACCCAGTTTAAGCCTACCAAGGCGCAGATAGTTCTTGGCTTCAATACTTAATAATATTGAATAAATTTTATCACAGGGCTCTTTCTTTGTCAAGAAAGAGTCTTATTTTTATAAATATTAAATATTCTACTATTCAGCAGAGCTTTTTTAAAAATTAAAATTTGCGTTTTTCAATCATAATCAGGTAATAATTGGAATTTCAAAAAAGGTATTGACAATCCCATATGTATTGAGTATAATATACCTAACAAGCAGTGACGCGGAAAAAGTAACGCAAATGACGCATTTACAGAGAAGAGAGATTAGGTGCGAGCTCTCAATGATAATTTGCGCGAAGCAGTCCGCCAGCACAGGACGAGAAAGGTATCATAAGTCCTGCGGGGTGCCCGTTACAGCACAGGGTGATGGTAGTCACCTACAGAGGAATATTCCGTGAGGAATATTCAAAATACGGTGGTAACACGCATATGCGTCCGTAGCATACCAATATTGGTGTGGTGCGGACTTTTTTGTTTTCTTTTGCGCCGGATGTCTGGACATTGGCAAATCCGATGAACGCAAAAGCGCAATCGGTGTGAAAGAGTTCGATACATGTTAATATCATCTGTCCTTACAGATCCAAAAAGCAATATAAGCTTAAAAATAAAAAACATATTCGGAGGAATCAAAAATGAACACTAAAATTCTGAAGCTTATTGAAAACAACGCACGCCTTGAAGCACGGGATATAGCCGCGGCTCTTGCCATAGAAGAGGATGACGTAAAAAGAGAGATAGCCGCCATGGAGCGAGCAGGTATTATCAGAGGATATAAGAGCATTATAGACTGGGGAGAGGCTGACCGAAATGAAGTATCAGCTCTTATAGAGCTGAAGGTCGTTCCCGTCGCGGGACTAGGCTTCGAGGAGGTGGCTGAAAGGATAGCAAAATATCCGTCTGTGGAGTCGGTTTCGCTGATGTCGGGAGTATGCGATCTGCTGGTTACTGTGAAAGGAAAAAGCTTTCAGGAGGTCTGCTCCTTCGTGGCAAACGAGCTGGCGGTAATAGAGGGTGTGTCATCCACCTCGACACAGTTCGTTATGCGTAAATACAAGGAGTGGGGCGTGGAGCTTCTGGGCAATGAGGATGACGGAAGGAGTAAGATCTCGCTATGATAGATTACGGCAGGATGCTCTCGGATGCTGTGCGTGAGATAAAGCCGTCCGGCATCCGCAAATTTTTCGATATCGCTAATACTATGGAGGACGTTATCTCCTTGGGAGTCGGAGAGCCGGATTTTCGAACACCATGGCAGATCCGATCCGCAGGAATACGCTCGCTTGAAAGGGCAAGCACAAGATACACCGCTAACCGAGGGTTGAGCAAGCTGCGTGAGAGCATCGCGGATTATACCGAAAGGCACATCGGAGTAAGATACGATCCGGAAAAGGAAATACTTGTCACAGTTGGTGGAAGCGAGGCTATAGATATGGCCATCAGAGCTCTTGTGAACCCCGGTGACGAGGTGATCATCCCCCAGCCGTCCTACGTTTGCTACGAGCCGATCACAAGGCTCTCCGGCGGAGTGCCCGTTATAATCAGAACGAAGGAGGAAAACGGATTCAAGGTAACGCGGGAGGAGCTTTCCGATAAGATCACGGACAAGACGAAGGTGCTGATCCTTCCCTACCCCTCAAATCCTACGGGCGCTATAATGGAAAGAGAGGATCTTGAGGCAATTGAGGAGGTTCTCGGAGACACCAACGTTACGGTCATATCCGACGAGATATACTCAGAGCTTACCTATGGTAAAAGACACGTTTCCCCCGCTGAGATCGAGGGACTTCGCGAAAGATGCATCGTTGTAAACGGCTTCTCCAAGGCATTCTCAATGACCGGCTGGCGTCTTGGCTACGCTATGGGTCCAAGAGAGCTTATCGGCGCTATTACCAAGATCCATCAGTTTGCGATAATGTGCGCTCCAACCACTTCTCAATACGCGGCAGTTGAGGCACTCACGTCCTGTGAGGAGAACGTACGGGAGATGGTAAAGGAATACGACACTAGACGAAGATTTATTGTTGACGGCTTTAACAAGCTGGGGTTGGAATGCAGAGAGCCCCTTGGCGCGTTCTACGCCTTTCCGTCTATCAGATCAACGGGAATGTCCTCTGATGAGTTTTGCGAGAAGCTACTCTATTCAAAGGGAGTTGCGCTTGTACCGGGAACCGCCTTCGGCGAGGGCGGAGAGGGCTACGTCCGAGCGTCTTATTGCTATTCCTTTATGCATATCAAGGAGGCTCTTCGGCGTGTCGGCGAGTTTCTGTCTGAGCTTCGAAAAAATAAACAACGTGAATAAAAGTCAAGCACCCCGACAATAATGTTGACACAAAACAAAAAAGGAGATACGTTATGAAGGGATTTTTAGAGGGGTGCTTCGCCCTGCTTATCGCTACGCTGTTAATCGCAGTGGTGCCTACGGATGCGGAGGCTGATATTTACGAGGATACGATCAGATTACATATTCTGGCGGAGTCGGACGGTGAAGAAGATCAGGCGGTGAAGCTTGCAATCAGAGACAGGCTGCTTCTGAGCTACGGTGAAATGCTATCAGGCTACGGCAGTGTCGAAGAGGCAGAGCGTGCGCTTTGTTCTGTGATTTTGCAGATAGACAGTGACGTTGATCTTTGGCTTAAGGAGCTTGGATCGAATGCATCTGCAGAGGTAACGCTTACACGCGAGTGGTACGAGCGGCGTGAGTATGAGGATAACACGCTTCCCGCAGGGGAATATCTTTCGCTGAGAATAATAATAGGAAGCGGTGAAGGAAAAAACTGGTGGTGCGTAATGTATCCGCCGTTGTGTCTGGACGTGGCGCTGGGAGATTATTCGGGTTATACCGATGATGAAAGCAGACTCATCAGGGTGGGAAAATACAATCTGAAAATGAAAATACTTGAGATATGCTCCGCTACGTTTAAAAAATAGTTGATTTTATCATTGAAATGTGTTAGAATAGTAGTCGATAAATCTCCGTGACGCTGGCACGTACAGTTTTTAAAATATCCAGGTATACAGATTCGGGTCGGTGGCACGGGTGCGAAACGGATAAGTGGAGACAATATGGCTAAAACAGACGGAAAAACTATAGCAGATAACCGAAAGGCAAGGCACGATTACTTCGTTATAGAGACATACGAGGCGGGCATCGAGCTATTCGGCACAGAGGTGAAGTCGCTGAGAGCTGGTACCGTTAACCTGAAGGATGCTTACTGTGAGATCGATGGGGGTGAGCTGTTCGCTCTGGGTGTACATATCAGCCCTTACGAGCAGGGTAATATTTTCAACAGAGATCCGCTTCGGCCGAAAAAGCTGCTTATGCACAAGAGAGAAATAATGAAGCTTGCGGGACTCGTTTCCCGTGAGGGATATACCTTAGTACCTTTATCCCTATACTTCAAGGGCTCTAACGTCAAGATGTGTCTTGGCCTCTGTAAAGGTAAGAAGCTCTACGATAAGCGAGACGACGCGGCTAAGAGAGATGCTGACAGAACTATTGAGAAGCATATGAAAAACAGATTTTAAATAAAAACGCGAGGGCTGAGATTTTCAGCTCTCGCGTTTTATTTTGTTTTTCTCCGTCAGCTACGCTGATATCTCTTCTGATAGGAGCGGCTTTTATACTCACAGGGAACTGTACTTTAGGAGCAACATAATAAACTGACGTTTTTGAAAAATTAACTTATTCCTTATCTAAAAAGTCAAAAATCTTCTGCCATAGCTCCATATCCTGCTCTGTCATTCTGTAAAAATCATAGGATGAAACAAAAGCTGATTTCTGCTCGTCACTCTGAAGCTTTTTCTTTTTCTTACGGTAGGTGAGATCACGGAAAAACTCGTTCTTATATTTCACAGCATCAATTGTATAATTGGGATTATGATCCTTGCCCTCGACTGTTAAAAACGAAACGTTCGCGTTGCGAGAAAGCGCCTGACGTAGCTTCTCAAAATGCATAGTGTATGATGCAGTGGAATCGTCTGTTGAGTGAATAAACAATACACGGGTGGAGGTATCCTTCAAGTTTTCCGTTGCCAAAGCTCCGAAGTGATCAGGGTTCATATCTGCCTCAACCTGAAGAGCGGAAGATCTCCAGGGCGCTAAAAATTTCGGGAATACCTGACGAAGCATTTCGGAAACGGAAGAAAAGCCGGACATTGCGACCACAGCCTTGACTGATGGGTGGTACGCAGGGATATTCATAGCCGAAAAGGCTCCCCAGCTGTGCCCTACCACGTAAATATCCAGATCCGAGAAAGCCTCTGTCGATTTGATCGCTGAGATACAGGCGTCAAGATCATAGAGGGAGCCTGATAGTCCCCTTATCCCCTGCCCCTCGGAGCTGTTGCAGCCTGTGTGATCGTAGGACAGTACTCTGTAGCCGTGACGGCACAGGGTCTCTATCTCACGCATATAAGCGCGGTGTCCGTTGCCCATACCGTGATCAAAGACGACGAGCTTACCCGGAACGAAATCCCGATAATAGTATATATTTCCTTTGAGGAGGTCTGAGGCAGGAGTGGTGAAGCTAAAGGGTTCGGCGCTTAGTCCATCGAAGTCCTTGTGTAAAAAATAATATACCGATCCGTCGGGATCCTGACGGTTAAACAGAGTTCTTTTATAGAAATTTCCTATCTGCTTTGAAAAGATCATAATACACTGCCTTTCAACGTGCTGATTATATTCTATTCTTTGCTAATGAATCAAGAAGCATCAGTCAGCGCGGCGTTCAGCGAGAGAATTGTGATAAGTACGGTAGAATTCCTCATATCTTCCCTCGTCCAAAGCGTCACGTATCTTCTGCATAAGCTCATTGTAGAAATACAGATTGTGAAGCACCGCAAGCCGCATACCAAGCGCCTCGCGCGCCTTGAAGAGATGGCGTATATAAGAGCGTGAATAGTGACGGCAAGCTGGGCAGGAGCATTCCTCCGCTATAGGACGGGGGTCCTCCGCATATTTCTCATTCAGCAAGTTTATCTTGCCGCGCCAGGTGAACAGATTGCCATGACGGGCATTACGGGACGGCATAACGCAATCGAAGAAATCAACACCGCGATATACAGCCTCCACGATATTTTGAGGTGTTCCAACACCCATAAGGTAACGGGGCTTGTCCTCAGGCATATACGGCTCTACGGTCTCTATGATATGATACATAACGTCCGCCTCCTCGCCTACGGCAAGACCGCCGATGGCGTAGCCGTCACACTCTACCTCGCGTATCGCCTGCATATTGCGGATACGGAGATCCTCATAGGTGCCGCCCTGGTTAATTCCAAAGAGAAGCTGATGGGGATTGACCGTTCCCTCTGCGGCGTTGAGCTTATCAAGCTCCGCTCTGCAGCGCTTCAGCCAACGAACCGTGCGTTCCTCGGACGCCTTAACGTAATTATAGGGCGCCGGATTTTCTACGCACTCATCGAACGCCATAGCAATAGTAGAGCCGAGATGGGACTGAATACGCATAGATTCCTCCGGACCCATAAAAATGCGTTTACCATCCATATGCGAGTTGAAGGCAACGCCCTCCTCGGTTATCTTGCGCAGCTTGGCAAGAGAAAATACCTGAAATCCACCGGAATCGGTGAGTATAGGCTTATCCCAATTAAAGAATTTATGCAAGCCGCCCATACGGTAAATAAGGTCGTCACCGGGACGAATGTGGAGATGGTACGTGTTGGAAAGCTCAACCTGACAGTTAACATCCAGAAGATCCCTCGTGGATATGCCGCCCTTAATAGCGGCGGAGGTGCCAACGTTCATAAATACGGGGGTCTCTATGGTGCCATGAACGGTCTCAAAGCGACCGCGTCGAGCCTTGCCCTCCCGCTTGAGAAGTGTATATTTTGCCATTTATATAACCTTTCGGAATTTTCGTTCATAGTTTTATAGCTTGACGCTTCAAAGGCGTTACTTTATACGGTCAAACTGACGGTCGAGCTCGCCCTTCTTCAGCTTGATAGCTACGGGTCTGCCGTGTGGACATACCGTAATGTCGGGAATGGAAAGCAGCTTCGAGATAAGCCAATTAAGTATAGAGTCGTCGTAGTGCCTGCCACCCTTGATAGCCGCCTTACACGCTACCTGATAAAGCGCCTTTTCTCTGCGTATCTGATCGGTGACGGCAGGATTTCCTCTGCCCTCGATAAGCTCGTCGAGCATAGTGACGAATAGCGACTCCGCATCTGATACGCTGACGGTATCGGGAGTAGCCGTTAGATTTGCGTGCTTGTCGAAAAGCTCAAAATCAAAGCCTACCGATGAAAGATCTGTGGAAAATTCGGCTGCGGCTGACAGCTCGTCGGGTGACAGAATAACGCTGATCGGCAGCAAAAGCTGCTGAGAGGTGACTCGCATATCCTTTTTCTGCATATCGAGAAGCTCCTCAAATATCACCCGCTCGTGAGCGGCGTGCTTATCGATAATGAGAAGCTCACCCTCGTATTCAACGAAGAGATAACAGTCGTACGCCTCGCCTATAAATCTGTAGCTGACAGAGGGCGTCTCGTCCTCATTGGTATTATATCCGGACTGACTCAAGGAGGGCTCCGGATAGGATTTCGGAGTGTAGTCCGATGGGTTGGAATCCGCGTATTTGCGAAGGAGAGAAAGAGACTCATCGGAGGTCATTCTCGGAGCATAATCCTCACCTGCACCGCTTCCAGCCCTGAGGGACGAGTGAGAGTGTATATACGCCTCTTTTGCGTAGCTTCCACGTGATGTCGCATTCTCTGACGAGTTGACGCGAGAAGTCATATTACGGGTTATGGCCGGGGGCGTGTCAAATTTAGTAGTGTGACCAAGGGATATTTGTTCCCCCCTCGTGTCCGCTCCTATCGGCACAAAGGCACCGAGAGGATTGCGCTCTGAGGATTGCTTCAGCGTCATACCAGGGCGGTATTCTTCCTTCTCGATAGCGGCTCTTACCGTGTGATAAATCGCCTCGAAAACAGGCTGCTCGCCCGCAAACTTCACCTCAAGCTTTGCAGGATGTACGTTAACGTCGACCATTTCGGGATTCATATCTATAAAGAGAACGCATACGGGAAAGCCCTCCGGCGCGATATAGGAGGTGTACGCCTTTTCTATAGCCGCCTGAGCTGTAAGGCTCTTCACGTATCTGCCGTTAATAAATACGTTCTCGTAGTTGCGGTTTCTGCGTGTATTGTCGCTTCTGCCTATATATCCGCTTACTCTGATGCCGTTCGCTGTACCTTCGGCGCGGATCATTTTCTCGGCAAATTGCTTGCCGAAAACCGAGTATATAGCATTGTAGAGATCACCGTCTCCCCGGGTCGCAAACCTTTCCTCGCCGTCGACAAGCAAGCGTATCGCGATGTGAGGCTTGGACAGCGCCACCTTCTCTACGAGAGCGGCAACGTTCATAGCCTCCGTAGAATCCTTCTTCAAAAATTTACGTCTGGCTGGAACGTTTCCAAAAAGATCCTCAACGACCACGGTAGTTCCGTCTGATGCTCCGACCTCGGAGATATCCAGCACCTTGCCGTCCTCTGAGGTCAGCATAGTACCGCACTCCGCTTCCTTGGTTTTGGTTATTATGGTAACGGACGAAACCGCTGATATTGCCGCAAGCGCCTCACCCCTGAAGCCAAGCGTAGTTATTCCGTCAAGATCCTCGCGAGTGCGTATCTTGCTGGTTGCGTGTCTTTTAAGCGCAACAGGCAGATCCTCCGCCGTCATACCGCAGCCGTTATCGGTCACGCGAATGAGCGAAACACCGCCGCGCTTGATCTCGGCTGTGATCTCTGTAGCTCCGGAATCTATTGAGTTTTCTATTAGCTCCTTGATAACCGATGATGGACGTTCTACCACCTCGCCTGCAGCTATAAGGTTAGCTATTTCAAAATCAAGTACGTTTATCCTACCCATAATACTCCTAAATCAAATAGAAATTATAAAAAATGTGTTCTCCGTGTACAGCAAGCAACGAATTAAACGAATTCACACTTAAGCCAAATGACAATACGAGGCAGAGATAGCGAAAATGCGATTCGTCGGAAATTGACGGTGCATTTATTTCACTGTCAGTCCGAGAGAAGCTTCTTCAGCTCATATAGCGTGGTTATAGCCTCTATCGGCGTAATTGTATTTATATCGAGGGCGCGTATTTTATCAGCAACCTCGGTGTCCTTGGACGCCATAATATTGCTGAAGAGATCAATAGGAGCCTCCTCTCGCGTAGGCACGGACTTGGCACGAGGCTCGTCTGCCTCGATGCCGGCAAGTATCTCCTTGGCGCGCTTGACCACCTCGCCCGGTACTCCCGCGAGCTTGGCAACCTCTATACCGTAGGAATCGTCGGTGCCTCCCCTTACGATCTTGCGAAGGAAGATAATTCCGTCGCCTCTCTTCTTGGCAGCAATATTGTAGTTAACTATGCCGGGGAAATCGTTCTCCATATCCGTCAGCTCGTGATAGTGGGTTGCAAAGAGGGTCTTAGCTCCTATTCGTTTTGAATGAGTATACTCTACTACGGCGCGTGCTATAGACATACCGTCGTACGTGCTGGTTCCTCTGCCGACCTCGTCATATATAATTAGAGAACGGGACGTGGCGTTTTTAAGAATAGCCGCGACCTCGCTCATCTCCAGCATAAAGGTGGACTGACCTGCAGCAAGATCGTCTGACGCGCCAACACGTGTAAACAGCTTGTCAACAACGCCGATCCGTGCTTCTCTGGCAGGAACGAAGGAGCCTATCTGCGCCATAACGGTGATGATCGCCACCTGGCGCATATACGTGGATTTACCTGCCATATTAGGTCCTGTGATTATAATTACCTTATTTGAGGACGTGTCAAGTCTGGTATCATTTGGAACGAAATAGGTATCGGTCACGAACTTCTCTACTACGGGATGGCGGCCGTCCTTTACGAATATTTCAGTTGAAAGATCTATCTCGGGAGCCACGTAGGAATTCTTTGCCGCTACCTCGCCAAGTGAGCGGTATACGTCTATCTCGGCAACGAGATTTGCCGCATCGCGAATGCGCTGAGAATTATCTACGATCAGCTGACGAAGCTCTGAGAACAGCTGATACTCAAGCTCGGCAAGCCTCTCCTCCGCGCTGAAGATGGCGGTTTCCATCTTCTTCAGCTCGTCCGTAATATATCTCTCGCAGTTTACGAGAGTTTGCTTGCGAACATAACGGGCAGGCACCTGTTCGGAAAACGACTTGGTGACCTCTATGTAGTAGCCGAAAACCTTGTTGTAGTCGACCTTTAACGTCTTGATGCCCGTTTCTTCCCTCTCACGCTCTTCTATAGACGCCATAATATCCTTACCGCCGTTCTTTATGGAGCGGTAATAATCCACGTCCGGATTATAGCCCTCGCGTATCATACCTCCCTCGCGTATGCTGAAGGGTGGGTTATCAACAAGGGCAATATCAAGACGGTGGCAAACGTCGTCCATGGTGTCGAGCGCCTTGACGATATTCTTGTGAGAGGATGACGGCAGCGTTGCCACAAGCGACTTGATTTCCGGCAGAACGGAAAGGCTCTGACAGATAGCGCGTAAATCCTTCGCACCGGCAGTACCGTACACCGCCTTAGCCGTGAGTCGCTCAAGATCCAGCATACCCGAGAGCAGTTCTGAAAGCTCCTCCCGCTCTCTTGGGCGGGTAACGTAATCGGATACTGCGCTCTGACGGTGGGTTATAGCGGCAACGTCGACCAAGGGACGAAGCACCCAGGATCTGAGAAGTCTGGCTCCCATAGCGGTCTTGGTTTTATCAAGCACCCATAAAAGCGAGCCTCTCTTTTCCTTATTGCGCATCGACTCGGTAAGCTCGAGGTTGCGTCTGGTATTTATATCCATCTCCAGATACTGTCCTCTGGAGTATATATTCAGTTCTCTGACGAAAGTCTGCTCCGTCTTCTGAGTATGCTCTATGTACGCGAGAAGCGCGCCTACAGCCATAAACATCTCCGGCGCGTTGAGTCTGTCCGCCCCGTCACCGTATACGCGGTTGACCTGGGAGCGCGCTCTGTCGTATGCGAAAAGCTTATCTACGTCGTCGAGTATCAGAGAGGAGAACCTGTCACGAGCAAATTTAACTACGTCGGGATACTCTGACAAAGGTCTGTTAATTATGATCTCCGAGGGCTGATACGCGCCGATCTCGCTCTTCAGAACGGTGAGATAATCAGGACTTGACAGATAGGTGCAGGACACCTCACCCGTAGAGATATCGGCAGCCGCAACAGCGGCAGACTCCCCAGCAAAGCACACGGACATAAGAAAGTTGTTTCTTCCGTCTGTGAGAAGGGTCGCGTCTGTGACTGTGCCCGGAGTGACCACACGGGTAACCTCTCTCTTTACAAGACCCTGAGCAGCCTTCGGATCGCCTATCTGCTCGCATATTGCAACTCTGAAGCCGCGCTCCACGAGCTTGCCGACATAGACGTCAGATTTGTGGAAGGGAACGCCGCACATAGCACCCCGCTTGCCGTCTCCGCAATCTCTGGCGGTAAGAGTAAGCTCCAGTTCACGCGAGGCGATAACCGCGTCCTCAAAGAAGCACTCGTAGAAATCCCCGAGTCTGTACATAAGAATGTGGTCGGGATATTGCTCCTTTACCTCAAGATACTGGGACATCATCGGAGTGACTGTTTTTAAATTTTTTCTGTCGTAAATTACTTCTGCAGCTGAAGCCATTTTACTACCTCTTTTTTCTGTTTTGATCTGCCCGTGGCAGAGAAATAATGCATTTCGGTCGGATGAGTGCGAACTGACGGCTCATCCGTTTTGAGAGACGGATCGCTATGCCGCAAAGACGGCACTCTTCTCCTGCGAAAAAATCATATTACGGACCGATTATCAGTGACAGCCCTTGCAGGTGGAGCAATCGTGAGTGCATTCCGTGGGGCGCTCACCCGTGATGCAGAACTTGATCTCCTCGTTTACGGATTGCATTATTGCGTTTACTGCCTTCTGCGCCTCTGCAAAGGCTGCGTAATTTGAATTAGCGGTTATCTCCGCCGAGAGCTCCTGCATTCTGGCTCTGATGTCGGCTATAGCGCGCTGGTCGGCTTCGCCCGGATCCTTGGAGAACTCCTGACCGAGAGCCAGCTGATCAGCCTCGTATTCACGCATCTTCGCCTGAAGTGCGTCGTCAGCGGAAAATGCTATTTTGGTTTCCTCAAGCCTCTTCATTTCTGCGCTTGCGGCGATCTCCTCGCCAAGCGCGTGCGCAAGTTCAATAATTTTAGACATTTTTGTTATCCTCTCTTTTCCGCGCCTATCAAATCAAAGGCGCCTGTTTTTTCTATAATAACTTCGGTGAATTCACCGATTTTAACGTTTTCACCTGTAAAATGGACCAGCTTGTTGGAGCTTGTCCTGCCGGTGTAAACCGTTCTGCCGTCTCTCTCCTCCGCGGAGTCTGTGAGAACGCGCTGAGCGGTACCGAGATATCCGAGATTCGCCTCGTAGGATATAGGGTCCTGCATACGAAGGAGAATGTCAAGCCGGCGCGACGCAATCTCTCGCGGTACCTTATCGGAAAGCTCTACAGCAAGCGTGCCCTTTCTCTCCGAATAGATAAACGCGTATACCATATCAAACTTTACGTCGCGAAGGACCTGCAGAGTATGGGAAAAGTCCTCTTCACTCTCTCCCGGGAACCCGACGATAACGTCGGTGGAAAGGGCGATTCCGGGTATCTCCGCTCTTAGTCTCTCTGCTATTTCAACAAATCTCTCGCGGGTGTAGGTCCTGTTCATTCTTCGAAGAACGGAGTTGCTGCCCGATTGAAGCGGAAGATGAAAATATGGGGCGATCTTTTCCTTATACCTTGCCATTGTGGATATGAGGGAATCCGACGTGTCCTTCGGGTGACTTGTCATAAAGCGGATAAGGAAATCGCCGGGGAGCTCGGCAATTTTGGAAAGAAGACCTGAAAAATCTGTATCGGAGAAATAGGAATTGACGTTCTGACCAAGGAGAGTTATATCCTTGACGCCTTCACTTATCAGGGCTCTGCACTCCTCTATAATCGCCTCTGAAGGACGGCTGCGCTCTCTACCGCGAACGTATGGCACGATACAGTATGAGCAGAAATTGTTGCAGCCATACATTATGCTGACCCAAGCTCTGTGACTCGAGGTGCGGACCGTTGGCAAGCCCTCTACGATATCCCAGCCGTCCTCACCGAATACGAAGCTTCGGCGGCGATCAACCAGCGAATGATAGACCAGCTCGGGAAAGCGGTGAATCATACCCGGCTCGAGAGTAAAGCTGACGTAATGGAAATCCCGCTTCAGCTTTTCTGCCATATGGGGCTCGGCTGACATACAGCCGCAAACTCCAACGATCAGCTCGGGGCGCAGCTTCTTATACGCCTTAAAGCTGCCGAGAAGGGATAAAACCTTCATCTCCGCGTGCTCACGAATGGCACAGGTATTCACCACGATGATATCAGCCTCGTCGGCACTCTCTGCCCTGGCGTAGCCCATCTCCTCCGCCATGCCCCTAAGCTTCTCGCTGTCCGCTTCGTTTTGCTGACAGCCGAATGTGAAAACAAAATAGCGTCTCGGAGAGTCAATATTCAGTTTTTTAACCTCTTCGGCGTATCCGAATACGCCTATCTTCTCTGCATCAAGAACCATAAAGCCTCAAGGCAACCTCTCGCGTAAATATTATATCAATATATTTTAACATAAATTTTAATTATTTTCAAGTAAAAACAAATATTTTGTCGACTATTTATCGTTGAGTCGACGAGTCGGGTCTTACAAGCTAATAATATAATTATCCAAAAGGAGTTAAACGTATTGACTTTTCAAAAATTTAGGAATATAATGAAGTGCAGAATGGTATAAGGAGATTTCCCAAGTGACTTCCGCAATTAAAAAGACCAGGATCAAAGAGGTAGATATGCTAAGTGGTCCGGTGCTGCCTTCACTCATAAAATTTGCGATCCCTATTTTTCTAACCAACCTTCTGCAACAGTTATACAGCACTGCTGACACACTTGTAGTGGGTGCAATGGGCGGCAAGGAATCGCTTGCGGCAATAGGCGCAACAGCCTCTGTCATTAATATGCTGATCGTCGTTTTCAACAACGTTTTCGTTGGAACAAACATCCTCGTAGCAAGAGCAAGAGGAAACGGGGACGATACGCTTATGCGTAAAATTGTGTCAACGACGTACGTAATGAGCATTATCTTTGGTGTTGGGCTCTTTTCAATAGGCGAGTTTCTGTCCGTCCCAATGCTTGAGATCACCGGGTGTCCTGAGCACATAATAAACGATTCTGCAAAATATCTGAGAATATATTTTTTGGCAATGCCTGCAGCCATGCTGATGAACTGCGGAGCTTCGATAATACGAAGCGCAGGAAATTCCAGATCACCGTTTATTTACATGAGCATATCAGGACTTATAAACGTAGTTTGCAACGTTATATTCGTTCTCTTGTTCGGGGATCCCGTAGCCTCGGTTGCCTGGGCTACCGTGCTATCTCATTACGTAGCTGCAATTCTCTTTATCATAAATATGATCAGGGACAAAAGCGCTATCGGTCTGAACCCCTTCAATTTCTTGTTTTACGGTGACATTTTCGCAAAAACTATAAAATACGGAATTCCCGCATCAATATCCTCAATGACCTTCTCGATCACAAATTTCATAATCCAGCCCACAATTAACTCGTACGGTGACGTAGGTATATCGGGTATTGCTGCAGGAGCAGCAATCAACGCATATATTTCCACCATAACTGGAGCGCTGAGTGCTGCTGTAACCACCTTCGTTGGTCAAAACGTCGGGGCAAACCGCAGGCCAAGGGTCAAGGAAGCGATTATAAAATCATATGCATTGGGCATTGTGGCACTCAGTATATATACCATTTTTATTTTCATATTTGGAAAAACGTTGGTTGGATTTTTCATTCCCGGAGAAACCGAAGCGATCGACTTCGGCTATCTGTATCTTCAACTAATAACCGCTGCTTCGATATTCTACGTTGTAATAATCGTGTCCTCGGCTATTATACAGGCATACGGCTATGCTATGCTGCAAATGATATCCAACGTAACCGGAGTTTGCGTTTTTCGCCTTATCTGGATGTGGCTGATCTATCCTCTGGACAGAACACCTCTCAATTTCCTCATTTGTTACCCAGTCTCATACATACTGACGGCAATTGAGCTTGTTATAGTAGCAATCATACTTACGAAAAAATATCTTGGCGGTAAGGATTTCAAACTTTAAAAAAGAGACCCGACATCTACTCAATAGAGTGAGAGTGTCGGGTCTATACTTTTATCTTCTGCCCCTGGATCCGCCGCTTCTGCCACCGGATCTGCCTGAGGAAGAACTGATCCTGGTTCTGACAACGTTGGATCCGAGGAATGCGTCATTGGAATAGGTAAGATTCATATTGGCATATCTGGACAGAGGATATGAGGGAGATTTAAGCTTCTTCTTATATCTCACAACAACCACGGTAACGGCAATTCCGCCGCTGATCAAGGCGATAACGATAGGCCAAACAATAGCGCTGATACGGGCGGCATTACGAGCGGAGATAAGCACCTCCTCCGTAACGGAGGTAAATGCGAGAATACCCTCGGCAAGATTGCCGGACTTGATATTGTAGTATACCTCATCCGTATCAAGAATGTAATCGGCATCAGAATCGCTGATGAGACTGTAGGCATCACCGTACGTATAGAGCTCGTAATAGTAGATGGAGTGATCCAGCTCTATCTCTAAAAGCACCACGTCATCCGAATCACTGACACCGAATTCTGAAAGCATGGTGTACTCGGATGCATATCCATCGGAGTGAATATACACGAAAAACTCGACACGGGTAGCCTCTTTAGCACTATTCAGAGCAGATTCGATAGTCTGAGTATCACTGCTAAGGAGACTGTCACCGTCGTAGATGGGGGACTGACGCGAGGCGGATGAAGTGATAATCAAGGCAGGGAGAAGCGCACTAAAGATCAGTAAAGCAAGCACTAAACGTTTCATCATAGCATCCCCCATCCTATAAGAAATGACACGATACCGACGGCAAGTGAAACCAGGCCTCCGAGAATCGCAAGCTTTGGAATGCTGACGGGTAGCTCGCCGTAGATTTTGCCTGTGGAACCATTCATAGCGTAAAGATAATTTTTACCCTTGCGCATGTAGTTAAGTATCCATATCGGTGTAAGAGCATACTCCCAGTGGCTCTTCTCTACAGAGACGGAGGTGGACTTGGAGTCCACGGAGGAATAGCCCACGACGGTGGATGAAAGAAGGGACTCGGCGTAGCTCGTCATCTTACCGCGCACGTCCTCTGTGAGATCCTCTCTGGAAAGGTCACGCTTTTTCGCCTGATAGCCCTGAAGATAGGGTATGCTGAAATCAAGATACTCATCGGTAGGATACGGCAGAATACCCTCCAGCATTGCCTTATCCTCCGTGGATATGGCGGAGGAGGAAATATCCTCAAAGTGGATATTGGCGCGACGGGTTATTGCGTAATGGGAGGTCTCCGTGTATCTGTAATTTCCCTGTCTCCACGAGCGCACCTTACGTGCCTTGGCATTCATACCTGCACTGCTGTCTGCATCAACAACCCAGAAGGGATAGTAAATACCGCAAATCTTGTCGGAATGCTCGGGAGAAAAGTAATCCTTGGGCAGAAACCACTTTTTCTTGCAATAATCGCGGAAAATCTTCTTTGCCTCATCCTTATCAAATTTAAAGGGTATGATCTTGGTGGGACGGAAAGCGCCCGAGACTCTGTCGGAAAGAACTATGGGGTTATGGCAATAGTAGCAGAAATCTGCAACGGTGGATTTGTCTGTCAGGATCTCTGCACCGCAGCTATCGCAATGGTACTCGCGAAGCTCGGAGCGAAATTCGTCCTCCGCCCGTTCTGCCTCCTCGGCACGCTTGTCTGCACCGCTTAAGCGAAGCTCGTCCTCGGTAAAGGAGGATATGCAGAAGTCACAGCTGAAGCTTTGCTTCTCTGCATCAAAAACCAAGCCTGCGCCGCAATTCGGGCATTTATAAGTAACTGTAGCGCTCATATTGTTAGCCCTTTTGTTTAATTATTTTTTGTGTCCGCACTCAGAGCAGAATTTAGAGGAAGCGGTATTCTCCTTGCCGCACTCGGTACAGAACCAAGAGGAGGCGGGCTTGGAGGCACCGCACTCGGAGCAGAATTTGCCTGTACATACGTTACCGCAGGAGCAGGTCCAGCTGTCAGAGGTGGGCTTTTTCGCTCCGCATTCAGCACAGAACTTACCCTCGTTAACGACTCCGCAGGAGCAGGTCCAGCCATTTTTCTTTGCCTGCTTATCTGCTCTGTCCATTTCCATCTGTCTGCGGTTGGTTTCCGACGCGCCTGCCATAAATCCGCCGCCCGCGTTCATGCCGAAGCCCATACCCATAAATGCCTGGGACGCGCCTGCGCTGTTGGAGCCTGCCGCCTCAAAGCCACGGGCGATAGATCCCTGAACGTATCCCTCGCGTACGGTGGCGTCGCCAAGCATCGCGCCCTTGTTGCGCATATTAATAAGCTCCTTGGACTCGTCATCGTAGGAAACGCTGGCAACGCCTACGGACTGAACCTCGAAGCCGCGAGCGTTACGCCAGGACTCGTCAAGCTCCGTCGCCATATACTGCGACAGCTCTCTGGATTTTGAGGCTACGTGTGAAATACGGATGCCGTCAACGCTCATCTTATTGATAGCGGCAGTTAATGCCTCCAGAAACTCGGAAAGATACTGCTCGTTGATCTCTGTGATGTCAACTCTGTCAGAATTCTTGGGTATTGCCTCTGTGTAGAACTTTATCGGGTCGGTAATCTTGATAGAATAGGTTCCGTGGGCGCGAAGGAAAAGCTCTGCGTTGTAGAAGGAGTCGAAATAATTAACGGGGGTTCTGGTACCGAACTTAATGCCCTTGATCTCCTGGAGATTTATGAAGTACGCCTTCTGCGAATACGAGGGGGTTCCGCCAAATTTTATACGGCGAAAAGCATCCTTGATAGCCTCTCCAAACTGACCTGCGAAGAGAGAGGGCGTTGCGCTGTTATCTACCTTATAGTAGCCCTCCTCTGCGGTAAAGTCGATGACCTTGCCGCCCTCAACAAGCAACATAAACTGACCGGGATAAACGTGAATGACCGAGCCGTTGGATATGGTATCCTCCGTGCCTTTTTTATTAGATGAACGCTTGTCTGACGCGCGAACCTTCACGCCCCGTGTGAATACGGTGGTATCGCCCATTTCATCTGCTTCTATTACCTCAAGCCACTGATCTGCAAGCGCGCCGCCGATAGCCGAGAAGGTCGCTCTGATAATTCCCATATTTTAAACTCCTTTTGATTTTTCTTTTATTATACTATGCTGATTTTTACTTGTCAAGTGATTTTTCTTGTACTTATACGGGGTCTGTCCGTATTTTTCCCTGAAGAGCCTTATGAAATAGCTGGTGTCCTCAAAGCCTGATTCAAGAGCGATCTCGGTAACCGGCATATCGGTGCTCCGAAGAAGCTTTTCCGCACAAAGAAGCTTGAGATCGTTACAGTACGCGCGAAGCGATCTGCCGGTCTTTTTTTTAAAAAGGTGGCTTACGTAGGAGTTGCTTCTGCCGAGCTTTCGCGCAATTTTCTCAAGAGAAACGTCTATTGGAGAATTGGAAATGTACTTTAACATATCGTTTATCTCTCCCCGCTCGTCTTCCTGCTCGGGGAGCACCTTCTCGAGCATCAGACAAAGTGGAGGAATAAGCGTATCCGTCAGGCGAAGGGGAATCTCGTCTGAGGAAAGTGCATCCGTCCAAAGGATTCCGTCATAGCGTTCGCCCTCGCCGCCCTTATAGCCGCTTACGCTGACAAAGCCTACCGCCTCTCCGTTATGACGTAAGGGGTAAGCAACCTCCGTTGCGGCGGCGTAGCAGGTATGTACCACCCTGTCCTTATCACGAAGCTCTCTCATAATCTGACGGTTATTCTCCTTGCACCTCTCGTGCAGCAGGGGGTTGGAGCAGTGGATAGATCGGCAATAGGGATTGTTGTGAGAGCGATACGGCAAAAGAGCCGCCAGAGTATCCTCGTTTGCAAGCTCGTACATTTTCTCGGAAAGATGAACGAAAACGTAAAGCCCTTCCCTTTCTATAAGATGATCCATATATGCGGTGACTTTTTCTATGTATTTTCCCATTTTGCATTTTCTTTCTATTTTCAAGCATTTTATTACTAGAAAATGTTGTTTACCCATAGTATAATTATAACGAAAAGGCTTAAATTTGTCAATAGGAGAATACTATGCTTGAAAGAAAAGAGATACGATGCGACCTTTGCGTTATCGGAGGCGGAATTGCGGGAATTTGCGCTGCGGTTTCGGCGGCAAGAGAAGGCTCGACAGTCGTTCTTATGCACGAGCGACCCGTGCTTGGCGGAAACGCATCATCCGAAATAAGAATGTGGATCTGCGGAGCGCGCGGAAAGGATAACAAGGAGACGGGTATTCTTGAAGAAATATTCCTGGAGAACGCTTACAGAAATCCCACTAAGAATTTTGCTATCTGGGACACCGTCCTTTACGAGATCGTAAAGCGCGAGAGGAATATTACTCTATTACTTAACTGCACCTGTATGGATGCGGTGACAGAGGAGGGTGATTTTGCCGACGGGCGAACCGTCAGAATCAAGAGTGTTTGCGGATATCAGATGACGACGCAGAAATTCTTCGACGTTACGGCAGACTTCTTTGCCGACTGCTCGGGCGACAGTATTCTCGCGCCTCTTACAGGCGCAAGCTTCAGGATAGGAAGAGAGTCGAAGCAGGAGTTTGGAGAGAACATTCGCCTTGAAGAGTCAGACTCGATGACGATGGGTATGTCCTGCCTTATTCAGGGCAGAGAGACACACGGGGAGGTTGAGTATACTCCGCCCGCCTTTGCTACGCCACTTACAGCGGAGAACTTCATCGGTCGCGACCCCGACCTATACAAGGAAACCGAAAACTTCTGGTATCTTGAGCTTGGGGGCGACAGAGACTCTGTCGGTGACACCGAAGAGATACGGGACGAGCTTGTAAGTCTTGCGGCGGGTACTTGGGACTACGTTAAGAATAAGAGCGACGGAAAGGCGGCGAACTGGGATCTTGATTTCCTCGGATTCCTTCCCGGAAAGCGTGAATCAAGACGAATGATGGGCGAATATATCGTCACCGAAAGAGATATTTCGGCAAACAGGGTCTTTGAGGACGAGGTAGCATACGGCGGTTGGCCATTAGACGATCATCTCCCCGGCGGATTCTTCATCAAGGGCGCTTACTGGTCGAGCCTTGAGGTCGATCCTCCCTATTCTATTCCCTATCGGGCACTATATTCAAAGAACGTGGAAAACCTGTTCTTTGCGGGAAGGAATATCAGTATGACTCACACGGCAATGAGCAGTATGCGGGTCATGGCTACCTGCGGTCTCCTCGGCGAGGCGGTTGGAAGGGCGGCAACACTCTGCGTAAAATACCGTCTTGCTCCTCACGGTGTATACAAGGAAAGGCTTACGGAGCTTCAGGAAAGCCTCCTTAAGGGTGACTGCTTCTTACCCTCGAAGAAGAGGAAGATCGGGGCGGCGTGTCTTGCGTCAGAGCTTAACGCTCCCGACCTTCTCCGCAACGGAGAGGACAGAGCCCACAGGATATACGGCACAACCGACGAGAGCGCGCAGTATATTGCAAAGGAGGGAGAGGAGATAATTTACCGTTTCGATAAAGGAAGAGTGAATGAGGTTCATATTGTATTTTCAAGCGACCTCGCTAACAGACCTCTTGCCACGAGAGCCAACGTAAGGCTGGACGCTCCACTTCATCATCTGCCGACTACCCTCGTAAAGGACTTCGCCGTTTACGGTGAGCTTGAAGGCAAAAGAAAAGAGCTTCTCTCGGTGGAAAACAACCGAAAAAGATGCCACCATATAAACGTAGGAGAGGAATTCGACTCGCTTATTCTCGTTCCGAAAAAAGGAAGAAGCGATGATCGTTCCATTCCCGTAATTTCCTTTGATTTTGTTTAATATTAAAACTATACTTTACATTTGTTTTTATAAGAGGTGCTTTATGCTTAAAATTAACAAGATCTCAAGCGGTTCGGCGATTGATTTTGCCGCAGAGGAATTGAAGAAATATCTGCGTATGATGATGCCCGAGGAGAATGACGTTGAGATTGATTTCAATCCTTTAGCAACCGACGGTTTCAGGCTCGGTCTGTTTTCCGATCTCAGAATTTCGGGCGAGGTAGAGGACGAGAAATTCGACGATTATCTTTACGCGGAGTGCGACGGGCGCGGCGGCGTTATTGCGGGAATCAACGCAAGAAGCGTGCTTCTTTCCGTTTACGAATATTTAAGGCAAAACGGGCTTCGTTGGCTCTTCCCCGGCCCCGACGGCGAGTACATACCCGTCAAAGAAATCAATGCGGTAAGCTTTAAGATCAAGCCCTCCTGCCGTTACAGAGGATTTGCAAACACTACCGCGGCTTCCTACCAAAACAACCTCGATCTTATCGACTTCCTTCCCAAGATCGGAATGAACACCTTTATGGTAGAATTCCGCGTTCCCGTCTTTTATACCAACAATTACTACGAGCATAAAAGGAATGCGAAAAACAGAGCACCCGAAAAGCCTACCAACACCACTATTCTTCAGTGGAAGAGAGGCACCGAGTGCGAGGCGGCAAAGAGAGGTCTCGTTTTCCATGACGTAGGACACGGCTTCTGCATTGATTCCTTCGGGATTGACTCTTGCCATTCCTGGAATCTTACCGACGAGTCGGCTATCCCCGAAGAGGCTAGAAAATACCTTGCAGAGGTTGGAGGCAAGAAGGGCTTCTTTCAGGGAGTACCCATCAACACTAACTTCTGCATGTCAAACCCCGAGGCAAGAGGAATGGTGGCAAAATACGTTGCGGATTACGCCGAGGGACATAAGAACGTTGACGTTCTTCACGTTTGGCTCTCCGACGGCACTAACAACCACTGCGAGTGCGTAAGCTGCCAAAAAAAGACCGCCTCAGACTGGTACGTTGACCTTCTCAACAATATCGACGAGGTAATGACGGGAAGAAATATTGATACGAAAATCGTTTTCCTCTCCTACGTTGACACCTCTTGGGCGCCTACCGAGTCGAAGATAAAAAATCAGGACAGATTCGTATTTATGCTCGCACCCTTTACCCGCTCCTACTACGACAGTATTCCTAAAGGCGAAATTCCCGAAACCTCCTCGAGGTACGAGAGAAACAAGGTTTACCTCGCAAGAACACTAGAGGAATTCTTAGGCTTCTATAACGATTGGCGAGAAGATTTCAAGGGTCCCGCCTTCGCCTTTGAATATCACTTCTGCTGGAACGAATACGACGACCTTTCCCGCTTCAAGCACGCAAAGCTTATCCACGACGAGATCTGCCTTTATCACAAAATGGGTATCAGCGGCGTGGTCGAGGACGGAGATATGAGAGCCTTTCTTCCGAACGGCTTACAGATGTATACTCTCGGAAGAACTCTCTTCGATACCGCCCTTTCCGCCGAGGAGATAGCAGAGGATTACTTCCGCCACGCATACGGCAAGGAATATGATAAATTTGCAGATTTCTTAAAAAAGCTTGAAGAGGTAATCCCCTTCGCTTACCTTGCTAAAAGGGCTTCGGCAAACCCCAAGGTCTCGGTCTACTATAATCCGGAGATTGCCGAAAGGATAGAAAAGGAGCTTGACGGTGTTCTCAGAGATGGTGAGCAGCTTGTTAAGAGCCGTTACAACAGTGATGTAAGAATTGAAACGGTGTCGGTAAGACTGCTTGAGCATTACATTGAGCTTGTAAGATGGTTTGGCAGACTTATTGCAAAGAAGGCGGTGGGAAACGAAGAGGAGGCGAAGGCTATCTACAATGAATTTGAAGAATACTTCGGCAAAAGGGAGTGCGAAATTGAAAGATACTTCAATCATTGCTTCTTCTTCAGTTTCTTACATTATATCGTTTTTGACAACACGACGAATCTTGAATTCGTCCTTTAAGGGTAAGGAGCAGAGATATGAAGGATTTTAACGCTCGCGACTACGTTCTTTCGCTTACCGACGAGGAACTTTGCGGCGAGGTGCTTTCCTGGGAATTTACTCAAAGCACTACGAACGAGGAGCTGCTGAGGACGGTTAAGGAGAGTAAGATATCAAGCTTTTTTGCCAACAATCTTACTACAGAACAGATAGAATTTCTAAAAAAGGCTATAAAGGAAAATACCAAGTCGCCATGCCTTATTACGGCGGACGTGGAGAGAGGACCTATCCTCTTCCCCGCTCTTAAGGACTTTTCCACAAGTATGATGAGCCTTGGAGCGGCAGACGACAAGGAGCTTGCCTTTGAGGTAGGAAAATATACCGCAAGGCTTTCAAGAGCTATAGGAATAGGTCTGACCCTTTCGCCCGTAATAGACGTTAATTATAACGCTAACAACCCCGTAACCAACACGAGAGCCGCATCCGACGATCCTGAAACGGTGCTTAACTCCGCTTGCGAGTACGGGAGAGGCATGCGCAGCGAGGGCAACCTTGCTATTACATTAAAGCACTTCCCCGGCGACGGACTTGACGATAAAAACCAGCACTTCTCTACCACGGTAAACTCCAAGAGCTTCGAGGATTGGAAGGCAACTTACGGAAGACTCTATAAGACGATGATAGCCGAGGGGGCTGAGGCAATTATGTCGGCGCATATTGCGCTTCCCTGCTACGACGGTAGCTGCGACGAGCTTGGGTATATGCCCGCATCCCTCTCGAAAACTCTGATGACCGATCTTCTTAAGGGTGAGCTTTCGTTTGACGGCTGTATAATTTCCGACGCTATGAGCATGGTGGGTACGGCAGCAAGAGTTCCCGTGGAAAGGCTTTCGGTTGAATTCCTCCGAGCGGGGGGCGACCTGGTTCTATTCCCGGAAAAAAACGACCACAGGAGAATTCTCGAGGCTCTTCATTCGGGATATCTTGAAAGAGAAAGGCTTCTTGACGCGGCACAGAGAGTCGTAAGGCTTAAGTACAAGCTCGGACTCTTTGACGGAGCGAATTATAATCTCACCGACGAGGACGTTGACCGTATGAAATCACTCCTTTCCGAGGTGGCAAGAAGGAGCCTGACGCTTGTCAGGGATATTGATAATATCCTTCCTTTAAATCTCAAGAATGGAGCGAAGGCTCTCGTGATTACGCTTTCTCCGAGGGAGAAAGGCTACTCCGGAGACGATTTCCCCTTCTTTGCGGATGAGCTTGAGAAAAGAGGCTACGAGGTAATAAGGCTGACTAATCCTACCCACTACCTCATCGACATGCTTATTGAAAAGGTTGACGCGGTGTTCGTCAATTCGATCATCGATACCTCAAACTGCTCGGGCAACAGCCTGAGGCTTGGATGGAACAACATGATGACCTTCTGGAGGGGATATATCTTCAAAAATAAAAACCTTGTATTCACCTCCTTTGGCGACCCATACAAGCTGACCGAGCTTCCCTTCCTTAAGTGCTATATCAATGCCTATATTAAGTCGGGCGCCGCAGCAAGGGCGGTTGTTGACGCAGTCCTTGGGAAAAATGAGTTCGTGGGCAAAAGCCCTGTTAGACTATAAAGTAAAGCACCGAAGAATTCTATTAACGTTTGTTTGTCACAGCATCACATCAACCGGCTCATTAAGCAGGATACGGGAAAGACTCTGACCGAGTATATTCGCGGAGCGAGGATAAAATAAGCCAAGGCATTGATGGCCGAGGCGACTATTCCAGAGACTCAAATAGCCGAGGAGCTTGGCTACTACGATTACAGCCATTTCTACAAGGCTTTAGTCAGCGAGACCGGCAAGTCGCCCTCAGGCATTCCGTAAAAAAGTGAAAAATAAGCCCCATCCTTGCCAAACCCGGCTCGGACAGGGCTTATTTTTATTTGCGGATCACTGTTAATTATCCCAGTTAGTGAATACCGCGTTAACGTCGTCATCCTCGTTGAACTTATCGAGCATCTTCTCCATATTCTCGATATCGTCCTCTGAGGTGAGCTCAACGTACGTAGAGGGAACCTTGGCAAGATCGGCTGTGTTGATCTTGTAGCCGAGAGCGATAATGGCATCACGGACGGAATCAAGATCCTGAGGATCGGTGTAGATAGAGTACTCACCCTCGTCGGAGCGGATATCCTCTGCGCCGCACTCGAGAGCATCCTCCATTATCTTATCCTCGTCTATCTCCTCATCCTCGTCTACGATAGTTATAACGCCCTTCTCCTCGAAAAGATAGCCTACGCATCCGTTCTGTCCCAGGTTGCCGCCGTACTTGGAGAATGCGGCGCGAACGTTACCTGCGGTACGGTTGCGGTTGTCGGTAGATGTCTCTACGATGATGGCTACACCTGATGGACCGTAGCCCTCGTACACTATCTCCTCGTAGTTTATATCACTGTTGTCCGTGAACTTTTTGATAGTGCGCTGAATGTTGTCGTTGGGAACGTTGTTCGCCTTTGCCTTTGCTATCAGATCGCGAAGCTTGGAGTTGTTATTTGGGTCCGGTCCTCCCGCCTTGATAGCTACTGCCATCTCCTTACCTATCTTAGTAAAGATCTTCGCCTTGGCAGCGTCGGATTTCTCCTTCTTGTGCTTGATGTTATTCCACTTGGAATGTCCTGACATAGTTTTTACGTGGGTCCTCAGAGGAAGACCGTATCTCCTTTTTTATTTATTAACTGGAACGTGGTGAAAGAGATGCAGGTAAGCCGTTTTGCCCGCATTCATCGGATAAAGGTCCTGCTCATAAGGTAAAACGTTTTATGAAACAGGTGAGGAGAAGCAGATCAAATCTTCTCCGGGCTCTGCATACAGATAAGGTGAAGAGCCGTTTTCAGAACCTGATTGGTTGCTGCGGTGAGCGCTATTCTGCTCTGCTTTAAGTCATTATTTTCGCAATTTGCTATGCTGCACTCGTGATAGAAGCGATTGAATGCGGCACAAAGATCAAGTATATATCTGGTAACCACGGAGGGCTCGTAATCCGCGAGCGCCTGAATGATCCTTTCCGGGAATGCGGCGAGAGTTTTGGCAAGCGCGCTCTCGTGCTCGCCAAGAGGGGCATCGGTCATAGCCGCATCTCTGCCCACCTTCTCAAGAACCGAGCAGGTTCTGGCGTAGGTGTACTGAGCGTATGGACCCGTATTACCGTCGAAGGAAAGGGCATCCTCCATCATAAAGTTGATGTCACGCATACGGTTGTTGGAGAGATAATAGAAGACAATAGCTCCAACGCCAACCGACTCCGCAATGCGTCTGCACTGCTCCTCGTCGGGATTCTTCTCTTTTGCAATCTCCATAACTCTGGCTATTGCCTCGCTGAATAGGTCCTTCAGTAGAATAACGTTACCCGTTCTGGTAGCCAGCTTTGCTCCGTTGATGCTGACCGTACCGTAGGGCACGTGAACAAGCTTATCGTACCAATCATAGCCCATAAGCTCAACCACCTTGAACCACTGAGCGAAGTGAAGAGACTGCGCCGCGCTGGTCACGTAGATAGCCTTATCGAAGCCGTACTCTCCCTTTCGATATACGGCGGCGGCAATATCACGGGTGGGATAGAGTGTGGAGCCGTCACGCTTAAGAATAAGGCATACGGGCATATTCCACTTATCAAGATTTACGATAGACGCGCCGTCGTCGATCTCCAGAAGCCCCATATTACGAAGCTTTTCTACCTGGGCGGGCATTTTGTCAGTGTAGAAGGACTCGCCCTTATAGCTGTCAAACTCTATGCCAAGAAGCTTATAGGTCTTCTGATATTCCTCAAGGCTTACGTCAACGAACCAGCGCCAGAGAGCAAGATTTTCCTCGTCTCCCTGCTCAAGCTTGGAAAACTCCTTACGCGATGCGTCGCCAAGCTCGGAATGCTTCGGAGTACCCTCGGGCTTATCCTGAACGGAGGTATCCTCCTCCGCCTTGATCTCGTTATTTATCTTAACGTAAAGCTTAACCAGCTCGTCAACTCCACCCTTCTCTATGGTGGATCTATCGCCCCAGAGCTTATACGCGACTATAAGCTTACCAAACTGAGTTCCCCAATCGCCAAGATAGTTGATGCCAACACACTTGTAGCCGGCGAACTCGTGAAGCAGCTTCAGGGAGTGACCTATTACGGTAGTGCCGAGATGTCCTATATGAAATGGCTTTGCAACGTTGGGAGAGGAGTAATCCAGAACCACTGTTTTGCCCTCTCCGGTATGAGGAGAGCCGTAACTGTCAGCCTGAGACTGTATGTCGCTTACTACCCTCTTAGCGAAGGAGGTAGGCTCGGTCTTAATATTAAGATAGCCGTTTACGGCGGCAACCTCGGAAAGCTCGCTATCGGAGATCGCGCCGGCAAGTGTGTCAGCGATCTGGACGGGTGAGCGACGGAGGCTGCGTGAAAGCTTGAAGCAAGGAAGAGCGAGATCTCCCATCGCCTTATCCGGAGGATATTCGAGCATAGCGGCAAGCTCTGCCGCGGTAAGTATGTCTGAGCCGAAATTGTCGGCTATGGCGCCTGCTATAAGGGAGGCAACCTTATTCTTTAGAGTTAGCATATTTACCTCTGTCAAAGAGAATTTTTCATTTTTACGAAGCTTTTCACGTCTATCTCAGCAGGAGAAAGCACGCAAGGCACGTAGGTGTTCATATTAAAGGCGTATGCCAGAGCTGACTCAACCCCACCCGTCACGTAGAACTCGCCGTCCCTCTCGGTAACGGTAACGGCAGGTATAGCCTCTCCGGACTCGAGAGCCGCGGAATACGAGCCAACCGTCTGACTGTCTGCCTCGTCGTCGGGATAATTTAATCTATCAGGGGAGATAAACGCCGCCCTGAAGGACTTGTCCTCCTGCCAGCTGAGGAATGAGGATATTATACACTCGGCAACCTGATCGGGTGTGGCGTATGTGGTATCCACTATAAGAGAATAGTTGCCGAGGTTCTTGATATCCACCCCATACTGCTCCATATATCGCTTCTGCTCGCTGGCGCGACGGGCGCGTGTATCACTGACCGTGTCCTCGAGGGTCGATGCGTGCTCGCCCTGTCTGTTGGCGTTCATAATGCGGAGAGCGCTGGTCTCTATGTCCGTGGAAAGATAAACGGAGAAGGTTCCCTTGGTAAAATGCCACGCCATACGGGAATCAATAACTAGTAGCTTGTCCACCTCGCCAAGCGCACGAAGACCGTCGTCTATCTCGTGATCTATCTCGGGATGGGTCTCCATATAGTGATTAAGCTCAACCACCGTCATGCCTCTGCGATCCGCAATGGAGCGAACTATAGCTCCCGTGGAGTAGTACTCTGCTCCAAGACGGGAAATTAGTATCTTGGATACCGTGCTTTTACCGCTTCCAAGATCGCCTGCCAGAGAAATTTTATCCTGCAAGGTCTGCCGCCTTTCCGCCCTGGTTTACACGGGCATTTTTTCTTTAACTGAATTATTATAATATATTTTTTAGCGGTTGTCAACCGATTTCGGACAAGTTTATGGCTTTTTGTGCTTTTTATCCGCCCTCCAAGCGCATAAAAGCGAACGTCCGAATATCAAAACAACACGGGATCTCCTCAGTCTGATGTCGCTTACGTGTATTCTTTATTGATCTTCAGTGGCTGTGATACTGAGGTGATATCTGATTATCTGCGGTAGAGGCGGAAAAAAGTTTTCTGATTTTTTCTTTTGTCGGAATATTTTTCAATTTAGGGGCAACAATACCATCACCCAAAGTGATCAGGAAAGGAAATAAAAAATGGACAAGAAATTCAACTTTAAGGAACAGCCCACCAAGGTCAAGATCCTGTACGGTGTTACCGTGGCTATTCTGTGCGTGACGGCAATCGTCATAGGCATCGTATCCGCCGCATCTAAAAAGGATGAGGTGGGCGGAGGCGAGGTACTTCCTCCCGTAAATGAAGGCGGTGAGAACGTAGGCGACGAGGGCGGTGAGAAGCCCGAGGAGCCCAAGGAAACAGTCTATATCGCTCCTACGGTTGGCGTGGTTTCCAAGTCTCACAGCGTTGAAACACCCGTTTTCTCCAATACTCTCGGAGAGTGGAGAATACACACGGGAATCGATATCTCGGCTGCTGAGGGCACCGAGGTAAGAGCTGTGGCGGACGGCACGGTAAGCCGCGTATACAATCACCCGCTGCACGGCAAAACGGTGGAGATCACACATAACGGCGACGTTGTGAGCGTGTACTCCAATCTCTCGAGCGAGGGAATCACCGTAAAGGAGGGGGACAATATAAGCTGCGGCGCTAAGATCGGCGTGATCGGTGACACGTCGCTTACAGAGCTGGCGGACGAGTCCCACCTTCATTTTGAAATGAAGCTGAAGGGTGTAAGCGTTAATCCTCTGGATTATATTGAAGAGGAATCAAAAGCCGCATCTCTCGTAACGAGCGGCAACTAAGAAACCGATCAAAAGAGTCTGACTTATATGCGCGGCGGAAAACGGGAGGAAAAAGCTCCGAAAAGTCACAGCAGAGTGTAAAAGTATTGACATTCTCTCTCTTATGTGCTATAATTAGACAAAAACATCGGTATGGTAAAAACGACTGTCCCGAGCTATCGGGGCAGTCTGACTTATTATTCTAACGGGGGATCTCGTCTTATGATCAATATTGCAATACTCGGCTTCGGTGTGGTTGGCGGCGGAGTTGCGGACCTTATCACCAACAACAAAAAGGAAGTAGAAGAGCTTGGCGGCGACTCTATTAATATAAAGTACATACTCGATCTGCGCGATTTTCCCGACTCTCCCTTCGCTGACAGGGTTATCCACGATTACAGCGTTATCGCGAACGACCCGGAGATAGATACGGTCATTGAGGTGATGGGCGGCTCACACCCTGCCTACGAGTTTACGGTGGAGGCGCTTCGCAAAGGAAAGAACGTTATCTCCTCTAATAAGGAGGTAGTGGCAAACTTCGGTGACGAGTTTATGCGTATTGCCGAGGAGGCGGGAGTATGCTATCGCTTCGAGGCCGCGGTTGGCGGCGGTATTCCCGTGCTGTCCCCTATCATCAGCTGTGTAAGACAGAATAAGATAACAGAGGTCAGAGGAATACTAAACGGTACTACAAACTATATTCTGACTAAGATGTTCACCTTTGGCGACAGCTTTGACAACGCTCTGGCTGATGCTCAGGCAAGAGGCTACGCAGAGAGAAATCCAGATGCTGATATTCTTGGAATCGACGCCTGCCGTAAGATCGCTATTCTGGGCGCTCTGGTAAGCGGAAGGCTCGTTCCGACGGACAAGATACACACCGAGGGTATAACCAAGGTGCGCCACGAGGACGTTATCGCGGCGGAAAAGCTGGGTATGAAGATAAAGCTGCTCGGCAGATGCGTGGTAACTCCGGACGGACTGTATATTATGGTTGCCCCCTTCATGCTCACATCCGACAGCGCGCTCTCCTGCGTAAGCGGTGTTTATAACGCGGTAGAGGTGGTTGGAGAGCCTATAAAGAGCGTAATGTTCTACGGTCCCGGCGCAGGAGCAGGACCTACCGCATCGGCGGTTGTGGGTGACCTCATGGAGATCATGCGCTCGGGCAGAAATTGTGCTATTCCCGTTATGGTAAAGGATGAGGGATCTGCCCTGTCCTTTGACGGCTTCAAATGCCGTACGTACATCGCTATGAAGGGCGGCTGTATGGGCTGCGTAGCAGATGCGTTTGGCGAGGCGAAGGCTATTTCTGCAGATGGTGAAATCGCATTCCTCACCGAAGAGATGAGCGAGGCGGAAATAAATGCCGCTGTCTCAAAGCTCGAGAGCAAGGGAATAGAGATACTCTCAAGAATCAGACTACTCTGATATTCTTGCTTTAGTAAAAGCATATTATTGATAAAAAAACCGGTTATATTATCGGGCAGAAAACAAAACCCCACGGTTAGTATTTCGCTACTTGTGAAGAAAGCGATCTAGCCGTGGGATTGTTTTTTATCTGAATTATGATAAAGCGGTGGTTCAGAACAAAAATTTATCGAGTATGGCGTAAATAAAGAATATGCCGAAAATAGCGAACGTAACGATGGACGCTATGTTGAAGATCTTATCAAACCTTTTGTTTTTCTCCGCCTCTTTCTCGTCAAGGAGAACGTCCTCCGGATCCTCGCGCAGCTCCTCCGGAAGCTCGTCGGGCTCGTCAGACTCCCTCTCGTCAAGGGAGAAATCGTAGGTGCCGTCCTTAATGGCAACGGCTCGCTCGCCTGCATCCTTAAGTATATCCGACACAGTCTTCACTGTAATGGCGTCCGGGTCGCTGTCGGTCATTTTTTTGCTTATTCTATCCACCGCGAGTGAGATCTCGTCAAAGCTCTCAGCCCCCGTGGCTATGTCAAAATCCCCGGCGCATTCGTCGCATAGGCAACGAGGCGTGCCGTATGCGCCTACCGTAAGGACGTGAGGATTCTCGTTCTCTATATGAACGCTGCAGATAGCACACTTCATTTTTCCGTCTCCTTTGCTTCTCCGCGCAGTGCCGCGCGAAACTCTCTCATATATTCCTCGCGGAGCAGTTTTCTCTCCTCCGTCTCCTCCGGAGTAAGCTCCCTCTCTTTAGCAATTCTGCCAAGCTCGTTTATACGGTCAACCTTAATTTTCTCCATTTGGCTCTGCCTTTCTGTAAAGCTTAGCAAGTCCTCCGATAGAGGTCTCGCGATAGTGGTGAGAAAGGTCCTTACCCGTCTCGTACATCGTGGCAATGACCTGGTCGAGAGATATCTTACGCGAGCCGAAAAGGAAGTTGGCAAGGCTCACCGCGTTGATAGCGCGCATTGCGGCAACCGCGTTACGCTCTATGCAGGGTATCTGAACCAAGCCGCAGATCGGGTCACATGTTAGACCCAGATGATGCTCGAAGGCTATCTCCGCTGCGTATTCTATCTGGTCGATACCCATCTCGAAAAGCTCAGCTAAGGCGGCAGACGCCATAGAGCAGGCTGTGCCGATCTCTGCCTGGCAGCCGCATTCCGCTCCGCTGATGGATGCGTTTCTCTTAACGAGAGTGCCTATGAGTCCTGCAACAGCAAGGGCGCGGAATATCTGTATATCCTTAAAGCCGTGCTTCTCCTGCATATACTTGAGAACGGATGGCAAAACTGCGCAGGAGCCGCAGGTCGGTGCCGTGACTATGGTTCCGTTATCCGCATTCTGCTCGCTGACGGCGTAGGCGTAGGCACAGACTATTCTGTTCTCACGGGTGGTGGGAGTCTCGTCCATATGACGCTGATTGAAAAGGTGCTGAGCCTTGCGCTCCACCTCCAGACCTCCCGGAAGAATTCCCGAGGTGGTCAGACCGTCGTGAATCGCGTTCTCCATAGTCTCCCATACGGTGTAAAGGAAGGTGAATATTTCCTCGCCCTCCCGCAGCACGACGTAATCGGAGAGTCTGATACCGTGACTCTTACAGTACGAGGAGATCTCCGCAAAGGTGTTTTCGGGATAAATATCGTCTATCCCGGAGTCCTCTCTGCCCTGTATCTCGATATCGCCTCCGCCAACGCTCATAACACGCATAGGCTCACCGTATCTTTTGCCATCTCTTATCTCGTATATATCCATAGTATTCTCGTGAGGAAGATCTCTGTCAACCCTGTTGAGAATAATTTTGACAGGCTTTCCCGCCATCATCTCGATAGCCTTGCCCGTGCCGTGTCCCTCACCGGTGTCCGCAAGGGAGCCGTACAGTATTACCTCAAAGCTCTCCGCATCCGGATGCTCGGAAACGAATATTCCCATAGCCTTCGCGGGACCCATAGTGTGAGAGCTGGACGGTCCTTTACCGATTTTATATATATCTCTGATCGATTTCATAGCTTTGCCCCTTATTGTTTGTAATCAGTAAATGCTTGCGCCAAACATATTCTAACACATATAAATTTAACTTTCAAGTCTTTTGATTAAGTTTCGCGGGAGTTTTATTCACCTGTCTGCCTTGTTGGTAATCGCAACCTCGCTTTCCTCGCGGAAGGTGGAACGGAGAATGTCGAGAAACGCTCGCTCAGCCCTGGATATTTCCCTGCCCCTGTAGGTGTAGAGATAAATATCGCGTCTGCAGTCCCCGACGTCAATAAAGACTGTGTTTTCAGAAAACATTCCTCTCCATGAGATGCCCGGCACTAAGGCGATACCAAGTCCGATATCAACGTATTTTCTGACGTAGTATGGGTCCTCCGCGCTGATGACGACCTTAGGAGTGAAGCCTGCGGCTCTGCAGAGGGATTCTGAAAGCTCGGTAAGTCTGGATGAGCGAGACATTGCAACGAAATTCTCGTCGGAGAGCTCGCTAAGGCTGACCGCTCTTTTACTCGCAAGATGGTGTGTTACGGGAACAGCAAGCACTATCTTTTCTGTCATAAGATGCTCTCTGTCATATCCCTCTCTCTTCTCCGCGCCGTCTGATATTATAAAGCTGTAGCTTGAATAGACCGTATCCGTGTCGTGCTTTATGATGATCTGAACACCCGGATAAAGCCTTTTGAAGCGCTCGATCGCAAGGGTGGTGGTTCGCCTGTGCGCTCGTATAAGCAGCTTTATCTCTCCGTTTGCCTCTGCGGAGAGATCCTCTAAGCTGGCTTTGGCGCTATCAAGCGCTACCAGCGCGCGTTTCACTCCCTCGTAAAACACCTTGCCCTCATCCGATAGGGTGATCCTGTTTGCTCCTCTAAGGAAAAGCTTGACGCCAAGCTCCTTCTCCAGACGCTTGACCGTCTGTGATATGTTGGAGGTCGGTACTCCGTTTTTTTCCGCGGTATGCGAGAAATTCTCACACTCTGCCGCCTCGCAGAAATATCTAAGCTGCAAAAGCTCCATATTTTCTCCTACGTCATTATATGTTGATGTGAAGGATATCTTCATATCTATTGTAACAAATAAAAGATAGTATGTCAAGTTACTATACAAAATGAGTTATAGCAGGATAACACGATTTCGTAATTTACACGGCAAGGGATATATAGTATAATAATTTTGGTGACGGACAGATTTATGAAGATTTAAAGCGCTGCTGGGCCGTCCAAGAAAAAGGAGAAAATAATATGGTAAACTTAGCTGAAATTCTGGAAATCATTATGATAGTAAGCTTCGGCGCATCATGGCCTGCTAACGTTCTGAAATCCTACAGAGCAAGGACTACAAAGGGAAAGAGCCTGATGTTTCTGTGTCTTATATTTTTCGGATACATAGCCGGCATCATTTCCAAGCTGGTTAACGAGGCTTATATGGCTGCTTTTGCAAGTAAATGGTACGTGCTAATATTCTACGTGCTTAATCTTATTATGGTTGGCTTGGATCTGTGTCTCTACTACAGAAACTATCTGCTTGACAAAAAAGCGGCAGAGTGCAAGAGCGAAGGAAGATAACCGAGATGCAGAAAACAAACAAAATATTACTTATACTTCTGCTCGTTTTGTCCGCTATAATGCTTATGGCATGCGGAAATGAGAATACGGCAGACGGCGGCTCAGGCTCTGCGGGCGGATCGGGAGGCAGCTCAGACACAGGATCTGAGAATGGCGGAGACGAGGAGACGGGAGCGCTAAGCATTCTCGCGATCGGAGATATATCCATAACCGAATGCACAGAGCATTTATATGACGTACTGAAGGCAGCCGGAAAAGAAAAAATAACTCTGGCTACTCTTACCCACAACTACACGTCCGGCGCGTCGCTTGACGCTCACTACAATAATCTTACGAAGGACCGAGCCGCCTATAACTTAGAAATCATATCTGACGGAAAATCCGATCTGAAGTTTTCTCAGAGGCTCGGCGAGGTGCTTGCCTCTCGAAAGTGGGACTACGTAATTATCGGCCAGGCTGTACAGCTTGCAGGAATTAACGAAAGTTACGACAAACTGCCCGAAATTATCAGTTATATTCGTGAAAATATGTCGAATGAAAGCGGCAAGGTTCTGTGGAATATGACCTGGGCGTTTGACGAAGGATCTACTCACGAGGGATTTGATACGTACGGTAAGGATCAGGAGAAAATGTACGCGGATATAACTGATGCCGTAAGGAACAACGTAGAATCAGCGGAAGGTATTGACGGTATTATTCCTTTTGGAACCGCGATTCAGAATTTGAGGCTTACACTGGGAGAAAGGATACAACTTGGCTCCGGTATCAGACTGAAGGGAGAGTACGGTGAGCTGCCCTCCTACGCCGCGGCGATCGCCCTATGCTACGTGATCGGGGGAAATGCTCCGGAGGCTGACGTATGGCTTCCTACCGATACATCGGATATACAGCTCATCAATGAATACAAGCTTGCTATGGAGTGCGTTATGAATGCTTTTGACAATAAATATGAGGCAGAAGCTACAGAAATCAAAAGTATAAAGCTTCTGATATTCGGCAACAGCTACGGCAACGACGCTACTGCCTATCTCGGTAAAATGCTTGCCGAGGGCGGTTACGTAAACGTCGTGATCGGTCACGTAGGCGAAAGCACTATGGCGATAAACGATCATTACCATAATATTGACGATGACCCTACGAACGATTTTATTTATGCTGCCAGCGGAAAGCCCTTCTCTGTCCATTATAAGACCGTAAACGGTGAGCGTGTGGAGATGGAGGCGGACTACAAAAAGATAGTGGCTGATGAGGACTGGGATCATATTATCTTCTATCAGGGACCTAACTCCATAGACACCCTGATAAACGAACAGTACTACTCAGAGCTTGACAAATTTGTAGCTGCGCTGAGAGCTAATATGACGAATCCCGACGGCAAGATAATCTACTATATGCCTTGGATACACGGTGAAAACAACACGGCAGGCTACTATAAGGAGCTTGCGGCTCTGACGGAGAGGCTGTTTCTAAATAACGAAAAAATTGACGCAATAATTCCCGCAGGTACGATGATACAGAATCTGCGCACCTCATATCTTGACGCATCCGCTACAAATCAGAAATGGGGCGATATTAACAGAGACTGGGGTCATCTTAACTACGGTGTGGGCAGATACTCGCTGTCGCTTCTCTTCTATCTGTGCCTTACGGATGGAGAGATCGGCGATATCAGCTATATTCCCACGGTTGACGATCTGGGAGATCCTTCGCTTAAGCCGAAGTTTACCGAGGTTGAGAGCAATCTTGACGTAATACGCGAGGCTGTACGCAACGCGCTTGAAAAGCCTCTTGAAATTACGGAATCAGTTTATAAGGATAAGCCCATAAAGGAGTAATTATGAAGGTTTATACGGATATACCCTATACCAAGGATGCTGAAGAGGCAAGAAGACTGGATATATATCTGCCTGAGGGGAAGAGCTTCCCTACTCTACTGTTTTTCCACGGGGGCGGTTTTAAAAACTGCGACAAGGGGGATAAGGAATTCCCTATGCTTGCAGAGTATTTTACCTCTCGCGGTATCGCGTTTGTTTCAGCTAATTACAGAATGTACCCTGAAGCTAAATTCCCCGACTTTATTGAGGACGGCGCAGCTGCCACGGCTTACGTAATGAAGCATATAGGAGAGTACGGAGGTAACGGACGTGTCATCGTGGGAGGAAGCTCTGCGGGCGGACACATCTCTATGCAGCTGTGCTATGACAAAAAATACCTTGGTGCGCACGGAATATCATGTATGGACGTAGCTGCGTTTATTCACGATGCCGGTCAGCCTACCACCCACTTCAACGTGCTTGCCGAGGATGAAATTCCCAGGTACAGATGTATCGTAGGTGAAAAAGCGCCTCTCTACTACGTAGGAATGGAAAAGGAATATCCGCCGCAGCAGTTCTTCGCAGCCGAGAAGGATATTCCCGCAAGATATGAGGAGATAAAGCTGCTTATTGCAACTATGAAGGCTCTTCGCTATGATATGAGCCGCGTGAGGCTGGAGTATATGGAGGGATATACTCATACAGGTTATCTCGGAGAAAAAGATAGCGAGGGGGTAAGCGTATTCGGAAAGAGGGTTACCGCGTTTCTCTCCGATATGGGAATAATATAATTTCAATCAGCTATCTCACTCTCAAAACAATATTTAACTAAACGATATACAGTCGGAAAAAGGAGACAGGCTATGAAAATTCTTTCTATTGGAAACAGTTTTTCAGAGGATGCTCAGGCGTATCTTAAGGGAGTGTGCGACGCAGAGGGACTTGATCTGACCTGCGCAAACCTTTATATCGGCGGCTGCACGCTGATAAGACACTGCGAAAACATCAAAAGAGGAGTTAAGGATTACGTTTATTTCGTAAACGGCGCTAAGGTAAATGACAGAGTTTCCGTGGAAGAAATACTCACAAGCGAGGACTTTGACGTTATTACTCTGCAGGAAAGCTCATACAGATCCTGTGAGCTTTGCCACTTTGAGCCATATCTTCACGAGCTGATAGAATACGTAAAGGAGCACTGTCCTAACGCGAAAGTAGCCTTGCATATGACCTGGGGCTACGGAAAGCAGATGACGGAAAGAATGAAGCACGTGGGACTTTTCTCCACCGAGGAGATGTTCGAGAAGGTTATAGATAACTATACAAAGCTTGCCGAAAAAGAAAAGGTTGACTTCATTATTCCTTCCGGAAAGGTACTCTACCGACTGTTCCTTGAAGGATATAACATTCATAGGGACGCACAGCATGCAAGCCTTGGTATCGGCAGATACGCATTGGCTCTCACCTGGATGAGAAAGCTGTTCGGTGTCAGTGTTGCGAATAACTCGTTCCGCGATTTCGAGGTGTTCGTAAGCCGCGAGGAGATAGCGGCAGCGCAGCGCGCTGTAGATGATATAGTTATATAAGCTGAAGAGGCAGTATAGATAATCGCAGCTCTATTAACAAGCGTAAAGCTCTCTCGTAACGATAATTTATCTTCATACAACTAACAAATATAGCAAAATACTCACCCCTAGGCATTATACCTCGGGGTGAGTATTTTTTATAAGTATCATTGACCGTATCTAAGTGCTCTACCGTATCTTATAGCTTGATCGGCTTTATAACAGTGTCACTTAGAGGAGAGGTACTCGTCTATTGCCTTGGCGGCAATTTTGCCTGCGCCCATAGCGGAGATGACCGTTGCCGCGCCGGTTACGGCGTCACCGCCTGCGAATACGCCCTCTCTGGAGGTTGCTCCATCCTCAGTAACGATGATTCCGCCGCGGGAATTGACCTCAAGTCCCTCAGTGGTTGACTTGATAAGAGGATTTGGGGACGTACCGATAGACATAACTACGGTGTCCACGTCAAGCGTGAACTCGCTGTTGGGTATTTCAACGGGACGGCGTCTGCCGCGCTCGTCGGGCTCGCCAAGCTCCATTCTGATGCATCTGATTCCCGTAACGAAGCCATTGCGCGAATCTCTTCTGTCATCGGGATTCTCGTAGCCGAGGATCTCGATAGGATTGCACAGCAGGCGGAATTCTATTCCCTCCTCCTCTGCGTGCTCAACCTCCTCGCGTCTGGCGGGAAGCTCGTCCATAGAGCGACGGTAGACTATATACACCTTCTCTGCGCCCAGGCGAAGCGCTGTTCTGGCAGCATCCATAGCGACGTTACCGCCTCCGACCACTGCCACTCTGCCGCCCTTCATAATAGGTGTGTCGGTGGCGCTTCTGTACGCCTTCATCAGATTGCTTCTGGTGAGGAACTCGTTAGCGGAATACACGCCCTTATACGCCTCGCCGGGAATTCCCATAAAGTTGGGGAGACCTGCGCCTGAGCCGATAAACACAGCCTCGTAGCCCATACCGAACAGCTCGTCGACGGTAAGGGTCTTTCCGATTACTACGTTAGTGGCAATGTCAACGCCCATTGCTTTGAGGTTTTCTACCTCTTTTGCGACGATATCTTTCGGCAGACGGAACTCCGGAATGCCGTAAACAAGCACGCCGCCTGCGGTATGAAGAGCCTCGAAAACGGTTACCCAGTAGCCTGCCTTAGCCAGATCACCGGCACATGTGAGGCCGGAGGGTCCGGATCCGACTACGGCAACCTTATGCCCGTTTGACACGGGAGGCGTGGGTATAGAAGCTGCGTGAGAATTATGCCAATCGGCAACGAAGCGCTCAAGTCTGCCGATACCGACGGACTCACCCTTGATGCCTCTGACGCACTTTGACTCGCACTGCGTCTCCTGGGGGCAGACTCTGCCGCACACAGCGGGAAGACTTGACGATTTCGTTATTATCTGATATGCGCCCTCGAAATCGCACTCCTTAATACGAGCTATAAACTCGGGGATACGAATATTTACGGGACAGCCGGATACGCAAGGCATATTCTTGCAGGACAGACAGCGAAGAGCCTCGTCTATTGCCATCTCCTCCGTGTAGCCGATAGCTACCTCGTCAAAGTTGTGCGCCCTGACGGACGGATCCTGAGTAGGCATAGGGTTGCGCTTTGGATTCATATTAGGCTTCTGCATATCACCTTACCTCCTTCGAGAAAAGATTGCAGGCGCTCTCGTATGCGTGACGCTCGAAGTCGCGGTACATGGAGGAGCGAGACATAGCCTCGTCAAAATCTACCTCGTAGCCATTGAAATCGGGACCGTCAACGCAGGCGAATTTCGTAACTCGCTTGCCGTCTATGTTAAGGGTAAGCCGGCAGCCGCCGCACATACCCGTGCCGTCTATCATAATCGGATTCATGGAAACGTCGCAGGGAATGCCCGTGGGACGAGTTGCCTCTACGACGAACTTCATCATAACGAGAGGTCCGATGGTGATGACCTTATCAAAGCTCTTGCCGGATGAGAACATCTCGTTTATGGGAACGCAAACGTTGCCCTGTCTGCCGAAAGAGCCATCGTCTGTCATAACAACCACCTCATCTGATACGGCGCGGAACTCGTCCTCAAGAATAAGAAGATCCTTATTTCTGAAGCCGATAACGGACGTGACCTTGGCGCCCATTCTGTGAAGCTTCTCGGCTATCGGAAGAGCTATGGCGCAGCCTACTCCACCGCCTACTATAAGGACGTTTTTAAGTCCCTCCAGATGAGTCGCCGCACCGAGAGGTCCGACAAAGTCGGAGACGGTGTCGCCTACCTCCTTGGAATTAAGCTTAAGAGTGGTCGCACCAACAATCTGGAATATGATCCTGACCGTGCCCGCCTCTCTGTCATATCCCGCTACGGTAAGGGGTATACGCTCGCCCTCCCCGTCTACGCGGAGAATTATAAACTGCCCCGCCTCTGCCTTTGCGGCAACAAGGGGAGCCTCTATATCCATAAGTGTTACCGTCGGGTTCAACGGCTTTTTGTTGACTATTCTGAACATTTCACCCTCCAAACGTGTATAACGAACAATATGATACCACATTAATAAAATAATTTCAAGTATTAATGCGATTTATTTAAAATAAAGTCACGAACTCGGCTAAAAAATGAAAAGACCGGATAATATAACCAAAACCGTATACTAAGCTGAAAATGCCGAGAAGAATCTCGGCATAGATCAGCGCTCACCGGCAAAACGGTCATTATACGAGGCAAGCTGAAAAAGAATGATATTTTCCTGATATCACTCTGTACTTCGGGAATTCTTTTTTTTATACTCACTTGGAGTCATACCCGTTTCCCTGCTGAAGAGACGGGCAAAATTTCTAGGATCCAATCCCACGCTTACAGCCGCCTCAGAAACCGAGTAGCCACGATCCGAGATAAGACTGCACGCCTGACCTATGCGAAGCGAGGTCAGATATGCGTGAGGTGTCATACCCGTGTGCTGTCTGAAAATAATGGAGAAATACGCTCTGTCAAAGCCCACCTCATCCGCGACGTCCTTTACTGTTATATCCGTATGATAGTTTGCCTCAAATATTCCGATGGCGCGCTTGACCCAATGATTGCGGTCAGTGACGCTCTTGCCTCTTGTGAGAGCGCCGAGAAGCTCGTAGACCAGAGCCGTTCTGCGCAGATCGGCGCCCATATCGTTCTCGTGGTTTATCACTATCATTTTCTTGATGATATCTACAGCCTCCGCAAAGCACTCAGGCGGCGCAAAGGGTGACTCGGATGTTATACCAATCTCGGAAAGTATCTGACCTACCCGCTTACCGCCGAGGGAGCAGAAAACACCGCGGCGAGGATCATCGGAGGCGGTATGCCTGACGGTATCGCCGGGAAGAAGAATATAGCAGTCTCCCGGATTTATAGGAAAGCTCCTGCCGTTTATTTCAACCGTGCCGCTACCGCCCGTATTACACTCTACTATATAAACCTCACGCACTATTGGACCGTAGGTGGCGCCCGGTCTTACTCTGTCGTCAACTCTGGCGCGGTACAAGACCGGCTCCAGAACCGACTCCGCTACTCTTCTATCAAGTATCATAGGTCCTCCGTATCAATGATCGGTTGAATCCGAATTTTTAAAGGCTTTCTCGTATATATACTTTTTTCCATGCAGGGTACGAGAGACGACGCCCAGATCATACAGCAGCTTCAGCGAATAATACGCCCGTCTGCCCTTCAAGGCGGTCGCCCTACTCCACTGCGCAGCCGTAAAGCTGTCATCCAGAGAATCCGGGATCAGCCGAAGATAATCCCAACGAGACTTAAGCGTTATAAGCTCCAAAAGCTCGGTGGGGATTCTTTCCTGGCGCTCCGCGCCTCTTTTCTTATCCTTACCGGTGCCGTTTTTCAACTTCCAGTCATCAGCGTTTATGAGAGCGAGGATAACGGTAAGATGAGCGTCGCAAAGAAACTCCGAAATGGAAGAAAGCTCAAACAGGGCGTCAGAGGGTCTGCCCTTACGTGATACTGTACGGGGCTTCGTGATCTCTCCCGTCTCGGTATCGATCCAGCAGAGCGTACGGCGTATCGGCACCGGAATCACCACGGTCACGGGAAAGACGGGTAAAAAGGCGCGAAGCTTGGGGCAAAGACGGCCAAGTGACCTAGTCTGTATCTCCGTCACCCCATCGGAATTGAAAATATCCGCAACGTAACCCAAAAGCTCCCTCTCGTGATGGGAAACATCCGGATCAAAATAAAGCTTGAATACCCTATGAGTGTATCTTTCGCTAAGAGTACCTATTCCTGCCCCAGACTCCTCTATACCGAAAGCAAGCGCCTCCCCAAAGCGTGCCGTATCAGCTATCATAACTGCTCCACATTTTTTATTTTTTCACACATTATTATACACGAGATTTTTTCTCTTGTCAAATGGTTTAGGTGTATAAAGGTACACCTTCGGGGCAGAATAACGGTATCTAAGGAAAGGAATAACAATTATGAAAAGAAAAACCGGTGTGATACTGACAGTTTTATCCATTCTTCTCTCTCTTCTTCCGTGCACCGCAATAAGCTATGCGGGTGAAAGCTTTGGCTCGGGAATGGCCGTGCTTGCCTCTCAGGTCGGTATGGTAAAAACAGGGCTTCTAGGGCAGAAGCTGGGATTCTCCGACGCGGACTTCAAGTCTGCCCTTTGCATTACCGATTTCGACACGATCACGGTGACTAAGATTCCCTCCTCCACCGAGGGCGCACTTCTTCTCTCGGGCAGACGTGTGGGTGAGGGCAAGGTGATAAAGGAAAAGAATATTGGAGCTTTGGTATTCGTTCCCGCTTCTCCCGAGGTGACCGAAAGCCGCTTCAGATTCACGGTTGAGGGCTACGGATCGGGAGAGGAGATCGAATGCGTGATGAAATTCATCGACAAGGTGAACTACGCGCCCATCGCTGAGGGTGACGAGGCGGTATCGCTGCAAAGAACACAGATGGGCATATCCGTGTACGGAAAAATGTACGGCGAGGACCCGGAGGGAGACAGTCTCACCTATATGGTCATCGCATATCCTAAATACGGTTATCTCTCCGCTTACGACAAGGATACGGGTAAATACTGCTATACGCCTATCGGCAGCTATACGGGTAAGGATAAATTCACCTACGTCGTGCGGGACGAGTACGGGAACTACTCATATCCCGCCACGGTAAGCCTGACGGTAAACAGCCGTATGTGCGATACGGTATATGCGGATATGACAGACAGAAGCGAGTATAACGCAGCCGTAGCAATGACGGCTATGGGCGTTATGAACGGTCGCGTGCTGGGTGATAGCTCGTATTTTATGCCCGACAGAGAGATAAGCCGCGCGGAATTTGTAGCGATAGCTATGAAGAGTATGGGAATAAGGGCGGACAGCACTCTGACACACACCTGTTTTGATGATGACAAGGATATTGAGCCCGGTCTTAAGAGCTATATAGCTACGGCGCAGAGGATTGGTCTGGTAAACGGAGATTTCAAGGATGGAAGTTTACTCTTCTCTCCTAACGAAAGCATAACGAAATATGAAGCGGCTAAGATAATGGCAACGATAATCGGCGCAACAGATGAAGGCGAGGACGTAATTTATTCCGGTGACGAGATAATACCCGTTTGGGCAAGATCGGGAGTATCTGCGATGCGCACGCTGAGAGTATTCGACGACGAGGACAGTGAAAGCACCAATGAGGCGGTGACGAGAGCTGATACGGCAAGCTATCTGTACAGATTAATAAGCGCTTTGGAAAGCAGTAATTGATTTAAAAATTTTACAAAAAATGAAAGAGTCCGACTGTTTGTCGGACTCTTGAAGGTTCCGGAATATTATCTTAGAACGTCGGCGATAATTCGGGCAACACGCCGAGGAAGATCGGATGGGATAACGCCGTACTCTGAAAGATCTGCTGACAGCTCATCCGCCGCTCTGCCGTGAAGATATGCCGCGAGAGCCACCAGCGAGAGAAGGTCACCCTCTGTTGCAACAAGCGAGGATATAATACCGGAGAGGACGTCGCCGGACCCTGCCTTAGCTAAGGCAGATGAGCCGGTAGAATTTATAAAGGTGCGCTCGCCGTCGGTTATAACGGTGCCTGCTCCCTTAAGCAAAAGAATAATTCCGTATTTTTTTGCGATCTCTTCTGCAACTGATATTCGGGAGGAATTTATTTGACGTGGTGTGATGCCGAAAAGTCTGGACAGCTCCAGGGGATGAGGCGTAAGAATAAGCTTGCGGCCGGATGACAGAAGTATATCCGGTGAGGAAAATTTTGCTATTGAGTTTATCGCATCGGCATCAAGGACAAGCGCGCCGCCCTCGCTCTGAATAAGCGATTTGCATAGAAGATAGGTTTCCTCGCTGACTCCGCTGCCACATCCCACGAGAACCGAGGAATAGGAGGAAATCCTCGACACGGGGTCGATGATATCATCTGTATCGACGTACAATGCCTCCGGAAATTTTCCGCGAAGTTCAATATTAAGCTCTTTTCGACCCACGTGACACACGTAGCCAACACCCGTTCTGAGCGCACCCTCAAGAGAGAGATGAGCAGCTCCGGGATACTCGCTTGAGCCTGTAAAATGGAGGGATCTGCCAAAGCTTCCTTTGTTTGACGTCTTGGCTCTTTTGGGAAGAAGCTCTGCGGCAAGATGGGCGTCTACGGTACGGTACTTTATCTCTGTCGGAACAGATGAGAGATGCTCGTCAAGTCCAAGTCGGTCTGTTGCTATTCTGCCCACCACCTCAGCCGAAGGGTATGAGAGATGACAGGGCTTTAGTCCCGTAAGCGCCACGGTAACGTCCGCTCTGATGGGCACGGAAGCCGTTTCGGCTGTATCCGAATATACGCCCAGAGGCATATCCACCGCCAAGACTCGCGCTGTCGATCGATTCACCTCTTTGGCAACGGAAAGAAGCCACTCAGGTATATCTCCCCTAAAGCCTACGCCGAATACAGCGTCGATTATAAGATCTGCCTCTGCGATATGACCCGAAAGAGACGAGGGATCAACGAGCACTCCTCCCTTACCAAGATACGTATTAAGAAAATGCTTTCCCGCATCAGAGCTCTGACCTAAGCTGAAAATATCACAAATTTTAACATTATATTTATCCATCAGGCAGACAGCCGCTGCATAGCCGTCGCCTCCGTTATTTCCCTTACCCGCAAGGATAAGTACCTCTGATCCCGAACTGCATAATTTAACTGCCTCATCGGCAATCGCACGACCTGCTCTCTCCATAAGACGTTCCGTTGGAATATTAAGGACCTTTTCCGCGTAGCTGTCTATATCCCTAATATTTTCCGAGGTGTAAATATTCATAGTCTTCCTTTCTCATTTAATACGGGACCGTTAAACAATCCTTTGATCTATGATTAAATATTGTTTTTTGCCAAAGAATGTAAATTTTCTTGGTAATTATTTATATTTTATCGAACTTTTTTTGTTTATTTTAGTCAAAATTGTTTAAAGTGCATTTACAAACCGAGATTTTTTTGTTATAATTATCATAGAGACACCCGAAAAGGAGATGAACCATGGCTAAAAAGCTTATAATTACGATCGCCCGTCAGTACGGAAGCGGAGGCAGAGAGATCGGTGAGCGAGTTGCAGAGCTTCTCGGAATTCCGTTATACGACAAGGAAATAATTACTGACGCGGCAAGCAAGGGAGATCTGAACGCAGAGGTTATCAGAAAAAGCGAGGAAACCGCCGCAAACAGCCTGCTATATACCTTAGCTATGGGATCAAATATTGCCGGTGGCGCTATGCATTTCGGATATAAGATGCCCCTTAGCGACAAGCTCTTCATACTGCAGTCTGACGTTATCAAGGGATACGCAAGGGAGGGCAGCTGTGTAATAATCGGCAGATGCTCTGACTACGTGCTGAGGGATGAGGAGAATATTCTCAGACTGTTTATTTACGGTGACTTAGACCACAGGCAGAAGCGTGTGGCAGAGCGCCATCCCGAGCTGAAGAGCGCATCCGTCATCGACGTGATCAATAAGACGGATAAGCGACGCGCGTCCTACTACAATTTCTACACCGGTGGAAAATGGGGGAAATACGATAACTACGATATGGCTATCAATTCCTCTGCCCTCGGCATTGAAGAGACTGCCCGTATAATTGAAGTGATCGCAAGAAAAATGATGGATTAATTATCTATGGCGTGTGCCGCGGCACACGCCATTTTTTCGGGTACTTTATCGGATAAAAGCTTCAGCTTATACGATCAGCTGAGAAGATCAAAGCCGTCACGCGTGCGACGGATGGAAGTGGAATACAGCTCAGTAAGAACCGAGATCATCGCGTTAACGTCACTGACGGCGCATATTTCCGACGCGGAGTGCATAGCAAGCTGAGGCAGACCGATATCTATGGTTGGAATAGAAACTACCGTATTTGAGATAGAGCCCAGAGTGCTGCCGCCAGGCATATCGGCTCTGTTATAATAGCTCTGAACAGAAGCGCCGATACGGTCCGCAACCGTTCTGAAGATGCCGTCTGATACAGCATCGGTGGTATAGCGCTGGGACGCGTTATACTTGACTACAACTCCACCGCCAAGCACGGAACAGCCGACGGCATCGGAAAGCTCCGGATGATTTGGATGTCCGGCGTGAGCATTGTCCGCGCTGACCATATAGGAATTATCAAGCATAGAGTAGTAGCGGGCGTCGGAGCCTGCTATCTTGTAAAGAGTGTCACGAAGGAAGGTGGATGCTGCTCCCTGCTTAGTTGCCGAGCCAACCTCCTCGTTATCGAAGATGGCAAGAACGGATACCTGATCCGTCTCCTCCGCGTCAATAAATGCGCGAAGAGATGCGTATGCGCAGCCGAGATTATCAAGGCGAGGTGAAAGAATAAGCTCGCTCGCCGCGCCGAACAGTCTGCCGCCATCTCTGTTGTAAAGATAAAGATCCTCGGAAACTATTTTGTCAGCGCTCACGCCGAGAGCCTCCGCTACGGAATCAAGCACACCTGTGCCGCCAAGACCTGAAAGCGGTAGCATATCGGTTGCCGGGTTAAACTTATAGCCGTCATTTACCGATCTGTTCATATGAATGGCTACGCTGGGGATCACAGCGTAATCTCTCTTAAGATCAACGTTCACCGTTCTGATGCCCTCGTCCGTTCTTACCGCTACCCTGCCCGCAACGGAGAGGGGACGGTCAAGCCAGGAGTAAAGTATAGAGCCGCCGTATTTTTCAACGTTCAGCCTGGTATAAGGAGAAGAGACGCTACTGCTCTTCACCCTGAAGGTCGGAGTATCGCTGTGCGATGCCACTACGGTGAAGCCGTCTCCCTTACCGTGAAAGGCAATAATCGAGCTTCCGTTTCTAACGGTGTAATGCTTGCCCCCGTCTCCGAACGCGGACGCGTCACCCTCCGGAATATAGCTGTAGCCTGCATCCTCAAGCATTCTGCCTGTCGTTTCTATCGCGTGATAGGCGGTGGGGGACGCATTTATAAAATCAATAAGCTTGATCGCTTCGTTCATAATATACATCTCTTTTCCTATGAGATTCGGGTAGGCTGTCGCCTCCCGTGAATATATTTTACCTCTATTTCCCAAAAAAGTCAACTTAATGCTTGAAAAATATACCGCTTTGGTGTAAAATATATTGGTGATGACTATAATTCGGAGGAAGCTATGCTTGATTTAAGCGACTTTAAGGAGCTTGGCGGTTTTATCCGCTTTTTTAAAGAAATATCGAGGATACCGCACGGCTCGGGCAACACGGCGGCAATAGCGGATTACCTTGAAAATTTTGCGAGAGACAGGAAGCTATTTTGCTACAGAGACGAGCTTAATAACGTTATAATACGTGCAGATGCCACACCCGGCTACGAGAACAGACCTGCCGTTATACTGCAGGGTCACACCGATATGGTAGCGGAAAAAAGATCCGACTGCCAAAAGGATATGGCTGTAAGCGGACTTGATATCTACCGTGATGGTGATTTCCTTCGCGCAGATGGCACGACCCTTGGCGGAGACGACGGCGTAATGGTTGCTTATGCTCTCGCACTCCTTGACGACAAAGCTATTCCCCATCCTACAGTAGAGTGCGTTTTCACCTCTGACGAGGAAACCGGGCTCGTGGGCGCTACGGGACTTGATACCTCGGTGCTTTCCGGGCGGATGATGATAAATATTGACTCCGACGAGGAGGGTGTTCTGACCGTAGGCTGCGCCGGCGGCGTGCGAGCGGATCTCTCTCTTCCAGTTTTCCGCGAAAACGTAAAAGAAGGCGGATACGTGATGCGCATTGACGGTCTGGTAGGCGGTCACAGCGGTATAGAAATAGATAAGGGGCGGGAAAACGCAATAAAGCTTATCGGCGAGGCACTGGCGGACATAGGGGACGCGCGCATTGCTTCGCTGAGCGGAGGAAACGCGGACAACGCAATACCGAGATCCGCGGAGGCTGTGTTCCTATCTGATATTCCGCGCGAGGAGCTTGACGCAATATGCGAGTGCCTGCGCGAGAGATACGCCGTAGCAGAAAAGGATATTTCCGTTACGCTTGAACCGGCTGAGTGCGACTCGCACCTTACGAGAGAGTCAAGCGCCGCGGTGCTTCGTCTGATCTGTGACAATCCAACCGGTGTGATCAGAATGGACGAGGACCTGCCGGAGCTTGTGGAGACGTCGCTGAATATGGGAATCGCAAGACTCGGAGAGGATGCGTTTTTGCTGTCCTTCTCTCTGCGCTCATCGGTAAACGAGAGAAAGGAAGAGCTGTTAAGGCGCGTCACGGATATCTCGGAGAGCCTGGGCGCCACAGTTTCCACTCACGGCTCATACCCAGGATGGAAGTACAGAAAGGATTCTCCACTAAGAGACATTATGTGCCAAGTCTACAAAAAGAGATACGGTAAGGAAGCGAGCGTTGTGACCATACACGCGGGGCTGGAATGCGGAATATTCTCCGATAAGATACCCGAGCTTGACTGCGTGTCCATCGGACCCGACAACTTTGATATCCACACACCAGACGAGCATCTCTCGATCCCGTCAACCCTCCGAGTGTGGGAATATTTAAAAGAGGTTCTGATATCCCTATAAAACAGAATGAAAGGAATAGTATAAATGAACAAGAAGAGATTACAGAAATATGCAAATCTGATCGCAAGATGCGGTGCAAACGTGCAGAAGGGTCAGGAAGTGCTGATAAACGCGGAGCTTGATCAGCCGGAGTTTGTAAAAATGGTGGTTGACGAGTGCTACAAGGCGGGAGCAAGCAAGGTAAACGTTGATTGGTCATATCAGCCGCTTATGAAGTCGCACGTAAGATACTGCTCGAAGAAGGTGCTTGGCGATCTGGATAAATGGCAGTTAGAAAAATGGGAGCATCAGGCAGAGGCTCTGCCCTGCAAGATCTATCTGATGTCCGAGGACCCCGACGGTCTTGCCGGTATCAATCAGAAAAAATACGCTGAATGTATGGCATCTCGCTCCAAGCTGATAAAGCCCATACGAAACAGAATGGAGAATAAGTATCAGTGGTGCATCGCCGCTGTTCCCAGCAAGGAGTGGGCGAAGAAGGTGTTCCCCGGTGAGAGAGTAGGCGCTGCCGTCGAAAAGCTGTGGGAGGCTATTCTCTCCACCTCGAGAGTTGACGACGATCCGATAGAAGCGTGGAGAAAGCACAATCAAGATCTGAAGGAGAGATGCGACTACCTAAACGCTCTGAGGATCAAGGAGCTTAAGTATAAGTCAAAGTCAGGTACAGACTTTAGAGTAGGACTTCTCCCCGACGCTGTATTTATGGCAGGAGGAGAGGAGACCTTTGGCAGAGGAGTCTATTACAACCCGAATATTCCCACAGAGGAGGTATTTACCTCGCCGAGACGTGGAGACGCGGACGGTATAGTGTATTCGTCAAAGCCTCTGTCCTACGGCGGACAGCTCATAGATAAGTTCTGGATCAAATTTGAGGGCGGACGCGCAGTTGACGTTGGCGCTGAGGAAAACGAATCTCTGCTCCGCGAGCTGATCGCTATGGATGAGGGAGCCGCATACCTTGGCGAATGCGCTCTGGTTCCCTATTCATCTCCTATAAGAGAATCGGGACTGCTATTCTACAACACTCTTTTCGATGAGAACGCTGCGTGCCATCTCGCCCTTGGAAGAGGATTCACCAACGTGCTTCGGGACTACGAAAGGTACTCCGAGGAGGAGGCGCACGAGAGAGGAATCAACGATTCTATCGTTCACGAGGACTTTATGATCGGTACTGAGGATATGTCTATAACCGCGCTTTGCGAGGATGGCATAGAGGTTAAAATATTCGAGAACGGAGAATGGGCATTCTGAGTTAAGACGCTCAAAGCACCTCACAAGTTACAATTGAGCAATAGCCAAAAAACCGATCTTTTCGGATAAATAAGCAAGCAAAAAACACCGCAAATCTTGACACGGGTAACCCCTTTTTACAGATTTACGGTGTTTTTTTGTATTTTTCAAGTATAGCCTCGGCGCACATAACTCCGTCTCTGGCAGAGGAGACTATACCCCCGGAATACCCCGCTCCCTCACCTATAGGATACAGACCGTTTACAGTCAGTGACATGAAGTCCTCCCCTCTCAGCACTCTGACGGGAGAGGTGGTCCTCGTCTCCGGACCTGTAAGCGTAGCCTCAGGATACATAAAGCCCGGTAACCAGGCGTCAAAATCAAGGAGTCCGAGTCGCATAGAATCTGTGACGTATTCGGGAAGATATTTTTCCGCCTTCACTCGCTCAACGCCAATGGGGTAGCTCGGCTTAACTCCGGCAAATGAAACATCCGCCCTTCCCTTCATAAATGCATCAAGACGCTGAGCCGGCGCTCTGTACGTACCCGATGTGATAGCGAAGGCGCGGCGCTCGATGGAGCGCTGAAGAGCAATGCCCGAGAAGACGTCACCGGAAAAATCGTCGGGAGTAACGGATACAAGAATCGCTGCGTTAGAGTTTTCTCCGTCTCTCTTATATTCACTCATACCGTTAGTGACGATCCCTCCTCTTTCGCTTGCCGCCGCAGCAACCGTACCGCCGGGACACATACAGAAGCTGTAAACGCTGCGCCCCGTGGGAAGATGAGTAACCAGGTGGTAGGATGCCGCGCCAAGCCTTGACGCATCCGCATTACCGTAAATAAGTCGGTCAATGTATTCTCTCGGATGCTCGATTCGCATTCCTATGCCGAAGCCGCGAGCCTCCATAGGCGCGCCAATCTGACTAAGCAGCTCGAAAACGTCCTTGGCGCTATGACCTGTTGCGAGTATAAGATCATTGGTGGAAAAATCAATTATTTCCCCATTTTTCTCGACACGCCCCCCAACTAACCGTTTGTCAGACACATCGATAGCTATGAGTCTCGCAGCAAAATGGACCTCTCCTCCGAGAGATATGATCCTCTCTCTGATAGAGCGGACAATGTGGGAAAGCTTATCCGTTCCGACGTGAGCAGAGGATGAGTACATTATATCCTCCGGAGCGCCGTGGTGTACAAACTCCGATAAAACCTTAAGCTTGTATTTATCCGGAGCGCCCGCCTTAAGCTTGCCGTCGGAGTATGTGCCTGCGCCGCCCTCTCCGTACTGAATATTGCACTCCGGATCAAGCATTCCGAGAGTGGTAAATAGTCTGACTCTGCTTTCTCTCTCCTCTACGGAAAGACCCCTCTCGTAAAGCACCGGGCGCGCTCCCGACTCTGCGAGAATGAGGGCTGCGAACAATCCCGCCGGTCCTGCGCCCACCACTACCGGTCGTGACGGAAGGCAAGCGGGTGGAGGAGCAAAGGTCATATCCGGATAAACGGATACTCGCTTACGAAGCTTGAGAAGACTCTCTTCTCTATCGCTCGACAGACAAAACGCCACTGTCATATCGTAATGCACATTTTCCTTATCCTTAACGTTAAGGGTGCGACGGACGACGGTTACTTCGCCTATCTCATCACGTGATACGGGAAGAGCGGCAGTTATTCGGTCTATTATATCAGCCTCGGAATAATCCGTTGGCAGCTTTACGTTCGTTTTGATCACTCGGGCTCCTCCCTTCTCTTTTTCCACTATTCTATCACAAATGGTGAATAAATTCAAGGATAATCCGCTATTTTACTTTCTCTTTTTTTGACCTACCGCGCCTTTTTAAAATATAGGGTAAATACAAAGCAAAAAAACACTAAATACTGACATTTTTTACCCACGTTTTATTGACAAACAGCGAAATAGGTGTATAATAATATATTATATTATTTACGCGAGGTATACTTTATGATCAACGAAAAAATGCGTTCACTTGGCGCAAAGCGCTCCGTTATTCGTGAGCTTTTTGAATATGGAAAGCAGAGAAAGGCAGAGATAGGCGCGGATAACGTCTTCGATTTTTCTCTCGGAAACCCAAGCGTTCCCGCTCCCGAATGTGTAAACAGCGAGCTTAAGAGGCTTCTCTCAGAGGAAAGCTCCGTTATTCTGCACGGATATACCTCAGCTCAGGGTGATGTCGCTGTAAGAGCAGCCATCGCCGATTATGTAAACAAGACTCACGGTGAGGATGTAAACGCCGACTGCTTCTATATGACCGTAGGCGCGGCGGCTGCCCTTACCTCTACTCTTACCGCCCTGGTATGCGAGGGAGAGGAGGTTATCGTACCCTCCCCTTATTTCCCCGAATACAAGGTGTTTATTGAGAGATGCGGAGCGAAAATCGTTGAGGTGCCCTGCGACGCGAGCGACTTTAATCTGGACGTTCAGGCAATAGAGGCGGCTATAAACGGCAAAACCGCCGCGATTATCATAAACTCCCCCAACAACCCCACGGGAAAGGTATTCCCGGAGGAGAATATTATAGCGCTCACTGATATGCTGAGAAAAAAGGAGACGACGCTTTGCCGTCCTATATATCTCATCGCGGACGAGCCCTACAGAGAGCTTGTATATGACGGTGTTAAGGTGCCCTATCTCACAAAATACTATAACGATACCGTGGTTTGCTATTCGTACAGCAAATCACTCTCTCTCCCCGGTGAGAGAATCGGTTACGCTCTGATCTCTCCCAGAATGACGGATTTCGTATCCGTATATCAGGCAGTCTGCGGCGCAGGACGGGCTCTTGGCTTCGTTTGCGCTCCGAGTCTGCTGCAGAAGCTGCTTCCCCACGTTCTCGGCGAATGCTCGGACGTTGCGATCTATGACAAAAACCGCAGACTTCTGATAGACAGGCTGGCAGAGTACGGTATTGAAACCGTAAAGCCCGAGGGCGCGTTTTATCTGTTCCTCAAATCCCCCAGCGGAGACTCCGGGGAGTTCTGCGAAAGAGCTAAAAAATACGAGATACTTCTTGTTCCCAGCGACGACTTCGGCTGCCCCGGCTACGCAAGGCTTGCGTACTGTGTTAAGACAGAGCAAATCGAGCGCGCGTTGCCTGCATTCAAGGCGCTTGGTGAATCCTACAAATAATTATCGGATCGGGTGAAAAATATGACACAGGAATCTTTGCTTGACAAAGCAAGAAAAATAATCAACGAGGTCGACGCCGAGATGCGCGAGCTTTTCATTAAGAGAATGCGCGCGGCTGAGATGGTCGCTGAATATAAGCAGGAGCGCGGTCTGGCTATTCTGGACGCGTCCAGAGAAAACGAGATCATAAGACGAAACTCGGAGAAGGTAGAGGACGAAGTGCTGAGAGAGTACTACGTCAGCTTCTTACGAAATAATATGGCGGTATCCAGAGCCTATCAGAGCCGTCTGATAGAGGGAATGCGCGTTGCGTATTCCGGCACGGAGGGCGCATTCGCCCATATAGCAGCCGAGAAGCTCTACCCCTCCGCCGCAAAGGTGGCTTACCCGGATTTTGCGTCAGCCTACAGAGCTGTTGAGCTTGGTGAGTGTGACGTTGCGGTGCTTCCTATGGAGAACAGCTATAACGGCGACGTCGGTCAGGTCACGGACCTTATGTTCTCCGGAACGCTGTACGTAAACGGAATATACGATCTTCCCGTATCGCAGGATCTGCTTGGTATCAAAGGAGCGAGGCTGTCAGATATCAAGACCGTTTACAGTCATCCTCAGGCGCTGGGTCAGTGCCACAAATACATCGCAGAGAACGGATTTGATACTCGTGAGTACGAGAACACCGCTCTTGCGGCAAGGCACGTCGCTGAGATCTGTGACAAGTCGGTTGGCGCTATTGCCAGCGCAGAGGCGGCTGAGATGTTCGGACTCCAGGTCATCGACCACGATATCAACGAAAGCCGAAGCAACACTACGAGGTTTGCGGTCTTCTCCCGCACCTCAAACAGACGCGTAGGACACGAGAGCGGAGTTAACTCCATACTTCTCTTTACCGTTCGTAACGAGGCGGGCGCTCTGGCGAAGGCTATAGACGTTATAGGCTCTTACGGCTTCAATATGCATTCGCTGAAGAGCAGACCTATGAAGGAGCTTTTATGGCAATATTACTTCTACGTTGAGACGGAGGGTAATATTCAGTCGGAGAACGGAGCTAATATGATGGAGGCTCTGGGCGAATACTGCGATAAGCTTAAGTTCGTGGGTACTTATATAAAATTCTGAGGAGCTTTTTGCTATGACGACACTACGTGTTGAGCTTGGAGAGCGAAGCTACGATATAGCTGTTGGACGTGGCTTGCTTAACGAGGCAGATAAATATTTTAATCTTTGCCGAAAGGTCTTCATCGTTACCGACTCGGGCGTTCCAAAAGAATACGCGGAGCGTATAGCCGCTTGCTCTAAGGAGGCAACGGTGGTTACCGTGCCCATGGGCGAAGGCTCCAAGAGCCCTGAGGTTTATACGGAGCTGCTCGAAAAAATGGTGGATTTCGGTATGACGAGGACGGATTGCGCCGTAGCCGTCGGCGGCGGAGTGGTTGGTGATCTGACCGGATTCGTTGCCGCGACCTATATGCGCGGTATAGATTTTTATAACGTTCCGACCACACTGCTATCCGAGGTGGACTCATCTATCGGCGGAAAGGTAGCTATAAATCTCGGCGGTGTAAAGAATATCGTCGGAGCATTTCATCAGCCTCGGTGCGTGCTGATAGACCCGGACACTCTGAGAACTCTGCCGAAGAGACATATATCAAACGGTCTCAGCGAAGCGATAAAAATGTCGCTGACCTCAGACGAGGAGCTTTTTAGGTTATTTGAAACAGAAAGCGTAAACGAAGATAATATCGAGGACGTGATCATACGTTCGCTGAAAATCAAGAAGGCTGTGGTTGAAGCAGACGAGCGGGAATCCGGAATAAGAAGGATACTCAACTTCGGTCACACCTTGGGGCACGGTATCGAGGCTATGGAGCTGGACCGCGGACTTTACCACGGAGAGTGCGTAGCGATCGGAATGACGGCAGTATGCTCCGATGAAGTCAGAGAGCGGCTGATACCAGTTCTGGAAAAGCACGGACTTCCCACGACCTACTCAGGTGATACGGAGGGAGCGCTCAGCTTCATTTCTCACGACAAGAAGTGCGAAGGATCGAGCGTAAGCGTTATTTTCGTTGATACCCCCGGAAGCTATAGGATAGAAAAAATGAGCGTTGACTGCTTTATCGCCGGCGCGAGAGAGGCTCTCAAGAGATAAAGAGAGCAAGCGAAAACGCAAATCTGCTCTTCAGCTCGGTCCGGAGCATTATACGCATTGTGAACTATTACTCATAGCAAAAAAAGACACAAAAACACCATAACGGTATGGAGGTTTTATGAAAAATAGCTTTGGAACAAGCTTATCCGTGACTATCTTTGGCGAAAGCCACGGCGACTATATAGGAATAACGATCGACGGAATTGCGCCGGGAGTGGAGATATCCGACTCATACATACGCGAAAAGCTGGCTTTGCGCCGCCCTGCAGGAAGAATATCCACCGCAAGAGTGGAGGCGGATGAGTTCAGCATAATATCAGGGGCGAAGGATGGATACACCACAGGGTCCCCCCTTACCGTCCTGATACCTAATACCAACAAAAAGAGCGGAGACTACAGCGATATATTTGACACGCCCCGCCCCTCTCACGCGGATTACCCCGCCGAATGTAAGTATCACGGATATCAGGACAAGCGTGGCGGAGGGCATTTTTCCGGTAGGATCACAGCCGCTCTGGTGGCGGCGGGTGCTATCATTTCCTATGCGTTATTGAAAAAGGGGATAAGACTTGCCACTCACATTTCATACCTGCACGGTGTGAAGGACCGAAAATTTGAAAATCTATACGATGATATATCATATCTTAACTCTATACACTTCCCTACTCTTTCGGTAGAATCCGGAGATGAGATGCGTCGTGTAATCGAGGCAGCCGGCAAGGATGGCGACAGCGTTGGAGGAATACTTGAAAGCGCTGCTATAGGCATCCCGGCAGGCGTGGGCGAGCCTTGGTTTGACACCGTTGAGGGAGTCATTTCTCACGCGCTGTTCTCTGTCCCCGGAATAAAAGGAGTTGAGTTTGGTGAGGGATTCCGTCTCTCAGATATGTACGGAAGCGAAGCAAACGACCACTACCGTATGGAAGACGGACGCGTCGTCACAGAAACTAATAATATGGGCGGTATCGGCGGAGGAATCACCAACGGTATGCCGCTAATTATCAGATGCGCGGTAAAACCCACTCCGTCTATTTACAAGGAGCAGCGTACTGTGCGCTTATCCACCATGGAAAACGAGACTATAGCTATCGAGGGAAGACACGATCCCGCTATCATACACAGGGCAAGAGCCGTTGTGGACGCCGCTATCAGTATAGCTCTGGCAGATATGCTGGTGCAAAGATACGGTACGGATTATCTGAGGTAAGCCGTTTCCTCATAATAAAAATTCATTTAATTTAACACGGGTACTTAGTAAATGAAATACGGATGCATTGGTGAGAGGCTGGGACACAGCTTCTCCAAGGAAATACACGCTCTGATCGCCGACTACGAATACGAGCTGCGTGAGCTTACTCCCGATAGTGTCGGCGCCTTTATGACCGAGAAGAGATTTAACGCCATAAACGTCACTATACCATATAAGGAGAATGTCATACCCTACCTTGACTCCATTGACGAGGCTGCGAAGCTTATAGGCAGCGTTAACACGGTAGTTAACAGAGGTGGAAGGCTCTACGGCTACAATACGGATTTTTACGGAATGAGCCGACTGATTGAGAAATGCGGAATAGATCTCTTGAAAAAGAAGGTTCTTATTCTCGGCAGCGGAGGTACTTCTAAGACCGCCTATGCCGTTGCTAAAAGCATGGGCGCTGATCCTATAATCAGAGTTTCAAGGCAGAGACGTGATGATGCCGTAAGCTACTCGGATATGTATGAGAGTCACACGGATGCGGACGTTATCATCAACACTACTCCCGTCGGAATGTACCCTGATATTTTCGCAAGATCCGTAGAGCTTTCCCGCTTCCCGTCCCTTTCGGGCTACGTGGATGCCGTATACAATCCCCTGAGACCTACGGCGGTTCTCGAGGCTTTGGAGCGCGGTGTTTCTGCGGAGGGTGGACTTTATATGCTGGTGGCGCAGGCAGTCCGCGCATCCGAGATCTTCCTTGACGCTACCCTTTCGGATGACACCCTTGATACAGCCTTTGATAAGATCCTGCGTAGCAAGGAGAACGTTGTTCTGATTGGAATGCCCTCGTCGGGAAAAAGCACTGTAGGTCGATTGGTTGCCGAAGCGTTAGGACGCAAATTCGTAGATACGGATGAGATAATAAAAGAGCTTGCGGGCACGTCAATCCCCGAGATTTTCGCTACACGGGGTGAGGCTTATTTCAGAAATCTGGAAAGTGAGGCTATAGATATCGCATCAAAAGGTACGTCTCTCGTAATAGCTACCGGCGGCGGAGCTGTGCTGAAGTGGGAGAACGTCAAGGCGCTAAAAAGGAACGGACGTCTCTTCTTCCTTGACCGCTCACCCGAGAAGCTTATCACTACGTCCGACAGACCTCTCTCAAGTGACAGAGATGCTCTTATAAAACTGTATAACGAAAGATACGGAATATATTGCAGCAGCGCGGACGTGAAAATTGACGGAAACGATGACGCCGCTTCGGTGGCAAAAAACATTACGGAGTATTTTAAAAGATGAAGCTGTACATTATAAACGGACCGAATCTCAATATGCTGGGCATAAGAGAGCCGGGTCATTACGGAAGCACGGGATACTCCCAGCTGATAGAGCTGCTGAGGGAGCATTGCGCGTCGCAGGACGTTGAGGCTATATTCTATCAGTCGAACCACGAGGGCGATCTTGTAGACTGTATCCAAGAGGCATACTTTAAGGGCGCTGACGGCATCGTAATAAATCCGGGAGCGTATACTCACACAAGCATTGCCATTCTCGACGCTGTAAAGTCCGTAAGCCTGCCTACCGTAGAGGTGCATATCTCCAAGGTTGAGGAGCGCGAGGATTTCAGACAGATAAGCTATATCAGAGCAGCGTGTGAGAAGACGATAACCGGTCACGGTATACAGGGTTATATCGAGGCTATAGATTATTTGATAGAAAAATACGGTAATTAAAAATGACTGTTGAAATAAAGAAAGGCCGCGCAAAAGGTGAGATCAAGGCCCCGACATCTAAAAGCTACGCCCATAGAATGCTGATCGGCGCAGCGCTGGCTGAGAATAAGAGCCGGATATCCGGTATTCCCTACTGCGACGACGTATTGGCAACCGCAGAGTGCCTTCGGGCGCTGGGAGCTAAGATAGATATAGTGGGAGGAGTTGCCGAAATAGTCGGCTTTGATCCCAGATGCGCAAAGCCTGTCGCCCCACTCTTTGCCAATGAAAGCGGCAGCACGCTACGATTTATTCTGCCCCTTTGTCTGCTCTCGGGAAATCCCGTTACTATAGAGGGCAAGGGTCGGCTGATGCAGAGGCCGATGGGGGCTTACGAGGAGCTTTGCAAGGAGCAAGGTATACTCTACAAAACGGGTGACGGTAATATAAGCGTACAGGGAGTATTGAAAAACGAGGACGTCAGACTTGTCGGTAACGTTACAAGCCAATACGTTACGGGTATGCTATACGCCCTTCCCTTCCTTGAGGGTGACAGACGTATTATTCTGACGACGGAGATAGAGAGCAAGCCATATATTGATATGACGCTCCAGGTGATGAAAAAGTTCGGCATAGACGTATGCTGGGAAAACAGCGAGACCCTGCTATCCCGCGGCGGCTGCCATTACGTTGGTATTGAAGATGAGGTTGAGGGTGATTGGTCCGGCGCTGCCTTTCCTATCGCTCTTGGGCTTTTCGGCGACGTAAGGGTTCTGGGACTTAACGAGAACAGTCTGCAGGGCGACCGCGTGTGTGTTGAGTATTTTAAGGCTCTGTCTGAGGGCACACCTACACTGTCTGTTGAGAGCTGTCCCGATCTTGCTCCAATACTTTTCACGGTTGCGGCGGAGAAAAACGGCGCTGTGTTCACCGGTACGAGAAGGCTCAGAATGAAGGAAAGCGACAGATGCGCCGTGATGGCTGAGGAGCTAAGTAAATTCGGAGCGGATATTCGGATCTACGATAATCACGTTGAGGTAATAAAGACTAAGCTCCATACGCCCGAGGAGATACTGCTCGGCCACAACGATCACAGAGTCGTTATGTCTCTGTCCGTGCTGTCTACTCTGTACGGAGGTGCGATCGAGGGAGCGGAGGCTATAAGCAAAAGCTATCCCGATTTCTTCGATGATTTGAAAAAATTGAAAATTGAATTTAAGGTTCGATAGACTGATTGATCCTTTTCCTAAGTTCCCACTTAGAAACAAGAGTATGGGCATATCAGTCGTGGATCTTCAGGACGGTTTGTAAGTATATGGAATTAACTAAGGAAACAAAAATACTGATCGTTGGTCTTGGAGTTATAGGTGGCGGCTATGCCGCGGCGCTGACGAGACAGGGCTATAACGTAAGCTGTATTACGCTGAAGCAGGAGGATATAGATTACGCCATCGCAAACGGTATAATTAAAAGCGGAACCACAAGGACAGACGAGAGGCTGATCGGCGAGGCGGATCTTGTCGTATTTGCGCTGTATCCCGGTGTTTTCATTAATTGGATAGAAAAAAACCAGCATATGCTGAAGAGCGGCTGTATCATCACCGACGTTACGGGTGTAAAGGGTTCTGTGGTTTATAAGGTGCAAGGCATGCTGCGCTCTGACGTTGAGTTTATTTCCGCTCACCCAATGGCAGGACGTGAGAGATCAGGTGTTGAGTACAGTAATCCCGACGTTTTCCACGGTGCAAACTATATAGTCACGCCTACGGATAAGAATACGGAGGACGCTATCAAGCTCGCTGAGGAGCTTGGAAACGTGCTTGGTTTTGCGCGTATAAGCAGGCTCACACCCGAGGAGCACGACGTTATGATCGCCTTTCTCTCCCAGCTGACTCACTGCATTGCCGTAACGCTGATGAACTCTAACAGATCGGCTGGACTTGAAAAATACACCGGTGACTCCTTCAGAGATCTGACGCGAATCGCAAAGATCAACGACGAGATGTGGAGCGAGCTTTTTATGCTTAACAGAGACGCGCTTCTTAGCGAGATGGATGCCTTTGCGGCTGAGTTCAACACCTTCCGAAACATGCTCTCTGACGGAGACGTACAGGGAATGCGTGAAAAGATGCAGGAATCGACTAAAAGACGTTCTCTCTTTGATAAGCCCAAGGGCGTGTAACGAAATTATTATCAGATGGCATAGCTTTGCCTGATTGGAGTGTTAATTATGAATATGGAATTCTACAGAAAATTACCTATACCTCAGGATATAAAGAGGGAGTTCCCCTTATCCGAGTCTGCTGAAAGGCAGTTGAAAAGACGAATCAACGAGATGAAGGATATATTCAGCGGTGAGTCGGATAAATTCATACTCATCATAGGTCCCTGCTCTGCTGACAGAGAGGACGCCGTGATGGACTATATTTACAGACTCAAGGAGGTTGAGGAGAAGGTTAAGGACAAGATCCTAATCGTACCGAGAATCTACACAAACAAGCCCAGAACGACCGGTGAGGGCTACAAGGGTATGCTCCACCAGCCTAATCCCAATGAAAACCCGGATATGCTGAAAGGCATAATAGCTATAAGAAAGCTGCATATGAGGGCGGTTGAGGAGACCGGCTTCGGTTGCGCTGACGAGATGCTATACCCCGAAAACTACAGATATCTCTCTGACCTTCTCGCATACGTTGCGGTTGGCGCAAGATCCGTAGAGGATCAGCAGCACCGTATGACCGCCTCCGGCTTTGATATTCCCGTTGGAATGAAGAATCCCACCGGCGGTGACAATACTATAATGATGAACGCTATCAAGGCGGCTCAGTCATCTCACGTATTCCTCTATCGTGGATGGGAGGTAAAGACTAACGGAAATCCCTTTGCTCACGCTATACTCCGAGGCTACGTGGATAATCTTGGAAAATCACACCCCAATTATCACTATGAGGATCTGTGCGAGCTTGCCGAAAGATATAAGGCATCCTCCTACGAGAACCCTGCCGCGATAATTGATACAAATCACGCAAACTCCGCAAAGAGATACCTGGAGCAGATAAGGATATCGAAGGAGATACTCCACAGCCGTAATCACTCAAGCGAGATCGAAAAGCTGGTCAAGGGACTTATGATCGAAAGCTACATTGAGGACGGATCGCAGAAGATCTGCGACAATCCCGTGTACGGTCAGTCGGTCACCGATCCTTGTCTCGGCTGGGAGAAAACGGAAAGACTCATATACGATATTGCGGAGAAACTTTAACTTTTTTCTCATATATAATATTTAAATGGCTCAAGTACTGCTTGAGCCATTTTTATTTTTCGTACTTGTCTAGTGATACGCCACGATCTTCAAGTTGCCTGTCTAAGCAGGAATGAAAAATAGAGGCATCTCATTTTCAGTCGATCAATTATACTACAGTTTTATCAAAGCTGTAAAGATGCTAAGCTTTAACATATTAATCAGCAAAACCAGCCTATGTCACAGGAAAATCCTCACCTATGACGTAAAAATAAACTTACCTATGACGTAAAAATAAACTTACCTATGACGTAAAAATAAACTTACCTATGACGCAGAAAAAACAGCTGATAACGTAAAAAATGCGTTGTGCCCCGAAGGACACAACGCATTGGTGGTTTTATTAACCGACCAGACCGGAACGCTCGATACCCTGTACAAGATATCTCTGACCGAATAGGTAGAGAATAACGAGAGGAAGTATGATCAGAATACCTGCGGTATTGTGAATAACGACCTCGTAGATCGCTGCACCGGGATGCTCGGACTGAAGGTGGATCGGTATTTCGTCGATAAGGTTAGGAAGCATCCAAGGAGCCTTGGTTCCCTCGAAGAATACGTCCGTGTAGAACATATCCGTCCACTGCCAAGAGAACGAGAACAGGAATACTGTAATCATCATAGGCACGGAGAGAGGAAGTATGATCTGAAGGAACGTACGGAAGGTTCCCGCACCGTCAACGTATGCTGACTCCTCAAGCTCGTCTGGAACGCCCTTGAAGAACTGACGCATCAGATAAATGTACAGACCGTTCTTGAAGGCGAGACCGCCAAGTGAGAGAAGTACGAATGGTGTGAAGGTGTTGGTTATATTGGGACGTTCACCTGTGAACAACTCCAAAATACCTGTCATATGCTCGTCAAGAGATATAGGAATGATAAGATCGAAGTCAGCGAAGAAGCGCTTCATAGCAAGCTCGAGAGTACCGTGAGGTATGATCATGATAGCTATAACAAGCGCAAACAGGAAGCCGTTACCCTTGAACTTGAACTTCGCAAGACCGTAGCCTACAAGGCAGGATACGAAGGTCTGCACGATAGCGCAAAGTCCCGAGAGAAGAATGGTGTTACCAAACGCCTCAAAATACCTGTTATCCGTAATAAGATACTTATAAATATCTAACGTAGGATTTTTGGGAATAAGGGATACGGTTGCGTCAACAACGTCATTCATGCTCATAAACGAGCCTGCGACCTTGGATACGAACGGGAAAAGAATTACGTAAGAAACGCCAAGCATAAGGATAAATCTGAAGATATTTACTACTACCTTGATCCAGGTGTTGGAAGCGGATATCTTCTTGAGCAGACGTTCCTTGTAGGAGAGCTTACCTTCATAATCGACACTTATGCGATTTTTGGTTTCTTTCTTAATTACGGGTGTAGATTCCATGTAAAGCACCTCCTTAATCTCTTCTCTGGTAGAACACGAACGAGGATGCAATAGCGCCGACTATAGCAATGATCAACGTGACTATCAGGAAGTAAATCCAAGACATCGCAACGCCTACGCCGGGTGTGCCCGAATAATCGGAGGCGTAGTTCATCGCGGGGTTTGTGGTTCTCGTAAATGCGTCAATAACCGTGTATACCGCGTTAACAAGAATCATAGGAGAGATCATCGGGAAGGTAACCTTCCAGAAGGTTTCCCAGCCGGTAGCGCCCTCTATCTGACACGCCTCGTAAATCGAGGGAGAGATAGACTGAAGACCTGCGAGGAATATAAGCATCTGTACACCGGAGTAGTTAATGATGTTGTAAATATCGTTTACAAGTCCTACTACATACGTAACGAGCTCGGTACCTACCTTCATAGAAGCGAAGAGATTCTGAACGTCGAGAATATTGATAATATCATTACTGTTCTGCTGAGTACCGTCGTTGATACCGGAGCCCATCTCTTCCTTCATAAAGTCCTCTGCGTTAATACTCTCCATAACACCGGTGGAAATGATAACGGGTATGAAGAAGATCGCACGGAATGCGGCACGTCCAAGCATCTTCTGGTTAAGAACTACCGCAATGAAGAGGGAGAAGATGATAATAGCGGGAACCTGGAAGAGCATCTCCTGAACGGAAGCGAGAAGCTTCTGATAGAAAGTCTGATCCTCGAAAGCGGTTACGTAATGCTCGAAGCCTACGCCCGTGGTTCCTGTGATATGCTTGATGATGTTAGCACCAAGCTCCTCGTCCCAAACCTCTACCTGAATGTCGGTAAAGTTACTGAAGCTGTACCATACAGAGTCGATAAAGATAGGAAGATAGATCAGTACAACGCCAAGGATGAAGGGGAGGACGAAGAAATATCCTGCCCTTGCCTTAGTTGCGTCCAGAGATCTGCGAGGCTTGAAAAGCTTCTTGAAGAAACCGGAGGTTGCAGGCAAGATCTTGCCAAAGAACGCCTTGACCGCATCAAGCGGCGAGGTCTTTACAACGTTTTCGTTATTGTTGCTCATTCTACATCCTCCTTAGTTTATTTCAATTTTGCTGAAGTCGAGGGGAGCTATGGTCTCAACCTTAGTCTCTCCGGCTTCAAGGGATTTGTCGATAGTGCTGTCGAGCTTAACCTCGACGGGATAGTTATTGTAGTTGAGAATGAAGAGCACGGTCTTGCCACCCTCGCCTGCTGCGGTATCCTTATAGGTTACTATAACGATACTACCGTTGTCGCAGGTGAAATCGGTGTAATCGTAGTCATCTGCATTCGCTACGGAGTCAGTTACGAAATCGTAAACAGAGGTATAAGTCATATGAGTGCTGTCAAAGGTAACCTCTACGGCACCTGCCTTCTCAGGATATTCTGCCGCATACTTCGCCACTACAGCGTTAAGAAGACTGTCGAAATCGAATGCGTTGATCTCTTCAACCGTGAGATTGAAGCGAGCGCAGGCATCAGTCTTAAGGGAAGCTGTGTCGATAGTGATATGAAGACCCTTGCCAATATTAGCGGGATCCGTTATCATCTGATCGAGAGTCGCGTCAGCGAGAGAAGCTACGAGCTTATCTACGTTTTCGATATACTCGGTAATTACCTTAGTGTTGTTTGCCTTCGTATCCGCGGAGTTCATAATACGCTCACCGATGATAGCGGCGTGGTCAACTATCTCATAGTTCTGGTAAGGTCCTATAGCTGAATTAAGTCTCTCATAGTGACCAACCAGCTTATTCTTCCAGTTCTTGTAGTCAACGCCGTAATACTTGGAGAGCATCTCATCCTCCTTGAGATAATTGGTGTTCTGCATACAGAGAATGTAGTAGAGCGAAGCACCGTTCTCAATAGAATGAAGGATGTTGTAGTCTACGGAGCCTGTGTAGTTGATAGGCGATCCGGCATAGTTTACGTAGCTATGAAGGACCATACCGTAGAACGGAACGGGATAAGAGGAGAATATGAAGTGGCTGGAGTCGATGGTCGCATTCAAAATGTGATCAACGTACTTTAGCGTGTACATATTTCCTATATCTGTCATAAGGGTGTATCCGTTGGTATTCGCCATACGGTCAAGGAGCTTAACTACGTCCTCGCGGGCCTGCTCACGACTTATGGAGTTATCATCGTCAAAGTTAGAGTTAAGATCAGAGCCGAGTGTGGATACTGAAAGTGTGTTCACGTTATACTTCGAATACTTCTTTTCGAACTTGGTGTAAAGGCTGTCAAGAACGTCAGAGGAAACGAGTATAGAGAACACCGAGTCATACATACCGGTGATAGAGTTGTATACCTGCTTGGATGCGTAACGGTTATCAACCATCTTAGCAGCGTGGCGAGTATTACTTACCTTATCAAAGAGAGCGGTATTGGAAATGTACTGGAAGTCGAAGTCGGGGAAAACACCAAAGTTGGTATTGGGATCTGAGTCAGCGTTATAAACTGCAGCCGCATCAAGCAGATTGTTGAAGCCCTTCTTGCCGCCAAGGGATTTCTCCCACTTTACTCTGGCAGGATAGGTGAAATACATACCGCCGTTAGCAAAGCCTGTCAGCCTGAAGTTGATGTTAGTGATTCCCTTCTCGGAAAGCTCCTTGTACATAGTTTCAACATCCTCAAAGGTGGTGAGAGGAGATGAAACGGACACGGGGAACGTGAGAATTCTCTTCATAACGTCTATAGCGCCGAGAGTCTCTATATAAAGAGGCAGAGCTGTGGACTCGGTGTTGAGCTTCTCAAGTACGCCCTTATCCTTGAGGTACTGCTTGTAGCAGTATGCCATACCTACGTATGAGGTATCAAAGCTGTTCTGAAGAGATGCCGCTGCGGTTACAGCAGGATCTGCGAGCATTGTATATCTCGTCTTGTAGGAGCCGGTATAAGGAGTCTCGGATACTACGAGGTAGGACTTATCGCCACCGACGGAAATAGCATCGCCGAGCTTATACTGGTCATATGAATAGGGAGTGTAGGATGCGTAGGCTGCTGCGTAGTGGTCGAAGCCACCGCCCGAGTAAACCTCGAGCTTCGCGAGAGAGGAGCCCTCCTCGAGAATAGCGAAGAAGCCGTTCTTTACGGTATCGTTGCCTGTAAGAGCCTGTGTGGAGCTGTTAGCCTTCACTTCGTTTACAAGGCCGTATACGGGCATTGTTACCTGCTCCTTATGCTTACCTGTAATGGTAGCGTAGCAGTAATCCTTGCCGTACATTGCGGCAGACACACGGATACTGTGTGAGTTCTTCTCACTATAGAAGTCGTCGAACTCAATTACCGTACCGCTGCCGTCCGGGAAGAATACGTAGCCGTCGTTAGTCATATTACCTGCTCCGAAGTAACGGAGAGGAGTGATAGACTTAAGAATGAACATATCCTCAGCGTAGGATATTGCGTTTGCGGGGAAGTCTACCTCAAGTGTGCCGTCATCGTTGATAGTATAGATAAGGCTACACTCGAAGCTGGGAATGCTGGAAAGAATGTTTCTGTAACCGGTTCTCTCTTCTATCTGCTGAGCGGTCTCACGGGTCATAGAGGGAACGCAATACTTTATAGCCTTACCGAGAAGACCGTAAATCGTTTCGATCTGCTCGTTGCTGAGGCTGTTATCAATTACGAACGCGCCAAGTCCGGAGGACTTCATTTCCGGAACGGTCTCGAACCAAAGGCTGTGAGTAACGGGATCGTCTACGATCTTGGTGCTGTAGACCTTGTACTGAGACTGGCTGAAGATGAGCTTTGCGTAGTATGCGAAATCGGAGATCTCCTTGTACGCTGCGCTCTTCTTATCAAGCTTTGTTCCCGCATAGTTCATAAGGTTGTTTATAACCTTAGTGATGTACGCGCTGTAGAAATCGCCGTTTGCGATATCATCCTTATTGCTGTTGTAGAGCATATCTATCTTGTTAGAAAGATAGCCGTCGAAGCTGGTGAAGGTCATGCCCTTATACTCGAATCCACCCTCGGGAAGATCGAGATGCTTGTCGATAACAGCGGCAAAGTTGGCGAACAGAGGCTTGATTATATATTCCTCCATATCGTCCATCAAAATCGCGCCGGGAACAAGGTATATGGACTCTGCCTCACCGAGAACGTAGTCTACTCTGATGCCGTTCTCCGTAGCGGAAACGCTGATGAGTGTACCGTCCTCGATACAGCTGATGCTGTACTCAGTAGCATCCTTATCCGGTGCTGAGTGAGTTACGTACGTAAGCTCTATCTGGCTGAGTACGGAAGCGGAAATGTCAGGGCTGTTACCGGGATCATGAGGGTTACTCGTAAGGATCTGACCGGTGGTGTTATTTACGTAGTAAACAAAGCCTGTGTATCTGTTAACGTAAACTGTGAAGCCCTTGTAGGTGATCGAATCAAGATACTCGTTTGCAAGGTCGCTTGCGAGAAGCTCTGCCGCTGTCTCGAAGGTGGAATCCTTATATGCGCTGACGATATCCTTTACCTCTGCCTCGGAAAGCTCGGCGTTTGGCTTGACGTTGACAACAGGGGCATCCTCGGCTGCTGCCGCAGTAATGGGAAAGGCAGCCAGAGTACCCGTAATGAGCAACACGATGACGAGCAGAGATGATAATATTCTATTTAGTTTCATAATTTACCTCCTGCAACTATATTCGGTTGCCAATTTCCGTCACCAGTGAAATGACGAAGGTTGCCATCTTAACTACAAGGCTGGAGAAGAGTACGATAATGAATATGATAACTGCCATAGCCACTATTGTACCGATGGTGGTAATAACGTTCTTACCGGTGGAGTAGTCGTGAGTAACGACCATACCGAAGAACAGAAGTATTACTACCCATACCCAACCGATTGAAACCAGCATATTGACTATTCCCTGCTCGGAAAGCGTAAATACGTTGGTAAGCGCGGTGGAAAGAATAACAAAGAGAGGAAGGGGTGCTAGAGAATAACAGGTCGCAATGTAAATATCCTTAAGGCTTCCCTCACCGTCAAAGAGCGTTGTGAGACACCAGTTGGATATTACCCAAAGCAGAACGGGAATGAGAATTCCAAGCACCTGCATTATAACGGTCGAAACGTTACCTCTGGGGTTGAATACGTAGCCCTGTCCGATGCTCTGGTAGAAGAACGCGAGGATCGTGATTCCGAGAATGGTGGTTGCCGCTCTGACGGAGCCGCGCTTCTCGTGCTTCAGATCCCAGAAGCCGTCGAAGGGATGGAATACGAGGTGGAATACGTAAAGAAGCTCCTCACCGTAGCTCTTTCTGCCAACCTTGAGAGAGGTTGCCTTATTCTTCTTCTTAGCCCAACCGAGGAACTTGAAGAAGAGAAGGAGAACTACGATAACCGCGATGATAATAGGAACCATCCAGAAGGAGAGAACGTCCTTACGGAGCGCCGCGAATGCATCGGAATAATACTCGGTCTCGTACGCGCTCTTAAGCATTTCCATAGCCTCGGTGTACTTGCCCTGATTGAAGAGCGCCTTACCGATACCTATGTACGCTAAATCAAAGTTGTTATTAGAGGTAAGAACCTCCTGCCACTTACCGATGGTATCGCCGTAGTTGTGAACGTTCTCGTTGTGGAGAGCATCCATAATCATATCGCAATACTCAGTGGGGTGATATACCATAAGCTTGTAGCCTGTGGTAGTGTCGTCGAGAAGGACAAGATTGTACACGTCCCTGCCCTTTTCCTCATCATAAATGATCTGATAGGTCATTGCGGCATAGTTCGTACCATTACCTATCTGGTCACCCGTGTCACCAAATGCAAACAAAAGGTTACCTGAGGAATCGTAAGTGAAGATTCTGGATCTGGACTTATCGAGAATGGACCAGGAGCCCTCAGCGCCGATAGCAATATCGGTGATGGTGGACACCTCGTTGGGATTAAGTATGCCTGCCTCTCCGCCGGGATCGAAGAATCCGTTACGCTTAAGGATCTCCTTACCTACGGAGTTAAGCTTCTTGACGGGAGAGTACGCAGCCTCCTTAGAGGTGATAGCAGCGAGCTGGCTGGACTTATCTGCCATTTCCTTAAAGGAGATGGTAGCATATACGAAGCCGAGATCGTCAACGGTGATGTTGTTGAAGGGATCGGGGAGCTCGCGGTAGCTGCTCTCGTAATCCTCTACGCTCTGGAACTTCTGCCAGATAAGGTCGATAGGGTCAGCCGTGATCTTCTGAGCGCCGATGAAGCCGGTGAACTCACCCTCGCTGGACATAACTATAATACCGTTATAGCACTCCTGAGATACTACGAATATTCTGCCGTAGATATCTACCGCAACCGCGGTGGGAGAGAAGTTGCTCTTTGTAATAAGTGAGCTTGTGGTCTCGCCGGGAGCGGGATCGTCAGGAACGGTAATGGTTTTGATGTAATTAAAATCGCCGTCAAATACGATGATGCTCTTGTTAAGCATATCGCAAACGTAGATGCTCTCTGAGCCGTCTACCATTTTACCGGGGTTTGTGATGTAGATGCCCTTGGGAGAGTTGAAGGTCTTGGTTTTGCCGTACTCGTCTACGTACTCGGAAACTATCCTTGTGCAGCGGTAGCTATATTTATCGAGAACGACGATACGGTTGTTTTTACTGTCCGCGATGAAGAAATTGCCACGGCTGTCAGTGGTGATATCGCTGGCACCGGAAAGACCGCCGGTACCGTCAGCGCCTACAAGACCCATAGCCTTGGAATCGTAAATCGCGGTGTCGGGTGTGTATGCCGCGGGAGACATAAGTGCCTCACCGTCTATTGAGTATGTATACGTGTCGTAAGACTCGTATGCGGAGGATAACACTGTGCCGAACAGCAGTATCATAGCTATGGCAAGAACCGCAACTTTTGTAATTCTACTTTTCATGCTTTCCTCCTTTAATTAGTCTTTCATACCGGAAGATCCCATAGTTTCGATGATCTTACTCTGGTTAAGAACGAAGATAGCGATAGGCACCGACATCATAATAACGATCGCCGCAGCGCCTGCGCCGGAACGGGCAATACCACCCGATACGATCTGGTTGATCGCGTAGTTGAAGGTCTTAAGCTCCTCTGAATGAATGTAGATCGAGGAACCTGAGTTCCAGAGTGACTTAAAGCACTCTATCATAAGCGTAAGCCAAGCGGGCTTAACCATAGGCATCGCTATGATAAGGAAGGTTCTAAACTCGCTTGCGCCGTCCAGACGGGCGGACTCAAGCACCGTGTCGGGAACTGAGGACTCCATAAACTGCTTCATAAGGTACAGACCCATCGTGGTAGCCATGGAAGGAACTATGATGGAAAGGTACGTATCAACCCAACCGAACGCGGAAAGGATGATGAAGTGAGTTACCTGGTTAACGGTGGAGTGGAACATCAGCGAGGTAACGATCAGCTGGAATATCGCGTTTCTGCCGGGGAAGCGAAGCTTTGCAAGCGAATACGCCGCCATAGAAGCGAATACCAGGTTACCGAGAGTACCGCATATCGTGATAAATACAGTATTGAATATGTATCTGGAGAACGGTACCCAAGAGTCCGACATAAGCGTGAACAGGTCGGCAAAGTTATCGAACGTAGGGCTGATAACGTAGAATCTGGGGGGGAACATAAACAGCTCGTCAAGAGGCTTGAGAGACTGGATAACGACGTAGTACATAGGTACGAACATTACGATACCCAGAAGAGTGAGTACAACGGTAATACCGGTATCGCCGCCTGCCGAACGGTTAAGAACGACGCGGTGACCTCTGGTTCTGAGCTTTACAACTTTTTCTTTCATTGCCATTATTACTCACCTACCTTCGAAAGTGCCTTCTTAACCAGAATGTTCGAGCCGAACATTATGATGAATAGCACAACGGCTATTGCCGAAGCATAACCAATCTCGTAACGGGATCCTCCGTAGTCGTCAAGATGGTGCATTATCGTATGCGCCGCATAGTCAACCGAGGGGAATCCGCAAAGTGCTGTAACGACACCGCCAAATCCGAAGGAGTTGGTGATAGCAAGAACGGCACCGAACATCATCTGAGGTCTCATCGTGGGAAGAGTTATGTACCAAAGCTCCTGCCAACGATTCTTAATACCGTCAACCGCTGCCGCCTCGTACATAGAGCGGTCAACGATCTGGAAGCCGGCGATGAAGGCAAGGAAGGAGGTACCGAGTGAGGTCCAAAGAGCGACCACGATACAAAGAGGCATAACGTAGTTGGCATCCTGGAACCATAATATCGGGTCTGTGATAATACCCAGCTTCATAAGCGTTGCGTTCGCCCATCCGTATGCGTCGGAGGAGAACAGAGTGCTCCAAATGAGGTAAACCTGACCTGAGATCGAGGGCGCGTAGAATACGAGAGTAACTACCGCACGGATCTTCGGAGGAAGCTCATTTACGAACCAAGCAACAAGAAGAGAAAGAAGGTAAGATACAGGACCTGTTACGCAGGCGAATATGATCGTATTCTGGATAGCGAGCATAAATATCTCGTCCTCAACGAACAGCCTCGTATAGTTGGTCAAGCCCTTCCAGTTGGGCATCTGAAGCATATTGAAGTCTGTAAGACTGAATATAATGGAGAGGAAAACAGGAAGAACCGTAAAGACTATGAACAGGATAAAGAAGGGAGCGAGCATGAAGTACGCCGTCTTATTCTTCTTCATTTCCTTCCACGTCCACTGCCATTTTGACACCTCGTCCCTATGCATAGGACGGTTTGCGTCTTTTTTAACTTTAAGTGACATGTCAATCTCCTTTCAGTCAGTCTTAATCAGAGGCGCCGGACTTGATGGGAGGCTCCTCTATACCGTCGGTACCGGGAACCCAAAGTCCGAACTCCTCGCGCTTACGCGCGATCTCGGCGTTGATTGCGTCGATGTAGCTCATCATAGAATCGTGAGCGTTTGCGTCGTCGTTATAAACGTCAAGGAATGCAAACTGCATATATCTTGAATAAATGTAAGAGCCGGGATAGTTAACTATCGCGTTGAGGTGATTCATCTGCTCCATAATAGCTTCCTTTTCCTTAGAGGTCCAGGACATATCCATTACGGCGTTGATGTTCGCGCTCTCGTACTTAGCGGCGGGACCGATAAGGGCTACGATTCTGTTAGCGTAGGTAGCCTGAACCTTAGCGCTGGTCTGCCACTGTAGGAACTGCCAAGCGGCAAGCATATTATCGCAGCTGTTAAGGATAACGGTTGCGCTAACGCCTGCGAGAGAGTCATAGTTGATCTTTCCGGTCTTTCTGTCGATGGATCCGGGAAGAGATCCGAACTCCCATGTACCCGCGATATCCGTCGCGTATACAACGAGAGTATTATAAATGGAAGCGTAGTCACCGATGGTTATAGGCATCTCACCGGTTCTGAAACGGTTCGCAGTATTGAAGCTTACGGGGAATGAATAGTCGGTGTACAGACGGCACACGAACTCAAATGCCTCGAGAGCTATATCGGAGTCAAGGTCGATCTTGGCACCTGCGTACTTTGAATCGTAAAGATCTGTATCGGTGTACTTCCACATACCGCCGCCCATCTGATACATCATAAAGTCAAGGGCGCTGATATATGCAACACCTATATCCATATTGTTAGCCTGGAAGATGGGAAGTATCTCAAGAAGCTGATCCCACGTCTCAGGAACCTCCTGATTAAGCTCGGCAAGAATGTCCATACGGTAGAACATCATCGCGAAGCTCATCGTCATAGGAATACCGTAGGTAACGTCACGCTGTCCCTCGGGCTTTCCTGCGTTATCGGGAGAATAAATGGTAAGAGTTCTCATCGCTGCGGGGGCGTAATTATCCGCTACGAGCTGATCGAAGGCTGTGGAAACGAGCTTGAGCCCTCTGCTAGCTGCATCCGCATTGGAGAGAGCGTCCTTCTCGTAATAAACGTTGCCTGCAGAATCCTCGTAAACGTAGTTGCAGAAGACCTTATTATCCTCCTCGGAGAGATGGGGGTCATTTCCGTTTACGCCGACGACCGCGTCACGTATCGCGTAGTTGATAACGTCAGCAGAGCCGAGACCGAGGTATACGTCAGGTCCCTTACCCGAAAGGATGGAGGGGAGAAGAGTACCGCCGGTAACAAGCTTGAGCGCTACCGCCTTGCCGTAGGTCTTAGTGAAGCCGTCCTCTGCGTCGATCATGGAACGCCAGATCTGAGACTGGTCACGGCCCATAGCAAGCCATACGTCTATAGTGTTGGAGCCTTCCTCGGGAATAGAGGTAAGACCCATCTGCTCGTAATTAGTGAAGAACGAATATATGAAAGAGCGGATCTCGAACCAAATGGACTGGAAGAAATTAGCCTTAGCATAAGGAAGCTTCTCATTAGTCTCAACGGGAACGACTGAGATGCTGTCGATCATCATGCTTCCCTGCTTGGAGCTGTTTATCCAGGTACCGATAGTACCCAGATGGGACTTGAAGGTGGAAAGGTTCTCTGCGATCTTTACACCGTTATCCTTACCCATTGTATAAAGCACGCGCGCAACGGTATCAAGCGTTGCTATGTGAGCGCCGTTGGTGCCGCAGAGATCCTGAAGATTATCCGCGACGAGAGTAAGGGTCTGAGCCTCCTGAAGAAGCGCAAGAAGCACCTCGGGAAGCTTCTCGTGGAACTTGTAGTTCTGGTTAACGTCAGGATCGGTACCTGTGTACTGAAGTATCTTCAGATACGCCTCGTTTAGATTAGCAAGAGAGGTCTCTACGGTTCTGATATAATCCTTAAGGTCGCCAAGCGCGCACTCGATGTAAAGAGTGTACTCCTCGCCCTCCTCAAAGAAGAACTCGAATACCTGCTTCTTACCGTCAACGTAAGAGCCGACGTAATCAGACTGCCAATCCTTGCTGTAATCGAAGCGCGCGTTATACGCCTCTATAAAAGGAGCCGTAGGGCTTCCGTCAGCAAGACCGTACTTGTACTCGTTACCGCCCGCAAGCTTGATAGCACGGCAGATAAACATACCCTCAAGGGCGCTCTGCTTGTATCTCATAGAGAGATTGTACATACCCGTCTTGTTAACGGTGAACTTATACGCTGCCCACTGACCTACCGTACCAAAGCCGGTCTCACCTATAACGTTGAAGAGCTGAGCCTTGGGAGTTATGGGATAAGTGATGGCAGAGGTGTTATCGTTGCTGGCAGCAACGGATGAGTCGGATACGAAGTAGGGGAACTCCGCCTCAAGAGTGATGATACCGCCGTCAGCCTTCTGCGCGCTCGCGTGAGTGTTAAGATACTCCTGATAGGAAGGAGTTGTAGACTCGACCGAGGTGGCAGGTCTGAACTGAATAGACTTGATGATGACGGGCTCACGCTCAGCCTCAAGAGTAAGGGTATGAGTACCCTCGGCAATATAGAAGTTGAAGTAGCCGTCGTAGTAACCGGACTCATCACTGCAGATATAGGTGCTCCACTCGGATGACTCGGATGCAACGGGCGCCATAGAGTTGCCGTTAATATCCTGAGTAATATGATACGTGGTAACTACCTTCTTCATCTTACCGTCCGATTCGTCACGGTAGATCTCTGTCACGTACTTGAAGTAGCCGTTCTCGTTTTGATCGTATGTAGTCGTGGTCTTCTCAACAGTATCGGTTACAACAACGGGGTCACTGACTGTGAAGTTGTTGTATGACCAATGCTTGTCAAAGGTAATGCTTCTGACCTCGGCAAAGGGAACCTTGTCGTCGATCATAAGCTTTCTCTGGATAGCACTGACACTGCTCTGCGAGGTCTTACAGTTGTAGTACTCTATCTGCAGATAGTAGAGACCAACCATATCCTTGGTAACCGTAAAATTCCAGGAAGCGCTGGACGCTTTCTTATCATTATTAACGGTACTGAGATAAACGGTCGTCTCCGCGTTATCACCGAAGTTCACCCAGGAATCAGGGTGATCCGTCAGGGAGTTCGCGTAATGCTCACTGTCCTTGGTGATTTCAACGTCTCCGTTGTTTGCTATAAATTCCGTTACGGGAATGATGATAGGTGCAAGTCCCGAGGGATTCACAGTATCACCGTAGTCTGCCATATAATCCTCGTAGGATGAGGTTCCGACAAGAGCCTTCATCTCCTCGAGAGTGGAAGACGTACTGTTCTCCTTGTACTGACCGGCAGAAGCGCCGATAACGAACGTACTGAGGATGAACGTAACAGAAAGGATCAAGCATACAACTTTGTGAAACATAGATCTTTTCATTTTGCTGATTTCCTCCAAAATCTCTTTCATGCAAGTAAGCGGTTGATACACCGCTCGTATTTACACGCGTAAATTATAACATAAAGGAAAATATTTGTCAATATATTAGATTTTGACCGTCCGGGTCGAAAACGACAAATTATTAACAAAAAATTAAGACGTTTTTTGTTAAGGTAAAGTTTAGTTTACATCATTTTTTTGAAAAAATTATTCAATTCAAAAAAGTTAAATCTAATTTACTATTTTTCTGGATTTTTAGCTAAATAATGTCTGTTTTTAGCCTTTTGGTAAACCATATTTACTTTAATTTACTTAAAATTTCCATATTATGCCACTTTTAAGTTCATTTTGACGTTTGTGAAAGTTGCACAAAAATCCGTCCGATTTTTCTACATATAAAAATAACCGCAAAGGATACCTATTCCTTCAAATAAAGTGGTAGGCAGCCTCTGCGGCATAAAATACAATACACAAATATATATTATAAATAATAAATAGGAAGACAATTTCGTCTCCGTACGCTGCGAAATCAGGCAATAAAACCGCCCAGCATTACCCTGCCCTCGCTGTAAAGAACAGCGGACTGACCGGGAGCTGATACAACCTCTTCCTCAAAGGTTAAGGTAGCCGTACCATCGGGTCGAAGCTCACACTCCGCCCTACGAATAGGCGCGGAATATCTGACCTTTACATCCATAACGGCGCGCACTGCTTTCTCCAAAGGAGCCATTCCCTGATAGAAAACGCCTGTCAGCTCTACCGTTTTTTTGCCTCTGATCCCCGGAGACAAGGTGACGGTATTCAGCACGGGATCTATCGCTGAAACGAACATTCTCTGCCCCAAGGCGATGCCTAGACCCTTTCTCTGCCCCACGGTATATCTGACGATACCTTTATGTACACCCAGACAGTTACCTTTTTCATCAATAAAGCTGCCCTCGGGGCTTTTTCCGCTGACGCTCTCGATATAATCAGCGTGATTTCCCTCCGGCAAGAAGCATATCTCCTGGCTGTCGCGGGAGCTGGCAGCGGAAATACCCTGAATTCTGGCGCCCTCCCTGACTTCATCCTTCTTAAGATCACCAAGGGGAAGTAAAAGTCGGGAAAGAACATCCTGCGAGAGTCTGTAGAGCATATAGGATTGATCCTTATCCCGATTTTTCGACATAGAGACCGCATACCTATAAGAGTCGCCTTGAGTAACGCGCTCAACCTTGGCATAATGACCTGTCGCTATCATATCAAAGCCGTGCTCCATAGCGTAAGCGTAGAGGCGGGCAAGCTTGACGTGCTGGTTACATATTATGCATGGGTTAGGAGTCCTGCCCGATAAATATTCAGAAATGAAATTGGATCTTACTATGCTGTTAAACAAGTCGGTGCAATCAACCTCGTGAAGAGGGATAGAAAGCTCCCCAGCACACCGTCTCGCAGAATCAAGCTCCGTATGCTCGTGCATCCTGAGGATACACCCCTCCACACTATATCCGAGAGAGGAAAGAACCGATGCGGAATATGCGCTGTCTACGCCTCCTGACAATCCGAGTAGTACCTTCATAATTCTCCTAAATTAGAGTTTTATTTATGAAAAAGTAAACCATAGTGTACAAATTTGCAAACTATGGTTTGTTTTTTCGTTTTTTAAATTCTAAAAGCAATAAGCGAGATGAAACAAATTACTCCTCGTCGTGTGCCTTCTCGATCTCAAAATCAACCGGTCTGCCGATCTTATTATAATAGTCGGCAACAGCTGTTTTGATAGCCTCCTCAGCCAGAACTGAGCAATGAACCTTTACGGGAGGAAGTCCGTCAAGAGCCTCAACCACCGCGCTGTTGGTGAGCTTCAGCGCCTCATCTATCGTGTGACCTTTAACAAGCTCGGTTGCCATAGAGGAGGTGGCAATTGCCGCTCCGCAGCCGAACGTCTTGAACTTACAATCGACGATAACGTCGTTCTCATCTATTTTAAGGTACATCTTCATTATATCGCCGCACTTTGCATTACCTACTACGCCAACGCCGTCTGCGTTCTCTATTTCGCCAACATTGCGGGGATTGGTGAAGTGATCCATTACTTTTTCGCTGTATTTCATTTCTTATTCCTTTCTATTGTCCTTACAAATTCAATGTAAATATAAGCTTAAGCCAACTGTTGTGCTTTCAAGGCTAAGGCTTATACCTTAGCGGCTTCCTTCTTTACTATTTCCTCCCAGAGAGGACTCATATTACGCAGCTTCTCTATAATAGGCGGGAGGGTTTCTATGATATAGTCGATATCCTCATCTGTGGTATCGTGAGATATAGAGAGTCTGAGTGAGCCGTGCGCCCGCTCGTGAGGTACTCCCATAGCGAGCAATACGTGGGACGGGTCGAGAGATGCAGAGGAGCAGGCAGAGCCTGTTGACGCGCAAATACCCGATATGTCGAGCCAAAGCAGCATACTCTCTCCCTCTATAAATTCAAATCCGATATTGACGTTACCGGGCAGACGCTCGGTAGGATGTCCGTTCAGTCTGGAATATGGAATCTTGGTAAGCTCGGATATTAGTCTATCCCTCATTTTTTCGACACGGGGTAGGTCCTTTATCTTATTTACCGCAATTTCGAGAGCCTTGGCAAGTCCTACGATGTAAGGCAGATTTTCCGTACCTCCCCTGCGGCGCTTCTCCTGTCCGCCGCCCTCGATAAGATTATCTATCACAAGTCCGCGGCGGATATACAGTGCGCCTATTCCCTTCGGAGCGTGAAGCTTATGACCGGAGAATGAAAGCATATCAACCGGCAGCTCCTCGAGATTAATCTCAATAGCGCCAACTGCCTGTACAGCATCGGTAAACATAATAGCTCCGACGCTGTGAGCTATCTCTGCCGCCTCTCGTATAGGCTGGATCGTACCCACCTCGTTATTTGCGTACATAACGGAAACGAGGGCGGTCTTGTCGGATACAGCCGCGCGAAGCTCGTTAAGGTCAACACGTCCGTACTCGTCAACTCCAACGTAGGTTACGGTGTAGCCCTCACGCTCCAGCGCCTCACAGGTATGAAGGACTGCGTGGTGCTCTATCTTCGTAGTTACAATATGGGTTCTTCCCTTTTTCTTCATTCTGGAAGCGGCTCCCCGTATTGCCCAGTTATCTGACTCCGTGCCGCAGGAGGTGAAATAAATCTCCGAAGGTTCACAGCCGAGAGAGGAGGCTATGCTCGCTCTTGCGCTGTCGAGAACGTCCTTAGCACGTCTGCCTGCCTGATGCAAGCTGGACGGATTTCCAAAATCCTGCGTAAAGCAAGGCATCATAGCATCTATTACAGCGGAACTCACCGGAGTGGTTGCCGCATTGTCTGCATAAACAAATCTTGACACTTGTTCTCCTTTCAAACGAAAACGTTTTTCGTTCATTTAATTTTTCCTTGTATATTGTATACCAATTTAGTGTAAATTTCAATAGGGGCGCGTATATGTATTTGTTAATTTTTTATGAACTCCGACGCGCGATAACCATTCTCGCCAGCTACTATGGTTATTTACGCAAAAGCTCTTCTTAAAATGCAGACGAGAAAACGAGCGTCCCATTTGTCCGCCACATTTATTTTCTTGACAAGAATTCCCCAAAGTATTATAATTTAATTATAAGTGTTTTAATCGAAATCAAAGCTTGCGAGGTTGATTATGTACACCATTGGAATAGATCTTGGCGGAACAAATATCGTCGTTGGACTGTGTGATGGAGACCTGCGTATACTCCACACCCTAAAGGTTAAAACAGGTAAAAGACGTTCTCCCGATGAAATCGTTAGTGACATGGCAAGGCTGACTCTGGAGATGATGAGGTCGTGCTCACTTTCACACGAGGAAGTAGGGTGTATAGGCATTGCGACACCGGGAATCGTCGACTTGGAGTCGGGAGCAGTCAGATACTCCTGCAATCTTCCGTTTAAGGATTATCCGCTGAAGGAGATATTTTCCTCTCTTATTCCCGATATACCCATAAGGGTTATTAACGATGCTGACGCCGCCGCCCTTGCTGAGTCGCTGGTCGGAGCTGCCAAGGGTACGCGCTCCTCCGTCACTTTGACTCTGGGCACCGGAGTGGGAAGCGGAATAATAATTGACGGAAGGATTCTGGGCGGAGGCGCGGGCTTTTCCGGCGCTGAGCTTGGACACACCGTTATAAAGGCAGGCGGAAGAAGATGCGCCTGCGGAAGATACGGTTGCCTTGAAGTGTACGCCTCGGCAACAGGACTAAAGAATTCTACCAGAGAATGTATGGCAAGGCTTCGTAAGTCGGGGACACACTCCAAGCTTTTTGAGATCGCGGAAAAATACGGCAGGATCAGCGCAAGAGTACCGTTTATGGCTATGAGGGAGGGTGACCGTCACGGAGCTATTCTCGTAGAGCATTATATTGATTACCTTGCTGTCGGTATCGCGAATATTATCAATCTCTTTTCTCCGGAGGTCATTATAATCGGCGGTGGAGTATCCGGTGAGGGCGAGCATCTTATCCTGCCTTTAACGCGGAGAGTTGCGGAGGAGCTTGGCTCTGACGGATCTGAGATAAACGTCAAAATCACCACGGCCACTCTGGGTTCTAAGAGCGGTGTGGTGGGTGCCGCCGGCGTGGGAAGGATACCGGTCTAGTATTCCTAAGCTCGTTTATTGACCGTTCACTTGCTTACAGACTGACCGTTCACCAGCTTAGCGGTCTGTCGTTCTGATTCATAAGGCATTAAGCCTTTTTTAAGGAATGATGATACAACTCTCCTATGGCGTACCTCGCCATAGGAGAGTTGTTTTTAATTCAAGATGACAGCCGTGTGAGTAAACAAAGTATTCGAGTTAACAATTTAGTTGCAAAACGTTTAACGTTTATTATTGAACGTAGCGCTTGAATTGTTGTAAAATATACTATAGAATATTATAATTTAAAATTTGTGAAAGGAGAATGCTATGATCAGACTGATTTCCGCGCTCGGACTTTTAATAACGATCCTGTTCGCTATCTGCGCTCTGTCATCCTGCAGCAGAACGGTTGGCCTTGCGGGCTGGCACAGCGGTGGCTCTCAGTCGGGCTCCGGTTCAAAAGAAAACGGATCCGATGGCGGCGAGGATAATAACGCCGGCAGCGCGGATGAACCCGATGAACCCGATGACTCCGCAGGCGAGATACAGATACCCGAATCGGACAGCTTCAGCAAAAACGCAGTTAAGTTTGACGAGATAGTATTCTCTATGCCTGATATACCTTGGCTTTACGCCGCTCTCGCCAAAGCTGAATCCGTGGTCAACGAAAATACTATGACCTTCGACGAGCAGATGGCGCATATAACGGTGGCCCAGAACGCTTACGATAACTTCATAACTATGTATACCTTCGCAGAGATAATGAGCCTTCACAGCTCGGGAAACGGTGAGCTTTTTGAGGAATACGGCATTCTCTCGGAGTATTACCATTCTGTAATGAAGGAAATGGAGGATATGCTGACCGCTGCCGCAGGCTCTCCCCACGCGGTAAGATTTGAGAGTGATTACTACGGAAGCGGACTTATCAACAGATACAGAGACGGAGGAAAATATACCGACAACACTATAGCTCTCTTCGAGGACGAGGCAAAGCTTGTCAAGCAGTATAAGGAGCTCTCGCCAACAACGGTTTACGTGTATTTTGACGGTATAACGGATACCTTCGCGAAAACCATCACCAGACTGAAGGCGAGATACGGCGAGGGCACACCGGAATATGAAATAGCGGAGATGAAATGCACGAAGGCGTACGGTGTAAGGCTGAAGGAAACCGCGGCGGATATTCTGGTCAGTCTTCTCAAGGTCAGAAAGAGGATTGCGGATCAGCTGAACTATCCCTCGTACGTAGAGTACGCTTATGCTACGGCATATCACGATTATCCCGTAGATTACACAGGAGTACTAGCAAACAATATCGGTGATTACCTGGTACCCGTGTATAATAAATCCTACATCCGCGTGCTGAAGGATTATATAGAACCTACTCACTACGGTGTTGGACGGGCAACGATGATAAACTCTATCGCGGACGCCCTGAAGACCACCGACAGCGATCTCTACGGCGCATATTCATTTATGCTCTCATACGGTCTGTTTGATATTGGAGAGCGCGCAGGAGACCGCAATGGTGGCGCCACAAGATATCTTGTGGAATATGACTCTCCATTTCTTATCGCTCGCGCTGACGGTTCTGTTATCGACTATGCATCCGTCTCTCACGAGTTCGGACATTTCTACGATATGTTCGTTAACTGGGGTGAAGGCACCTCTTCCGATCTGTCGGAGGTATCCGCAGCGGCGCTTGAGATGCTGATACTGACGAGGCTGGACGATCATCTCTCTGCAGAGGATTACAAATTCCTCTACCATAGTGAGCTGAACCGTCTTATGTCAGACATCATACGATTTGCCTTTTCATCAAGATTTGAGCATCTGGCATACAAGCTCTCGTACTACGATATAACGGTAGAAAACCTAGAAAAATGCGCAAGAGATGCTGCGGAAGAGCTGTCTCTCGACGTGGATAGATACGGAAATATCCACTCAGCCGCTCTACCTGAGGTGTACTGCGAGCCGCTTTCATCTCAATCATACTGTACATCCTCTGCCGTTGCCCTGGATATATTCATCAAGGAGATGAGAGATGAGGGCGAGGGCTTTGCGATATATAAGCGATTAGTAAACAGATCAAGCGCAGGAAGCTTTACAGATTTTCTCTCCAGAGTTTCCCTTGAGTCACCATTCTCAGCTGATATGATCAAGCGTATAGCTGACTTTTCACATTATTATATATTTGGCTCTCATTATTACGACGAATATAAGAACAGCACGGTACAGCACAGAATAACGGGTGAGGTTTATTTCCTGCCCGAAAAACCGAGCGGAAAACGCGCCGCTTAAGCAAAACACCCTACCCGTGTAAAAAAAGAGTAAGCAAACGGTCAAAAGCAGTTTGCTTACTCTTTTCATTTATAAAGGAAAATGCGGTAATCGACGAATTAACAAATCATCGTGCTCTCATTATTATACGAAGCGAGACAAACTATCAGATAGACGCAAATAGACCCACAATCCTAATTAAGTATGGATGGCGCTACCGTCCGCGGTCATTCTTTCACTTTGATTATCGGCGCTGCCGTCAACGTACCTTGACGCCTGCGTGGTGAAGAGATGATGATAGACGCCTCTTTTCGCCATGAGCTGCTCGTGATTACCGACCTCCGCTACCCGACCGCCGTCAAGAACTACTATTTTGCTTGCCATCGTTGCGCTGGAGAGGCGGTGAGAAACGAACACGGTGAGCTTGCCCTCGGAAAGCTCGGAGAATCGGTCGAACACCTCCTTCTCCGCGATAGCGTCAAGAGACGCTGTAGGCTCGTCAAGTATAAGAATATCAGAGTCCTTGTAAAAGGCACGGGCAACCGACAGCTTCTGCCACTGACCGCCGGACAGTTCTACACCGTCATCCTCAAATACTCGGGTCAATGGCGTATCGTATCCTACGGGCAGCCGTCGAATAAAACCGTCCGCATCGCCGTTGTAAGCGGCTGTAGCAATATCCTCGCTCTTATGCTCACCTCTTACGTCTCCGAAGCGTATATTCTCAGATACCGTTTCAGCATACCTGCCAAAGTCCTGAAAAATGATTCCGAAGAGGTCGTAGAGGGCACCCGTGTCGTATTCTCTAAGATCCCTGCCGTCTAAAAGTATGTATCCCTCGGTAGGATCGTACAGCCTTGTCAAAAGCTTGATAAGTGTTGTCTTACCCGCTCCGTTAAGTCCTACGAGGACTACGGAATCACCAGCCTCAAGCTTCAGAGAAACGTTATCTATTACGTTTTTTTGACTGCCGGGATATCTGAAGGATACGTTCACAAGCTCTACGGTATGGGGCGCGCCCTTCTCGGGCTTCAGAGGCTCGGTGAGTGTGGGAACCACGGTGACCTCCTCGGCTGCGAACTCCATCATATTGTTAATAAACAGCGTGCCCTCGTAGATGGTGGCTGTTGCGGTCAGAAGAGTGGTTACGTAGGTAGAGATAGAGGTAAGCGCTCCCGTGTAGAGCGAATAATCTCCTATCTCACCGCTGTGGAAGATCACACTGTAAGCAACGTAGAGGAAGAGAACGCAGTTGGCAAGTGTGGACAGGAGACCAACTATCATCTGTGTTGCCCCCTCCTTGACTATAAGACCCTTAAGACCCTTATAATATTTCGCGAACACGGTCTTGTATTTGCCCATAAAGGTCTTACCGAGACCAAGTATACGTATCTCCTTGACAACATCCTTATTTACCATCAAGCCCGAATAGTAATTCATAGCGCGGCGCTCCTTGGAGTGATGGCGCATATATCGGAAATTGCGGTTACGGTATACGTAATTCACTATCGCGCCGGGAACGGCGGTGACGATTATTACTATGGGAGCCAGAGGACTGAGCGTTGCTAAAACGGCTACGAAGGATACGGCACTGATGCACGCGGAAATCACGCTGAAGGTGGCTGAGAGTATCTGTATCGGACGCATGCCCGCCTCTCTGTTGGCATTCTCCAGCTTCTCGTAAAACTCGGGGTCGTCAAAGGAGCGCAGGTCAACCTCATTTGCCTTGGCAATTATCTTAAGCTTGATATGATTAACCACAAGCTCACCTGCGATACCGGTTATCATTCTGTTTATCCTTCCCGTGATCTTGGAAAGGAACAAATAAATGAAATAGGCTAAAAACAGAAATACCAAAGGACGCATGGTGACGAAAACATTATCGATCACGCTATCTGTAGCCACAGATCCTATAAGTGATGCTATCTCGTTCAAAAGGTCCTTCGAAATATACGCACCCAGCACGGGTAAAACGCCGTCGAAGGCGCAGAGCAGCATCATACCTATAAGCACAATGGGGGACGCTTCCCATACGAGACCGATAATATAGAAAAGGCGAGTGAAAAATCCGCTTATTCTCTTAAAAACGTAGGACGGAACGTCTGCGAGCCGCTTTGGCTTAGGTATTCCGTCGCCATACTTTTTGGGCGGACGGGGTGGCATGCCCGGTATCATATTTTTCTGATCTCCCTTCTCATTTTTTCATTCCTGAAGCGGTAATTCCCGGTATAAACAATAACAATACCTGTGCGGGTACTCCAACAAGGAAAACGTACCACAGATCAAGACCTGCCGTCGCAAGCACCGTCAGATAAACAGACAGAAGAAGCGACCACAGGAGTAGCGAAACGATGATAAAATTCAAGCGTCTCCTTCCCCACACGGAATTGAACACAATCAGCAAAATACTCGACACGGGTATCGGGTAAATATAACAGAGCCACAGAGGATGGGCGTTTGCTCCAAGTGCCAAGGCAACAACGAACACAGCCGTTGCGAGAACCCATACTCCGATAACGGATATAAGCGATATTATCAAACGGTTTACAGACCTCTGTCGAAGCTCGTCACGACTGCGGGGAGAGGTATGGGCGCTTACGTCCGTCAAAAGATAATCCACGGTCACGTCAAAATGATCTGCGAGCTGCTTCAAGACCAGAATATCCGGTACTGACTCCGCTCTCTCCCACTTGGATACCGCCTTGTCGGTATAATTCAAAACCTCGGCGAGCTGAGCCTGCGTCATTCCGGACTCTGTGCGCAGGGCAGAAATATTGGCAGCTATTATCGCGTGCAGATCCTGCATAGCGATCTCCTTTCCGGGCAATCCTTTTTAAATTAATTTTACCATAAAACTATTTAAAAATCAATATTATAATTTAATACGCCAAAACTTTCGGTAAGGAAATGCCGAAAAATCAGCAAGCGGCAAAAACACCGGCACTTTTTTGACACAACACCGAAGAGACTTCCAAATTCAAGAGGGGTCTTACTTACGCAAAAAATGCACGATAAGCCTGCCATTGATCATACTCAAAGTTAGTTACAAAAGTCAAGAGAACTCATTTATAAAAGCCCGAATGGTCTCTCAGCGCAGTAAATTCTCCTATTATGGAGCTCTACCGCCGATGCGGAGCGGCGATAATAATCTGTTATGGGGTATAGGTGCCGTGGGAGAGAAGAATTCCGCTATCGGACAACGTGATCACACCAAAGCTACCACCGGCAAAATAGTCGCCTCCGGCGCTTCCGGGGTTAAAAAGATATACTCCCTTGCCCGAGGGTAATTCTACGAATTTTTCACACGGGGTATGGGTATGACCGAAAAGGATAAGGTCGGCGCTTCTCTCCTCCGCTAGTCTGATAATACCGTCGTAGCCGTATTTCACTCCCCAGAGATCGCCGTGAGTAAAGACTATTCTGTAGCCTGCTACGTTGATAGAATCGGTTTTAAGAGGTCTGTCAGGGAGAACGGTAGTTGATGGATCGCAGTTACCTCTGACGTATAACCACTTACGGCGATAATCGGTGAGGGCGTGACTCTCCACCTCGGATAAGCCGTCGCCAAGATGAATGACCAGCTCTGCGTCCGGGTGCATAGTGAGCGCTGAACGAATAGCTCTGTCATCGCCGTGGGAATCGGAAAAGCATAAAATTTTCATAAATATCTCCGGGATTATTATCTGATAAAGCTCTGTACAAAAGTTAGGTGAATAATGTACGGTCGATGGGATCACCCGTTAACCTTTTTCCGCTTAACGCATAGAATATAACAAACGAAAAAACAAAGGGGGATATATGAGAATAAACAAAGATGAGCTTGAAAGGCTCGCAAGACTGCCCGACGATCAGCTGTGGGCAGAGATAGTGAGAGTAGGTCGAGCGCACGGCTTCAGCCTACCTGAGAGCACACCGCCTCATAGTGAGCTTGAGAAGTTAAGAGCCGCCGTAACCGGCGCAAAGCTGAATCTGGGCGAGGCTATGCGTGTTCTAAGTAATTATAAAAAGGGGTAAGGTGGATGGCCACACCCGATATAGCAAGAATAGTAAGTCTGATAATGGAAAATCCAAAGCTTATTGAGGAAATATCCAGCCTGGCGCGTGCGGAAGAAGAAACACCCGAGTCACAAGAGGCAGAGGCGGTGAAAGCCGTCCCCGAGTCAGCAAAAGAAAACCAAAAGGCAGATGACGCTCCTGTTTTCTCGACTGTGGAAAAAACGGAAAACGGGGGTGACTTAAAGCACCGTTCACGCCTGCTGTGCGCTCTTAAGCCCTACGTATCAAGGGAAAGAGCCCACGCAATAGACTCTATGCTATCCATCGTAGAGATACTTGATCTTATGAAAAGGAGGTAAACAGATGTACTCAAGAAGCTACCGCGACGATGGCAATGGGCGACCTCTCCCACCTCCAAACTACGATGGAACAGCCTTTATGAATGATAAAATTGATGAAAAAATCGACACGGGTGGGTGTGTAGAGGAAAATACGTCAAATAGCGAGACTCAAGCACCCGAGACAGCGGAGGTCTTCTCCGGACTCGGCTCTATCCTGCCGAAGAGCCTTCTTGGATTATTCTCCGGCGGTGGAATCAAGCTTCCGAGAATTGGAGTTGAGGAGATACTGATAATAGCAACAGCGCTCTTTCTCTTCTTCTCCGGCGATGGAGATAAGGAGTGTGCCGTGTTGCTCCTTCTGCTTCTGCTTGTAAACTAAGCCTACATAGGTTTAATTGAGGGTAGCTCGGCTTATGCCGGACTACCCTCTGGTATTATTGAAATAACTATTGGATAAATATGCGTGAAGTAAAAAACGGTGCGCCCTAAGCATTATCAGAAGAGCGAGAACTGATTTGTCTCCGAGAGACCGTCAAGCACGTGGTTGCGCCTGAGAAGCTCCACTACTGCCTTGGAAATTCCGGTGTGCTGACGAAGATCCTCGATTGAGTAGATGTCGTGAGCGTCTCTTGCGGCTATAATTCTGTCCGCCGCCTTATCGCCAAGACCCGGCAGCGAGTTAAAAGGCATTCTGATCCTGCCGTTCTCCGGAAGGAATGACGTAGCGTCGGATCTCTTCAGATCCACGTTCATAAACTTGACACCTCGCGCCATCGCCTCTCTGACAAGATACAGCGTCTGGCAGGTTTCATTATCCTTTGCAGTCGCCTCGTTGCCCTTCTCCTCAAGCTCCTTGATGGTTGCCGAAACTCCCTCGTAGCCTCTGCCTACTATCTCCGCATCGAAGCCGCCGGGGGCAACCGAGAGAAATGCTGCGTAGAACTCCATAGGATAGTATATCTTGTACCATACAAGACGGATCGCCGACATAACGTATGCGGCGGCGTGCGCCTTCGGGAACATGTATTTTATCTTAAGGCAGGAGTCGATATACCACTCGGGAACGTTATTCGCCCTCATAGTCTCCTTCCACTCCTCAGTAAGACCCTTGCCCTTACGTACGCTCTCCATTATTTTAAAGGAGGTGGAGTTATCGAGACCGTAGCGGATAAGCGCGTTCATAATATCGTCACGGCAACCGATAACGCCGGAAATATCGCATATTCCGCTCTTGATAAGCTCGTCCGCGTTTCCAAGCCAGCAGCCCGTGCCGTGTGTCAGTCCCGATATCTGCAGAAGATCTGCAAAATTCTTCGGCTTAGCGTCAAGAAGCACCTGCTGTAAGAACCTGGTGCCGAACTCGGGTATACCGAAGGTGGCGAGCTGAGAGTTGCCGATATCCGAAGGAGTGATGCCAAGGGGTTTGGTAGACGTGAAGATCTCGTAAATGGTCTTGTCGTTCATCTTTACGTCAAGAACGCTTGTGTTCGTGTACTTCTCAAGCATCTTGTACTTTGTGGGAATATCGTGTCCAAGCTCGTCAAGCTTAAGTATCGTATCATGAAGATAGGTAAACTGGAAGTGAGTGGTTATTATTGAAGAATTGGGGTCGTCTGCGGGGTGCTGGACGGGAGTGAAATCATAGATATCATACTCCTTAGGCACAACTATGATACCGCCGGGATGCTGACCCGTGGTTCTCTTGATACCCACCAAATTGGTTACCATATGGGATATTTCCGCCTTCGGAATCTTGATCTTACGCTCCTCGAGATACTTGCTGATATAGCCCCAAGCTGTCTTATCTGCGAGAGTACCCGTGGTACCCGCGCGGAAGACCTGGCCTTGTCCGAACAGCTCCTCGGTGTACTTGTGGACCTTGCCCTGCACGTCACCAGAGAAGTTCAGGTCGATATCGGGGGATTTATCTCCGTAGAAGCCTAGAAACGTCTCGAATGGGATATTGTGGCCGTCCTGGTAGAGCATCTCGCCGCAGACGGGACATTTTTTATCCGGAAGGTCGAAGCCGGAGCCGACCGATCCGTCGGTGAAGAACTCACTGTATCTGCACTTTTTGCATCTGTAGTGCGGGGGTAGCGGATTGACCTCGGAAATTCCTGACATCGTGGCAACGAATGACGATCCCACTGAGCCTCGTGAGCCTACCTGATAGCCGAGGCTCTCCGAGTATGCCACAAGCTTGACCGCGATCATATAAAGCACGGCAAAGCCGTTTTTGATAATAGATGTAAGCTCCCTCTCAAGCCTCTTCTCTACCACCTCTGGCAGCTCGTCACCGTACCAATCGTGCGCCCTCTTCCAGCAGGAGCTTTCAAGCTCCTCCTTAGCGCCGGGAAGGTCTGGCTCATATCTGCCCTCCGGTATGGGACGGATATGCTCGCACATATCGGCGATCTTTCCGGGGTTCTCTATTACGACCAGGCGAGCGTCCTCTTCTCCGAGATAGGCAAACTCTGCCAGCATCTCGTCAGTGGTTCTGAGATATATAGGCATATCCTTATCCGCGTCGGAGAATTTCTGCCCGGCAAGAAGTATGCGACGGTAGATCTCATCCTCGCGGTTAACGAAGTGAGCGTCACAGGTTGCGCATACCGGCTTGCCCAGCTTTTTGCCAAGAGCGAGTATACGTCGATTTATATCCTTGAGCGCCTCCTCGTCACGAACTCTTCCCTCGTCTATAAGGAAGCGGTTATTACATAGAGGCTGGATCTCGAGATAATCGTAGAAGGTGGCTATCTCCTCTATCTCCTGGTTGCTTCTGCCGTCTAAGATAGCCTTATAAAGCTCACCCGCCTCACAAGCCGAGCCTATGATCAGTCCCTCTCGGTACTGCTCTATAACGGATTTCGGCATACGGGGGAAGCGTTTATAGTAATTCAAGTAGCTGAAGGATATAAGCTTATAGAGGTTCTTGAGTCCTACCTTATTCTGCGCGAATATGACCATATGATGACAGGGCAGCTTAAGAGGATCGGTCTTCTCACTCATAGCCTCTACCATATCGGTAAAGTTAAACACGCCCTCGCTCTTCAGTCTGGTCTGCATAACGAAGAAGACCTCTGCAAGTATGCGAGCGTCGTCGCTGGCTCTGTGATGGTGGAACTCGGGAAGCTTATAATGCTCCGCTATTATATCCAGCTTATGTCTCTTAAGCTCGGGATTTACGTACTTGGAGAGTCCGACCGTGTCGAGATAAGTGTTCTCGAAGGGTATTTCCCAGCGCTCTGCCGCAACTCTGACAAAGCCAACGTCAAAGTTCGCGTTATGAGCGATGAGAAGCCTGTCCCCTGCGAACTCAAGGAAGCTCTGCAGCGCCTCTTTTTCCTTTGGCGCACCCTTTACCATGTCGTCGGTTATGGAGGTAAGCTCTGTGATCTCCGCGGATATCGGAACCTCCGGATCAACGAAGGTATCGAAGGTCTCGATGACCTTGCCGCTCTTTATCTTCACCGCGCCTATCTCTATAATACGGCAGGTAAGATTGGAAAGGCCTGTGGTCTCAAGGTCAAACACTATCATCTCATCCTCGAAATCGGGATAGCTTGAGCCGAAAACGCATCTCTCGGTATCGTTTACGTAATATGCCTCGATACCGTATAGGATCTTCAGATCGCTGCCGGAGCGTTCCTTGGCAAGCATTATCTCGGGGAATGACTGAACGTTGCCGTGGTCGGTAACCGCAATAGCCTTGTGACCCCAGCGGATAGCCGTATCGACCATCTGTTGCGGTGTGATCAACGCGTCCATCTGGGACATATTGGTATGAAGATGGAGCTCAACTCTCTTTTCGGGAGCATTGTCGGCGCGCTCAATAACCTTGATACGCTTGACTCCTATGGGAGATAGGGTTGGCTCGTTGTCAAATCGGTCGATCTGCACCCTGCCCATTACCGCAAGCTGAAGAAGCTTTTTCTTTCCCTTTTTGACTGCGCCCTCAAGCTCGAGCACCCAATCAAGCTGATCGTTTGGCAGCGCCTTCTTGATATAGATGGCGGATGCGCCGTCAGAGATACCTACGGTGCAATTGGTTTTATCTCCCGCTCTGGTCTCCTTCATCGTCACCTCAAACACCGTGCCGAGAAGTACGACCCTGCCCTTTGGAGCAACGTCTGAGAGCGGAGTGGGTTCAATTATATCAAAATCGTCGCCGAACACCTGCTCGGGAGATGAGAAATCGTAGGTAGTGGCGCCAATACGATAGGTGGTGTCGTTCATCACCTCAACGCTGCCGGTGGCTGAAGAAATGCCTGCGCGCGCCTCAAAATCGTAATACGGATCGGACTCACGAAGAGAGGTCTCTCTGGCTATCCTCTGCTCCTCACGCTCCTTGATGGCACGCTCTCTGCCCTCTGCCTCGGCGCGAACGATAGCCTCTGCTCTGCGACGCTCGAGCTCCGCGTGACGTGCCTGTGCGCCCTCGCCCACCGAAACGGTTACGCGGCGCTTGATGCCGTATCTGCTGAATAGAATATTTGAAAGTATCTCCTCGGTATTAGCTCCTCTGACGAACTCAACGCCGGAAAGAGAATAGGGTATGTATACACGGATCTCCTCGTCGTTCATTTCATAATGTGCTCCGTTGAAGAAGCCCGAGGTAACAGCGCCACAGAGATCCGCCTCAAGAGCGATCTCTCCGAAATATTCAAGTCTGAAGCACTCGGAGGGGAAATGAGGGAGTATTTTGAAGCTCTCAGCACCGTAAATGGCACGGCAATCCTCCTCTATATCGTAGATAAGCTCCGCGCTCTCGTGAGAGTCAAAGCTCATCTCGATCTCAAAGCGCAAGGGCTCCTTGATCATTCTGGGCACTACGTTACGCGCCCGATCAAGAAGTGCTGCTTTTTCATCTGTTGGAGAGTATCTGGAAAAAACGTCCAAAAACCTTCTCTGTTGCATCTTTATCTTCCGTTTCCTTTTTGAATGTTTGCCCGAATGACGCTATCCGTTCTTTTGCATTGCCCTAATCTCGTCAATCAGCCGTGGTATGATCTGTGACTCGGGTATCTTACAGATGATCTCGCCTCTCTTAAAGAGCAGCGCCTCACCCGAACCGCCCGCAATACCTATATCCGCTTCCCTTGCCTCGCCCGGTCCGTTCACACCGCAGCCCATAAGAGCGACCTTGATATCGTTCTTATCGATCCCCGCGTCGATAGCGGCTGACTGAAAGGATTTGTGAAGGGATATTAGGTCTATTTTCGTTCTGCCGCAGGTTGGGCAGGAAATGATCTCCATTTTGCGTTTATCTGTAAGTTCAAGAGCGCGAAGAAGGCTCTCCGCTGCCTCGATTTCTCGACACGGGTCGTCCGTTAAGGATATTCTGAGTGTGTCACCTATACCCTCGGAGAGAAGCGAGCCAACGCCTACAGAGCTCTTAATTATAGCTTGTGTACCGGCTCCCGCCTCTGTTACGCCAAGGTGCAGCGGATAGTCGGTGCGGGAGGCTACGAGACGGTTCGCGCGTATCATCGTCATAGGGTCGGATGATTTGATTGAAAGAACTATATCGTGAAAATCCATTTCCGAGAGCATATCCGCCTCTCTTATAGCGCTCTCGGCAAGTGCCTCCGCCGTGGGAGCCTTGTATTTCTCAAGTATATCCTTATCGAGAGAGCCGGAGTTTACTCCTATTCTGATAGGGATCCCCCTCTCCCGACAGGCGCGTACGATCTCCGATACACCCGTCGCAGATCCGATATTTCCCGGGTTGATCCGGATCTTATCTGCCCCCGCCTCAACGGCAGCTATGGCAACCTTATAGCTGTAGTGTATATCCGCGACTAATGGAATTCTGACACCCTGCGCCTTTGCCTCTGTGATAGCGGCGGCACTCTCCGAATCCGGAATCGATAGTCTGACTATATCGCAGCCTGCGTCGGCGAGAGCGATGATCTGATCAATGGTTGCTCTCGTATCGTGAGGGTCGGTATTAGTCATCGACTGTACCGTAATAGGACTGTTTCCGCCTATCAGCACGTCACCTACCCTCACAGCGCGCGTGGCTCTTCTGTATTCGTTATATTTCATACTGAAGCAATATCTCCGTTACTTTAGAAATGCCCGACTTGCTTACGGGATGCTTTCGGGCCTTGCCCGTTCGTGTGAGAGTTTTGACTCTCGTTCTGTAATTTCCTCTTACCAATACGTCAGCACCATTTTACTCGTTGATAGCGATAGAGTGATAGGGTAAATCACCGACTAAAAGATCAGCTGCAGGACGTCCTTGACTAAAATCACGGCGGACAGACCGAGCAGCAGGACAAGTCCAACCGCGTTTATAACTCCCTCCACCTTAACGGGAAGGCGCTTACGGGTGATCATTTCAATAAGGATAGTGAGTATTCTGCCACCGTCAAGAGCCGGAATGGGAAGCAGATTCATAACGCCGAGATTGATACTGATCAGCGCGGTGAGGTATAAAAGCGGCTCAACGCCTGCCTTTGCCGCGTCACCGATAGCCGTGGATATGCCAACCGGTCCCGATACCGCCTCGAAGGAGTATCTGCCGGTGATAAGATCTGCTATGGATTCATAGCACATTCGGAGCATAAGCACTCCCTTTGCAAAGGAATAATTTAACACGCTCCCCACCGTCTTCTCGGCACGGAAGACCTTAAAGTCCATCATACCGAACGTCTGACCCGACTCGGAAATAGTGGGAAACGTCACGTCCTCGAGGACGATCCTCTCTCCGTTTCTCAGTACGGTAAGATCTATCGGCTCGTGACCGCGGCGCATTATCTCATAGGACAGCTGATCCGCAATAGCTACACGTCTGCCGTCGACCTCAATGATCCTATCGTATATCATAAGCCCCTGATCCTCTGTGGATATCTCATATCCCGTATCGGTCTCGGGCACAAATTCGCCTACCACGGTACCTCCGATATTCACGAGTGAGGTGTAGATTATCAGCACGATAAAGCCAACCGTGATATTGACCGCAGCGCCTGCTACCGTGATTATAAATCTCTGCCAGGCAGGCTTCTTATCAAAGGAGTTGGGATCATCGCTTTCGTCGTTTTCGCCGGCCATTGCAACGTATCCGCCGATCGGTACTGCGGAAACAGCGTAATTTATGCCGGTTTTCTTGGATTTATATTGTATGATCTTCGGGCCCATACCGATTGAAAACTCGTGTATCTTCACCTTGAAAAGCCGGGCAAAGAAGTAATGACCAAACTCGTGTACGAAGATCAAAAATCCGAAAATCAGTATTGCTAATATTATGGTTGTAACTGTGCTCAATGGGATTCTCCATTCTGATTACTGTTTGTCTTGGCGCGAGAACACTCTCACGCTATTTGTATTTGCCGATCTGACATTTTGCGTCTTTGAACGAAATACGTCAGCAAAATGGCAAAACGTATTGCACTTTGACGTACTATGGCTGATCGAGTCAGCTGATAACTTAGGTGTTGGCGGCTTGCAGATCTCTTTATGAGGTCATCGCGAATAATCATCTACAAGCTCTGACGCCCTTGCCATAGCGGCGCTGTTAAAGGATAATATTTCGTCAATCCGCTCCGCCCTTGACGCGTCCGGGAAAGAGTCGTAAGTGTGGGAGACGACTTCTGAAATTGCGGTAAACGGAAGCTTACCTGACAGGAAGGCTACCGCGGCAACCTCGTCCGCGCCGTTCAAAAGTGCCGGACAAGCTCCACCTGCTCTGACTGCCGCGCGGGAAAGGTCAAGCAGCGGAAATGCCTTCGTATCCGGAGGGGCGAAGGTCAGGCTACCGATCTGATCGAGCTCTAAGGGAGAGATGACGCTTTGCCTTCTCAACGGGTAGCTCAGCGAATACTCCACAGCAGATCGCATATCCGGAAGTGACATCTCGCCTATCACGGTATTATCGATATATTCCACCGCGGAATGAAGCACGCTTTCTCTGTGAATTAACACCTTTATCTGATCCTCACGGACCGAGAAGAGATGAACAGCTTCTATTATTTCAAAGCCCTTATTCATAAGGGTGGCGCAATCCACGGTAATTTTCTTTCCCATTTTCCAGGTGGGGTGATCGAGGGCATCGGAAACGTTGACATTCTTCAGCTCCTCCTGTGAATATCCATAGAACGCGCCGCCTGATGCGGTAAGAAAAATGCGTTTAATTTCACACGGGTTACCACTTCTTAAGGATTGGAAGATTGCGGAATGCTCGCTGTCGACGGGTATTATCTCGCAGCCTTTATCACGAGCCAGCTTCATTATCTGACTGCCAGCGATAACAAGAGACTCCTTGTTTGCGAGAGCCAGACGCTTGCCCGTGCCTATTACCTCAAGAGTGGGACGAAGTCCCGCTGTTCCGAGTATTGCGTTGATATAGGTATCAGAGCCTGCCTCTGCTATGCCGTCGAGTATTCCCCCTTCACCCGAGAGAACCTTGACGGAGGTATCAGCGAGAACGGTACGAAGCTCCCCTGCGGCAGACTCGTCAGCCATTACGACTGTCCTTGGCTTGAGTCTGCGCGAAAGAGACTCCATCTCCTTGACACTTCTGTTTGCTGTCAGAAGGTCTACGGCTATGCCCTGCTTCTCTGCAACCTCTGCCGCCTGTAAGCCTACGGAGCCGGTCGCTCCGAGTATGGAAACAGATCTATTCATTATTACTCCAAATGTTTATTTCCGAAGCTACGCTTCGGGGGTTAAAAACCGCCACACATACACGCGCGGCGGTTGGTGTTTTCCTATTGATAAATTTGAATTTTTGTCCCGAGGGCACGGGCAAAAATCAATTGAACGGAGGAAGAAGGATACAGATCGCCATAAGCGGCGTGGATACCGCAAGCACGGAGTCAAATCTGTCCATAATTCCGCCGTGGCCGGGAAGAATGCTTCCGTAATCCTTAACACCGTACTCACGCTTGATAAGGGAAGCTGCCAGGTCACCCAGCTGAGAAATAAACGAAAGTATCAGACCTATTATTGCGAGGGACAGGTAATTTGCGCTTACCTCTGTGAAAAGCTCGATGAGTAGTCCGTAAATGAGGCATGCTGCAACCGCGCCGAAAATACCGGATACTGCTCCCTCTACGGTCTTCTTGGGGCTGACGTCGGGGATAAGCTTATGCTTGCCGAAAAGAGAGCCGCCGAAATACGCCATAACGTCGGTGCACCAAGCGGCAACGAACGCCAGCATAACGGAAAAGAGACCGTGCTCTATGTATCTTACCGTAGAGAGCGAGGTGAAGGACGCCGAAACGTACGTAACGGCGAGAAATACCTCAGCCGCCTTTGACATTCTGAAGCTTCCGTGAGAAAATACCGCTATGCACATAAGATACAGCATATAGCTGAATAAGACCGCCGAAACGAATAGCAGATACTCAAGTCGCGAGTCTTTTGTAAAATAGTAGCTCATAAGAGGCAGGACAATAGCGATAAGATACGCAGGCACTGATGCCGCATACTTTTTCTCTGTTTTCATAACCCGAAGCAACTCAAACACCGCAACGGCAGCAAGCGCAGCCAGCACTATAGGGTATATTAAATATTCAGAAAAAATGAGGATCGGAATAGCGATAGCAACAAGTATCGCTCCGGTTATAGTTCTGATTTTCATTTATTATTTGAAACCAACCTGATTACAAAAAATTACTTCATAATCCGCCAAGTCTTCTGTGGCGGGAATAGTATTCGTCAATAAAACTGTTTACGTGTCTCTCCCTGACGTCCGGCCATAGAAGATCGGTAAAGATCAACTCGGAATAAGCGGACTGCCAAAGCAGGAAGTTGGAGAGACGCATCTCTCCACCCGTTCTTATGATAAGATCCGGATCGGGTATATCCCTTGTATACATAAGAGAGGAAAGCTCCCTCTCGGTAATGGGCTTCTCCGTATTTATAGGGTTGCTTGATATACGCGCGATATCAGCGCTTTCTTTATCTTTTAGGGACGGTGTATCGGCAACGTCGTCATCCTCGCGGATACGGCGTCTATACTCCGACAGAGCCAGATTTACCGCTCTGACTATCTCCGCTCTGCCGCCGTAATTTAAAGCTATGGAGCATACTTCACGTCTTTCTGAAGAGAGCGAGCTTACGTACTCACATCTCTCCCTCAGCATCGGAGAAAGAGGAGAGAGATCACCGATAAATCTGAAGCCTATTGCTTCATCCTTCTCTATAATCGGTATGACCTTGTCATTGATGGCGGTATAGATCAGACTCATAATACCGTCTACCTCGTCTGCAGGTCTCTTCCAATTTTCAGTAGAAAAGGCGTAGAGAGTAATATATCGCACGCCTCTGTCCCGAAAGGCGCGAAGGACCTCGGGAACAGCTCTTGCCCCTGCGACATGCCCCTCGGTACGAGGGAGTCCGCGCTTCTCTGCCCATCTGCCGTTGCCATCCATTATGATGGCTACGGAATCAAGCTGCTTTGCCGCCTTTGCGCTGTAAGCCTCAGAAATCGCGGACACCTCCCGTCTATGATCAGATCTCCATTATCTCCTTGGTCTTAGCCGCGGTAATGGAGTCGATCTCCTTTATGTACTTATCGGTAAGGTCCTGAATAAGCTTGTCGGACTGCTTTGCCTCATCCTCGGTCATAACTGAATTCTTCTTATCTGCCTTAACCTTATCATTTGCGTCGCGGCGGATATTTCTGATAGCGACCTTAGCATCCTCGCCCATCTTAGATATCTGCTTGGAAAGCTCCTTTCTACGCTCCTCAGTCGTAGGAGGGAAGGAGAGACGGATAGCAGAGCCGTCGTTCTGAGGATTGATGCCGATATCAGAGGTGAGAATAGCCTTCTCTATGCCCTTCATAGCGGACTTATCCCAAGCGGTGATGGTGATGGTGCGAGCGTCAGTCACCTTGATCTCTGCGATGGAGGATATGGGAGTGGGGGAGCCGTAGTAATCAACCATAACTCTCTTGAGAACGTCGGGATTTGCTCTGCCCGCTCTGATAGTGGAGAGGTTTTCCGAATATGAGCTAATGGTTTTCTGCATTTTTGATTCGTATTCTTTGGTATCTATTTTCATAGCTTCCTCCTATATATTTTATAGTATTTTTAGAAAAATATTCAAGATTTTTCCACGGTACAAAGCAATATGGCCGCACCGGGTGGCTCGCCGGGTAATACCGCCTCTTATTCGGGTGAGATGACCGTACCGAGAGACTCTCCGCGTATAGCCTTAAGAATATCCTCCGGCTCACGAAGACCGAATACGCGAATGGGCATACCCACGGACATACAGAACGCGGTGGCAGTCGCGTCGATCGCCTTCAGATTCATGGAAAGCACCTCGGATGCCTTGATATGCTCTATCCTCTTGGCATTCGGGTTCTTACGAGGGTCATCGGTATAGATATAATCCACGTTCTTCGCCATAAGCATAGCGTCAGCGCCGATCTCGGACGCTCTGACCGCGCCTGCAGTATCGGTAGAAAGGAACGGAATTCCAAGTCCCGCGCCGAATACAACCGCCTTACCTGACTGAAGAGCGCTCACAGCCTCCTCGGCGGAATAGGGCTTAGCGAAGGGGGACATAGAAACGGCAGTCATAACCTCACAGCCAACGCCCGCCCTCTCGATAGAATCCTTAAGATAGATCGAGTTAATAACAGTTGCCAGCATACCCATACGGTCTGCCGCCGTTCTGTCCATATCGCTGCCCTGTCTGCCGCGCCAAATATTTCCCGCTCCTACGACTACGGCTATTTCGTAGCCCTCGCCCACAGCAGTTGCTACCGCTCTGGCTACACGGTCTACGAATGCTGAGTCGTAAAGCTCGCCTGTTCCGTTGGAAAGCGCCTCGCCTGACAGCTTAAGTAAAATACGTTTCATAAATCCTATACCTTTCAGCTTCTTATTGAGGAGGACGGGGCTGTGCCCCGCCGTCTTATTTCTTGAGCGCTACTGCGGCACGAGCCTTTGCTGCGATGTTAGCGGCAGTGAGACCGTACATCTCGAGAAGCTCGGGAACCTTACCGCTCTTGCCAAACTTATCCTCAACTCCAACTCTCATTACGGGAACGGGACAGCTCTCTGCGAGAGTCTCGCAGACAGCGGCGCCAAGTCCGCCGATAATGCTGTGCTCCTCTGCGGTTACTACCGCGCCCGTCTTCTCAGCGTAGGATACGAGAAGCTCCTTGTCGATAGGCTTGATGGTATGTACGTTGATAACAGCCGCGCTGATGCCCTCTGCCGCGAGGATCTCGGATGCCTCTACTGCAAGGTGGGTCATATAGCCGGTAGCTACGAGGGTAACGTCTGTGCCGTCCTTGTAAACTACGCCGCGGCCAAGCTCGAACTTATAATCCGGAACGAGCTCAGGGGTGAGGTTCGGTACTGCAAATCTGCCGAAGCGAAGGTAGCAAGGGCCGTCGTGATTAAGCGCTGCCTCTACTGCCGCATAAGCCTCTGTAGCATCCGCGGGACAGATAACGCTCATGCCGGGAATAGTACGCATAAGCGCGAGATCCTCGCTGCACTGGTGTGTAGCGCCGTCCTCACCAACAGTGATGCTGGCGTGAGTGCCGACGATATTAACGTTAAGGTGGGGATAGCCGATGGAGTTTCTGATCTGCTCGTAGGCTCTGCCCGCAGCGAACATTGCGAAGGAGGTTGCGAAAACCTTCTTGCCCGTCGTAGCGATACCTGCCGCTACGCTGACCATATTTCCCTCCGCGATACCGCAGTCGAAGAATCTCTCGGGAAACTTCTTCTTGAACATTCCTGTTTTGGTAGCCGCCGCAAGATCGGCGTCGAGAACGACGAAATCATATTTATCGCCAAGGGCGGAGAGAGCTTCGCCGTAGCTTTCTCTGGTTGCTTTCTTATCTGCCATGTCAGTACTCCTTATTTAAGTGATTCAGCTATTTTCTCAAGATCGGCAATAGCTACCTTGTACAGATCCTCCTTGGGAGCGGCGCCGTGCCACTCGCAAGCGTTCTCCATATAGGATACGCCCTTGCCCTTGACGGACTTAGCGATAATAACGGTGGGCTTGCCCTTGACTGTACGCGCCTCGTTAAGCGCTGCCTCTATCTGATCAAGGTCGTGAGCGTCAATTGAAATAACGTGCCAGCCGAACGCGCGGAATTTCTCATCATGAGGCGTGGGGTTCATAACCTCCTTGATAGGACCGTCGATCTGAAGACCGTTCCAGTCGAGGAACGCTACGAGATTATCAAGCTTATAATGAGCGGCAAACATAGCTGCCTCCCAAACCTGACCCTCCTCGCTCTCACCGTCGCCAAGAACGGTGTATACGCGGTAGGTCTTGGAATCGATCTTGCCGGACAGAGCCATACCGCAAGCGGCAGAGAAGCCGAGACCGAGAGAGCCGGTGGTCATATCAACACCGGGTGTGCCCTTCATATCAGGGTGGCCCTGAAGATGAGAGGTCGTCTTACGAAGGGTCTTGAGATACTCCTTATCGAAGAAGCCGCGCTCGGCAAGAGCCGCGTAAAGCGCGGGGGCTGTATGACCCTTGGAGAGAACGAAGCGATCGCGCGCCTCCCACTTTGGATTCTTGGGATCGATATTCATCTCCTCAAAATAAAGATATGCCATAATTTCGGCAATAGACAGCGAGCCACCGGGATGACCGCAGCCAGCGTTGTAGACGCCCTCAATGATATCTATACGGATATCGTTGGCTATGCGGGCGAGAGAGAGTTTTTTTGACTGTTCCATAACTTATCTCCAATAAAAAAATATATTCTAATATATTTTACAACAAATAAAGAAAAATGTCAATATAAAATATATGAACAGGGACAATTTTTATCTGCTTCTTAATGCTTTTTTAACGTCTGCCCTATGTGAACGGGTCACGTGGAATACGCAGAAAAAGACAGAGGACGAAAAGCATCCTCTGTCTTTAAGATACTTAAGTATCGGTATGTGATCAATATCTGCGTCTGGTCTTAGCCTGAACGATGAAGCCTATAAGACCTGCAACTGCGATGAAGCCGATCTCCCACCACATCTCGTAGCCTGCACCGAGTGCAAGGTCGAACGCGGAAAGAATGGATACGAAGCAAAGGTAGAGTGTCCAACCGCCAAGGCATGCTGTGCCGAGCATCTCGATCCACTTTCTGAGAAGGAGAGCAAGAACAAGAACTACAACTGCAGCTACGATAGCTACGATCATATTCTTGGTGTAAGCGGTGATCTCTGCGGGAAGAACGTCAGTCATGCAAAGAACGTATGTACCGTAGCCTGCAACGATAACGTAAGCAAGGAAGTAAACGAGCTTGCTGATAAGAGCTGCAACAAGGCCTACTGCAATACCTATGATCCAAGCCTCAATCTTAACTCCGAGACCGTCAATGAGACCGTCAATGATGGGAGTTACGAAGATAGCACCGCAAGCAAAGCCTACTACGAAGCAAGCAATGACCTTCTGAAGACCAAGAAGCTTCTTACCGGCGAACACCTGTACGAGAGAAAGCACTGCAAGTATAGCAGGAAGAATCCAAGCAAGAGGAAGAAGGTCCTTAATGAAAGTAAGGCCCTGATTCCAGAAGGATTCAACAACGCCGCCCTCTACGGTTACCTGAGAGTAAACGTCTGAAAGCCAAGCGCCAATGTCCTTGAAGCTGTATTCAGCATTGGCAAGTTTAGTTAAAAAATCCATTACAACACCTCAATTTCGACGGTAGAAACCATCAATTATTTTTTGTTCGAAGATATTATATCATATAGAAAACGAAAAATCAAGGGGGTTCGAAGAAAATATTGCAAAATTTATCAACATTTTGTACATAATTTTTTGCAAGGATATTCCTCTATTGGTTATTTACTCACAAAAGCTCTGTCAAAATTCGGTACTGCCGCGAAAAAAGGCTCGTTTTTGTCAACTTTATATTACTTTCTTACACTATTTTGGATTTTTGGGAATAATTTCCCGGGGGATTTCAAAAAACGCAAGTCAGATTATAATTGCATTTTAAAAGTGCGCTCGCAACCGTTCCGCAGCCCAAAACAGCGCTTTTTTATTTGTTTCATCGGTAATGTGAAAAGCGCCATTCCATATGTCTTACGAAGATTTCGCGAAAAGCCTTGACAAGACGGATAATGTATGGTATAATACTGAATAAATAACGCATTGACGATTTCTTGGAGGAAATATGGACGGCGACACAGACGGGGATACTTGTCAGAGTACCGTAATACATATGATATAGGACGGCACAGCCACACTCTCGGGTATGGCTATGCCTTTTTTTGCTTTCACAAATTCTCTCTTGCGTTATATAACTATAATAAATGAAAGGTAGTTTTTCAACACAATCATGGAACCTCACTTAGTTACGTATCTCGTTATAATCTTGATATGTATCATTCTCTCGGCGTATTTCTCCGCGACGGAGACCGCATTCTCCACCTTTAACCGTATCAGAGTCAAGAATATGGCTGAAAAGGGTAACAAAAAGGCGGCCGTGGCTCTTAAGCTCGCAGACAATTACGACAGCCTCATTTCCACAATACTTATAGGAAACAACATCGTTAATATTCTCAGCGCATCTCTGGCTACCCTTTTCTTCACCGGACTTATAAAAAGCAACCCCGATCTTGCAGCAACCGTATCAACGATCGTTCTCACTCTGATTGTTCTGATGTTCGGTGAGATCTCACCTAAGACTATGGCGAAGAATTCACCCGACGCCTTTGTGCTTTTCTCCGCTCCTATCATCAAGGTCCTGGTTGTTTGCTTTACTCCCTTGAATTTCGTTATCAGCAAGTGGCAGGCGCTTCTTGCAAAGCTGACTAAAAACGACGATGATAAGGGTATGACAGAAGAGGAGCTTATCTCTATCATAGAGGAGGCAGAGGAGGACGGCGGTATTGACGAGGAGGAGAGCTCTCTTATCAAAAGCGCTATCGAGTTCGGCGACCTTGAGGTTGGAGATATTTTTACTCCCAGAATCGACATCACCTCCCTGCCCGTAACGGCGGATAAGGATACCGTTGAAAAGGTATTTACCGAGTCAGGATATTCACGAATTCCCGTCTATGAAAACGACCTTGACAACGTGCTTGGAATACTCTACTACAAGGATTTCTTTGCGCTGGCGCACGAGAACAGCGTAAACATCACCGAAATACTGAAGCCCGTTATCTTCGTTGCCAAAACGCAGAAGGTTAACGATCTTATGAAGGATCTGCAGGAGAAGCAGCTTCATATGGCAGTTGTAACCGACGAGTACGGCTCCACGGCAGGTATCGTTACTCTGGAGGATATTCTGGAGGAGATCGTCGGAGATATCTGGGATGAGCATGACGAGATCGTGGAGGAGATCAAGGATCTCGGCGACGGTGAGTACGAGGTCTCCGGTATGGCAAATATCGAGAAGCTCTTTGACGAGCTTGAAATTGAGCTTGACGAGGAACTGGATGCGGCAACCGCAAACGGCTGGGCAATGGCAGTTCTGGAGAGAATACCCGAGGAGGGTGACGTATTTGAATATAACGGACTCTCCGTTAAGGTTCTGCAGATGGACGGCAGAAGAATACAGACCCTGCATATCGTAGATACAAGACCCACCGACGAGGACAAGACTGAGGAGTCCGACGAGACGAATAACGAGTCAGACTCCGAGCAGTAATTATCAACTAAATACTCAAAAAAACGCGCCCACGGCTAAATTAGTCCGGGGGCGTGTTGATTTTTATGGAGTGACAGTCAATATCATAGATTGCTAAAATCACTACCGCACTAGAAATTATCACCATAGGGAGCAAGCCTCGCATAAGGCAAATGCTATACTCTTTAAGGCTCTTCCGTGCAGTTGATCGCTCTGCCGCCATGACTTTTATCCGATCTCTTACGGTGAAAGACGGGACGGATCGCCCGCGCGGCACCGATAAACGCGAAAATAAGACATAGGGTGAAAAGGACCTTCAAAACTATCCATGGGGCAGGTGAAGTGCTGCCGCCAAAGAGGAAGAGGGCGTCGGCAATTTTGCCCGCGGCAAGCGAGCAGCACAGAGGTGAGACAAGGCTTTTCAAAAAATGGAGCTTTATGCGTATTTTCCCGGTAAGTCTGGTCAGGGATAGAACAAAGTTGAATCCCTCCATAATGATGATCACAAGAGCGTAGCCCGTAATACCGAACACGGGAATAAGGAAAAACACGAGCGCCACTGATAGAAGTGAGTCGGCTATATTTACCCACATAGAATAGACCTGCTCTCCTATCCCCTTAAGCACGTTGTCGGTAACGTGATCAAGATACATTATAGGAATGATTGGAGCGAGCATAGAGATATATCCGCCTACGTCGTACGAGCCGTAGATCACGTATCCCAGCTCCTCGGAAAAAACGTACAAAAGCACCGCGACAACAGCCGAATAGCTAAGGGTCGTATTGAGCGCCTCTGAAGCGACCCTTGACATTCGCTCGTTGTCAGCTCTCGCAAAGTCCGAGGCAAACTCGGGAACCAAAAGCCCCGAGAACGAACTGAGCGGCGACATAGGATACAGCACCACTGGCAACGCCATACCGTGAAGGAGTCCATAGTGAGAGTATGCCTCCTCTCCGCTCTCTCCTCTGCCTATCAGCCTTTTCGGAATGAGTATATGCTCTATAGTAGTAAGCACCGATCTTACGTAGCTGCTAACACCCAGCGGAATGGCTGCAGATGCAACGTCCTTAACACCTACACAGGTTTTTTTCGCAGCACGGGTGGGGTGTAATCGCCTATCCAGCATAAATTCCGCAAAGACGAGGACGAGAGACAGAAGCTCTGTAAGCGTGATGCCTATACAGAGCGCCGACACCGTACGTACTATGCCCTGCCCCCTCGTTTTTGTGACGAGAAAAACGGTAAGAACCATTCTCGCAAGCTGAGAAGCAACCTGGACGACGGCGTTGAAGCCAACTCGCCTGACACCAATAAAATAACCTGAAAGCACTGAGCATAATCCAACGCCGGTAAGAGACAGCGACAGTATTCTGAACGCCGGTACAGTACGGCTGTCCGAGAGTATACTGCCGCCAATCAGCTCAGCGCCGAAAAACAAGGCAAGTGAGGATATAGCGCTGAAGGCGAGAGAATATACGGCAGAGGAGCGAAGTATAGATCCAACGTCACCCTCTCTTCCCTTGCCTATCGCCTCCGCCACAAGTCGAGTAACCGTCAGACTTATACCCGAGGTCGCAAGTGTTACCGCGAAAGAATATACGGTCATAACGGCGGTATATATACCCATTCCCTCCGCGCCTACCGCCCGTGAAATAAACGCGCCGAAAAGCATAGACACGGTGCGCATAGCCAGCGCGACCGCCGTAAGTGTTAATCCGCTCCTTATAAACCTGCTTCTGTACCTCATTTTTCCCCTTTTCACCTTCAGACGAATATACTCCGAAAAACAGAGGCAGTATCTATCCTCTCCGTAACGTAATACAATTAAAAAACATTAACCGAAAAAGAAAAGCCTCTCATAAAAATGTATGAGAGGCATATTAAAATGATTACATTTTGTATCTGAGCCACACGCTCATCTCGCTCTCGCCTCTGTTGGCAAAAGCGTAATAGGGTATAAGAGTAAGCTCTACCTTTCTCAAGGGAGATACGCCGTCCGAGTACAGCGGCGCGTCATTTGGCGTGCTCCTGCGCCATCCCTCCGCACGCAAAACGGGAGAATGATAATTTCCGGTATAGTCCTCTTCTATCTTAGTCGTAAGATCAAGAAGAGTATTTCTAATCCCCTCGCCATTGTCAATGGCCTCGGAGCAATAGACTACGGGTCCTCTCATCACGCAGCACTTACACGCAGCGAAGAGAACCTCGTCTCTCGCCTCTACGATTCTGGGTGTCATATCAAACTCGAATACGGTGCTTTCCCCATCCTGAAGAGTTAAAAGAGCATACCCGTGTTGAGTTTTCCCGTAATTTCCCTTTACAAAGTACGGAATTCTGACAGCCAGCTTCAAGGGCGCTCCGCTTACGGATATCTCAACTCTTCCGCTCTTCGGATAGTCGGTCCTCATAGTCACCCTTACGTCTCTGCCATCTCTTGTAACAGTTGTCTCGGCGCTGATGAACTGATGAATATACAGCCTCTCACCATCCTCGCCCCAGATAAGATTTTCCATAGAAGAGATGACCCTGACTATGTTGGAGGGACAGCAGGAGGTCTTGAACACCTGGCTGCGAGTAGGCTTCGGATACTTGATTTTATAGTACTCCGTGATATTATCCTTATAATAAAGATAAGGTATGGTTTCGAGGGGATTTGTGTAGAAGAAGGACTTACCGTCTATCGAGGTTGAGGAGAGGAGATTATTGTACATTACTCTCTCGATAACATCCGCGTACTTTGAGTCGGGATTCAGAGAAAGCATTCTGAGGGCGAAGAATATAAGGCCCATACCCGCGCAGCTCTCGCTGTAGGAAAGAATATTCGGCAGATCGTAATCCCTTGTGAGAGCCTCGCCGCTGGCAGATGATCCGATACCGCCGGTTACGTACATACGCCTCTTCGTAATGCTGTCAAACAGCTCATCGCAAGCCTCAAAAAGCTCTGGATCCTCCGTATAAGCGCACAGATCAGCCATTGCTGAATAGAGATAAGTAGCCCTCACCGCGTGACCAACCGCCTCCCTCTGACGTCTGACGGGCAGATGAGATTGGTTATACGCAAGAGCTGACGTAGGACTGAGGGGTACGTCATCGGGTCCTCTCTCGTTAATAAAGAACTCAGCAAGGTCAAAATATCTCTGCTCGCCCGTACATTCATAAAGTCTGAAAAGAGCCAGCTCTATCTCCTCGTGACCCGAGGTCTTGAATCCTGTGTCGCGGTCTGTTTTGAACCTCTTTTCGATGTAATCCGCATATCTGCACATTGCGTCAAGGAGTTTACGCTTGCCCGTTGCCTCGTAATAAGCCACGGCAGCCTCAAAAAGATGCCCGGCGCAGTAAAGCTCGTGTTTATCTCTGTCAAGAAATCTTCGCTCCGGCGCTATTACGGTAAAGTATATATTGAAGTATCCGTCTTCCCCCTGATTCTTTACGATCAGGTCAATGACCTCGTCACACTCACGTATCAGCTCCGGATCGGGATGACGCCGGCAAACGTTGGCAACACCCTCTATCCACTTGGCAATATCCGAATCCCAGAAAAAATGAGGCTTATTAGGATCTCCTTCCTTCCAGTCGCACCTGAAGGCATCGAATCTGCCCGTTTCCTTGAATCTGTCGCGAACGGCATAGAGAGTCACTTCCCTGTTTATTCTCTGTCTCTCTTTCCAAAATCCGTCGGTAATCTCCGTCTTATAAAACGGAATTGGTTTAAGCCCAGCTTTCATTTTTTCACCTCCGCTTTTCTATAAAATGTATATTTTTTCATTATTATATTGAATTAACTCTTAAAATGTGATAAAATTTCTTATAGCACTTTTATTTTATCATAGATTTCCCAATTCAGGCAACTCCAAAACACGATAAAAGGTGAAAAAATCCGACTATGTACGAAGGAATAAGAATTATTAGAGGCGGCAGGCACGTCTCCGAGGGCAAATACAGACACATAACGCGCGACTCCGTGCCGTCAGCAGAGCTGATACTCGTGACGGGCGGTGTGCTTTATATGAGCGTTGGGGAAGCTGAATATACCGTCTCGCCGGGGCAGGTGCTTCGTATACTGCCGGGAGAGAGACACGGAGGCAGCGGAGAGAGCGACGGAGTGGAGTTTATCTGGATGCATTTTCTCGGCGCGAATGAGGCAATATTACCTCCCGTTATATCAACTCCCCAAAGCTTTCACAGGGTCGTGCTGCTGGCGAGAGAGACTCTCCATTATCTCGAAAGCACGGATTATCCTCCCGAGTGCGCAGATAATCTGGCTAGGGTGATGCTCTGCGAGCTGTGTCACGAGGATAGGTATGCAGACAGCACGGTGTGGTCTGTAAAACGGCTGGTGCGAAAGAAGGATGGCGTTTTGACTGCCGGTGAGTGCGCTATGACTCTTGGATACAGCGAGGATTATCTTAACAGGTATTTCAAATCACGGGTTGGAGTAAGTCTGAAAAAATACATAGACGGCGTAAGACTCGACTCCGCAAAGCGAAGACTGCTGACGGAAAACACTCCTCTGTCAGTATTGGCGAGCGAGCTTGGCTTCTCAGACTATAAGAGCTTTCTGAAGTTCTTTAAGTATCACTTGTCTATGACTCCAAAGGAGTATAAAAGCTCTATATATAAGTTAAAGGAAAATTGATTTTTGACGGGTGGTAAAAGAAAAAAACTTTTTTTATAAAAATACTTGCTTTTTTCGGTTTTATATGCTATAATAATATCCGCTGATTTGTGTTTAAACAAAAATAATATATAAAAATTCGCCCATCGGGCGGGATTTTTGGAGGTGTAAAATGGCTAAGTGCAGTATTTGCGGTAAGGGCGTTACTTTCGGACACAACGTGTCTCACTCCAACCGTAAGACCAATAGAACCTGGAAGCCCAATATCCGCAAGGTAAAGGCTGTTGTAGACGGAACCAACACTACCGTTAGTGTTTGCTCCCGTTGCCTTCGTTCCGGAAAGATCGAGCGCGCTTAAGGTTTTAAAAAACTCTGCTTTCGTGAGCAGAGTTTTTTAATTTATTCTTTTGATAAAGTTTTTGATAAAGTTTTTGCCGAAATGCATCGTTTTTGCAAAAGCGGTGTTCCAACTCAGCTTATGATCAAGACTATGTCAAGACTCAGCTTTAGATCAAGGTTATTATCCGGTGCGGATTTTTCCCAAGGGAGCAATAACAATGTCGGCAAATCCGTATTATACTCTTTTATATACGGTCAAGACTATTTGAAGGGAGACGCAGATGGTTTACGCTCTGATCGACTCAAGAGTTAACGAAATGATACAGTCAAGACTGCAGAAAGAGGGCTTTGGAATTATTACTCTTCCGCCCTCCAGGGATCTGCCTGAGGCTATCGCGTCCCATCCCGACAGCCTTGTCACTAAAATAGGCAATACCCTGATTTTCTCCGCGGATTACTCAGATGACGGTGTATGCGCGCTGACGGACGTGAGAGAGTACGCGCCTCATATAAAAATGATCCTTGCCTCAGAGCCAATGGGCAAGAAATATCCTCAGGATACAAGATACAATGCGCTCCGGATAGGTGATCATCTCTTCTGCAGGACGGAAAGCATCTCAAGCTCTGTTAAGGATGAAGCAGAAAGACAGGGACTCACTATAGTTAACGTAAAGCAGGGATATCCACACTGCTCCACCCTTAAGCTGAATGATAGGGCAGCTATTACCGCAGACTCAGGTATGGCTTCAGCTATGGAAAAATGTGGAATAAGGGTGTATAGGATAGAAACGGGAAATATAGCTCTCCCCCCCTATGAATATGGCTTTATCGGGGGGGCGTGTGGAGTTTTTGACAGAAAAATATACTTTTTCGGCGACTACACGGCTCATCCCTCACGCTCTGTTATTGAGCTGTCAGCAAAAGCGGAGGGGCTTGAGCTTATATCACTCACCGACGGTATGCTCTCTGACTTTGGCGGTATCGTCTTTCTTGATAAATAAGCCTATAACCGCGGCAATAACGGGGGTCAGAAGCAAGCCGTATAAGCCAAATAGAGCGTACCCGGCGTATATAAGCACAAGTGATATTAGGGGATGTATTCCGAGGCTTCTGCCCACTATCTTAGGCTCGGCAAGCTCTCTTACCACCGTGGCAACGATAAATAGTAGTATCAATCCCACTCCCATATAGCTATCCCCTATGGCGAACGAAACGATGCTCCACGGAATAAGGACCGTACCTACACCGATGATTGGCAGAAGATCGAATAGGGCGAGAATGAGACCCATAATAAATGGTGATTCTACGCCGAGTATAAGAAATCCGACAGTCATCAGGGCGAAGGTTATTAGCATAATAATGAGGTAGGAGCCCAAATATTTTCCCGTAGTTATAATGAATCCGTCTGTTGCCCGTGAAACCGCTTGAGTGAAGCCGGATGGCAGTAAAGAGCGGACCCGTGTATTGATTTTCTCAAGATCCAGGGCAAAATATATTATAGAAATCAGCGTTACGAGCAGAAACAGAAGAGCCGTGGGTACACTTCCCGCAAGACTGGTTATAGCAGAGGCTACAGCGCTAAGCGCGCCCTCCAGAACTCCCCCTAAGGCATCACTGATCTTCTGCATCAGCTCATCGGGCAAGGAATCCGCAAAGGGTAGATACGCCCCCTCTGACAGCGCGGTCAACGCCTTATATATTGGATTATCCGCTTTTCCTATATCGGATAGCAGTTCCCAAATGAGCGTCACAGTCTGCCACAGCAGCACCGTGGCTATGGCGAACACTCCAAGAGACAGCAAAAGAGCGGTAAGTACTCTGCATAGCTTCTCTGAAACGTGAATGCGCTCCGATATTTTCTTGGCAGGTCTCTTTACCGCAAGCGCAACCACCCAGCCAATAAGGAATGGCAGAATTACCGGAAAAATATACTTAACGCTGACAAAAAATACGAGTGCCGCGGCTATTACTCCAACGAGCAAGGTTACTGCAAGCTCAATTCTTTCCTTCTTCATAATTCTCTCCTCTTTTTATTTAATTATAGTCGGAGAAGATATGATTTATTAAGGCTTTTTGAGTTTGGCTTTTTGCTTCTTTGGTTAAGTATTTCATCCTTGATCGGCAGTGAGCGCTTTTAATTTAATAAGCTGATTTTGATTTTATTTATAAATAACACCCTAAAGGAGAAAGAAAAATGGTAGTAATCGAAATGGAAAACGGTGCAAAAATTGAGCTTGAGCTTGATGCCGCAGCCGCTCCCAAAACCGTGGAGAACTTTGAGAAGCTGGTACGTGAGGGCTTTTACGACGGTCTTACCTTCCACAGAGTTATCCCCGGATTTATGATTCAAGGCGGAGACCCACAGGGCAACGGTATGGGCGGTGCTGACGAGAATATCGTGGGCGAGTTTAAGGCTAACGGCTGGAACAACCCCATAAAGCACGTGAGAGGCGTTATCTCGATGGCGAGAGCCTTTAACCCAAACTCCGCGTCCTCGCAGTTCTTCATTATGCACGCCGACGCGCCACACCTTGACGGTCAGTATGCCGCATTCGGCAAGGTAGTGTCCGGCATCGAGGCAGTTGATGAGATCGCGTCTATCCCCACCGACTACAGCGACAGACCTAAGATCGCCGTAAGAATGAAGAGAGTTTATATCATCTGATAGACGGATAAAAATCATTTTCTGATAATTGACGGCCGAGCATAAAAAGAGTGTTATCCATAATCTTGATGCGCATATTCTGCATCATATGGATAACGCTCTTTTTGTTTTTAAGGTTTATTTGATGCCGAGGTTAACGTCAAGCGCTCGATAAATATTTACTTGCCCACGCTTTCCCCTGTTTTGTCGTTCTTAAGGTAATAAATTCATATGTCAGAGATACAATTTACGGTACTAGCCAATTCATATTACGGAGGGCAAATCATTATTGATGCTGTTCGGTGGCTCTATGAACCTTCGTTATCCGCGTAACATCTACCGCGTGTATCCAATGTTCGTGATTTGTTGATTAAACTTTAACTCTTAATTGATTATTTCGAAACATGGTTATAGTGAACTGTAGCGTTGGTAAGATTTATCAAAAAGGCGCAGGTTGTACTGCGCCTATATCAACAAACGCCACTCTTTCTTTTTGTACCGTGGCTGAAACGATAGAATGCTATCCCGACTTTTATCATTGACGATCCAATGTTGCAGGCTCACTATCGTTGCTCACGGGTAAATTATTGTATGTTGGCGCTGTGGATACCTAAGTTAAGTTATATTCATCCTACCGGTTTAGTGTATTTTGCAATAAAACACATGGCACAAAAAAAGAGCGATACGTTAGGACTATCTCTTTATCTTCCTTGCCATAATCATATGACATAGTACGTAAACCTTCGTCCCCTCATAAATTCATAAAGTCAGATTAAGCTCACGCCCTTACATCGCATGTATTCCACTGATTAAGAATAATGAATATTTCAACCTAAGATAATGATTATAGCATCACGTTCTTTGCGTAGGTGTACCTACATATTATAACATGCTTTTCGGAAAAAAATCAATAGTATGTAGGTATACCTTCTTATATTTTCCCCGTTTCTTGATAAAATATATATGTAGGTGAATCTATGGAGTCAAATCTTCTTATCGGAGGTATCAGCTTGACAGTAAACGAAGCGGTTGCAAAGCGCATTTGTAGGTTGCTTTGTGAAAAGGATATGTCACAATACCGATTAGAGCAGAAATCGGGAATACAGCACGGAAGTATGCAATGTATTATGAACGGACGTAACAAAACGGTAACCTTGAGCACAGTTATCATGTTGGCAAGAGGGTTCGATATGTCTCTTACCGAATTTTTGGATGATGAGGTTTTCGTTTCGGAAGATTTAGAGGTAGAACGGTAAAAGCCGCCCTGACGTGTAGGGCGGCTTTTTCTATACTTAAATTTCAATGCTAGGTTAGCGTCTATTCTATGACCGCTAAACGACTCTTACGTAATCTTACATCGATCGATATCTACGTGTAATCTGATTTGAGAAGAAGTCCTGAAAAGGAATATCCCTATAATTACTCTGTCACGCGGTAGTGGGAGAGAAAGGCACGGAGCATAGGAGTGGAGTAGGCGGTGAGGGAGTACTCGCCTGAGCAGAGGCACCAATCGTACATAAACGCTCGCTCGCAGAGGGCGTATGCCTTTACTATCTCGTTAGCGGAGACGTCGCTTACAAGCTCTCCCACCTCCTGCCCTGCCCTGACGGTTCTGATAAGGAGCTTAAAGTATATTCTGTCTCTGTCAAGCAGGTGACGCTCACCCCTGGCGAACAGCTGGGTGGAGAGAAGCTTGGAAAGCAGCTCTATGGATACGCTGTTCTCTATCATCAGAAACAGCTCGTGATTTAGAAACATCAGTCTCTCGAAGCTATCGGGGATCTCCAGCGCCTTTGGCATAAGCTCCTCGTACTTCTCGTCAAAGAGGGTGGAGAGAGTTCCGAGAAGAGCATCCTTGCCCTCAAAATAATGGTAAAACGAGCCCTTCGAGGTAGCGGAAAGCTCTACTATATCCTCCACAGTCGTATAGTCGTAGCCCTTCTCGTAGAAGAGCTTCCAGGCGGCCGCTATTATTCGGCTCTTCGTCTGGGCGTTTGGTTTTCTCATCTTTTTTCCTACCTTGCGCATATTTATGCTATGATTATACCATATTTTTGCCACGTTTTCTGCTTGTTCACAAAATATTTACAATTTTAGTTTAGAATACATTCTAGTTATAATGTTGCTAATTTTCTGACTTTTTTGCGGTTTAACTATAAAATAGTCTAGAATATATTCTATATTGACATATTTTTAAAGATGTGGTATAATTTGCGTATTATTCCATAAGGGAGGACATTTTAATGTCTGGTAATCAGATACAGATACTTATTGCTATGATCATTTATATGGCGGCGGTAATAGGTATCGGTGTGTACTACTACAAGCGAGCAAATAAAAGCTCTGAGAACTACTTCCTCGGCGGACGTTCCTTCGGTCCTTACGTGACTGCAATGAGCGCTGAGGCATCGGATATGAGCGGATGGCTGCTCATGGGTCTGCCCGGTGTGGCATATTGGTGCGGTTTGGCTGACGCTGCGTGGACTGCGATCGGTCTGGCTATCGGCACTTACTTCAACTGGCTTATAGTATCTAAGAGACTTCGTCGCTACAGCGTAAGAGCTAACAACTCCATCACACTTCCCGACTTCTTCTCTAACCGTTTCCGCGAGAAAAACAAGGTGATCATGTCCATAGCGGCGGTGTTTATTCTTGTATTCTTCACGGTTTACGCATCCAGCTGCTTCGTAACCTGCGGAAAGCTCTTCTCTACTTTGTTCGGCGCTCCCTACTGGGCAATGATGCTCGTTGGCGCGCTGTTCGTCGTGGCTTATACCATTATCGGAGGATTTATGGCTGAGAGCGCATCTGACTTTATGCAGAGTATAGTTATGATCGTGGCGCTTTCCGTTATAGTAACCATAAGCACTATATCGGCAGGCGGTATAGGCGCAGTAATCAAAAACGCAGGCGAGATCGACGGCTTCCTTGATTTCTTCGGTATGGCTAATCCTACGGTTGTAGACGGTGTACAGCAGACAGTACAGAACGCAGACGGCTCTCTTTCTCCTGTGTTTGGCGAGGCGCTTCCCTACGGCATACTCTCTATCTGCTCTATGATGGCTTGGGGTCTCGGTTACTTCGGTATGCCCCAGGTTCTGCTCCGATTTATGGCTATCCGCAAGGAATCCGAGCTTAAGACCTCCAGACGTGTAGCAATGATCTGGGTCGTTATCTCTCTCGGCGTGGCTGTGTTTATCGGTATTGTCGGAAGACAGCTCTTCCCCACTGAGTTCCTTACCAAGAGCGGAGCTGAAAATATCTTCATTAAGCTTTCACAGAGCTCACTTCCCGCTATTCTTGCAGGATTCGTTATGGCAGGTATTCTTGCTGCTACTATCAGCTCCTCGGACTCCTATCTGCTTATTGCCGCATCCTCTGTTTCCAAGAATATATATCAGGGTATTCTGAAAAAGAACGCAAGCGACAAGCAGGTTATGTGGGTATCAAGAATCACTTTGGTTGCTATCGCGGTTATCGCTGCTCTTATCGCACTTGACGAAAACAGCGTAATATTCACTATCGTTTCATTTGCTTGGGCAGGCTTTGGCGCGACCTTCGGTCCGCTTATGCTCTTCTCTCTCTTCTGGAAGAGAACCACCCGTGTTGGCGCTATTGCAGGTATGCTCAGCGGTGGCGCAATGGTATTTATCTGGAAGTTCCTCATCGCTCCTATCGGCGGTGCCCTCGCAATATACGAGTTGCTCCCCGCCTTCATATTCTCCTCTATCATCATCGTCGTAGTTTCTCTCCTTACAGAGAAGCCCTCCGCTGAGATCGAGGCTGATTTCGAGGCTGTTAAGGCTGGTGAAATCAACTAACATTTAAATTGCAATTGACAAAACAGCCGATTTTGCAAAGCTTAGTTTGCAAAATCGGCTGTTTTTTAATGTTTTAAAATCACAAATCGGTAATATAATAAAAAGATCTTAGCTGGAAGATCATTTAAGGAGCTCCAAAAGCTCCTCGGGTGTTGCGGCGAGATAGGTAAATCCCGCGTTTTTTAGCTCCTCCTCACTGCCGTGACCCCAGAGCACACCCAAGGAGTCAACACCGCACTTTGCCGCGCCCTCCGCATCGTACATACGGTCACCCACGAGAACTGTGTTATCCGCTACAGCACCCGACTCACGCATGCTGTAGGACAGCACCTCCCACTTGTGATCCCGGTTATCTCCGGCGGCGCCGCCTATGAAATCGAAATATTTGTCCAACTCAAAAAGGGACATTATCTTCTTTGCCGTATCCTCGGGCTTTGAGGTAGCGAGGATAAGCTTTTTGCCCCTTGCCTTAAGGGTCGCCAGCATCTCACGCACGCCGCCGTACACCTTGTTATCCCACCAGCCGTAAATATTGTAGTATTCACGGAATTTCTCTATTGCTTCTATTACGGTTTCCGAGTTAAATCCGAATTCCTCCTGCCATACAACGTACAGAGAAGGGCCGATAAAGCGACGCAGAGACTCTCTGTCACCGTAATCGGCAACTCCCATTTTCTTGAATGCGTATATAAATCCCTCGATAAGACCGTGCTCAGGGTCGCTGAGAGTACCGTCCAGATCGAAGGCGATGTAATCGTACTTTTTCATAAAGCTCTCCGTGTAATAAAAAACTTATCCGTGCAAATAATAAGGCTGTAATATATTTTACACCATTATTCTCCCGATGTCAAGGGAGACACGGCACGGACTAGACGACCTCAGCTGTTCAGTCTGACATTATTGATCTGACGCGCTATTTTTCTGTTTATCTGCTTCACGTACGGTATTACAACAGTCCGAATTCGCGCGCGGTTTGGCGATTTACCGGCTTCTTGTGCATTCCGGCGGTATACAGGTCGTTTTGTGGCGGATACGTCCTCGCACAAATAAAGCCTTGTTTTTCGTCTGACGTTATATAGCCACTCCTTTGCTTCAACAAAAAAGGACGGAGCATAGCCCCGTCCTATAAATCATATTAAACCACACCCTGAGCGAGCATAGCGTCTGCAACCTTGATAAAGCCGGCGATGTTTGCGCCTGCTACAAGGTCACCCTTCATACCGTACTTCTCCGCTGCGCTGACGGATGCCGAGAAGATGTTCTTCATTATCATCTTAAGCTTCTCGTCAACCTCCTCTGCGGTCCAGCTGTATCTCATAGAGTTCTGGCTCATCTCGAGGCCGGAAACGGATACGCCACCCGCATTAACAGCCTTGGAGGGAGCGACGATAACGCCATGCTCCTTGAGGTATGCTACCGCCTCGTTGGTGGTGGGCATATTGGAAACCTCTACGTAGTACTTGATACCGTTGGCAACGATCTTCTCTGCCTCCGCCATACCAACCTCGTTCTGCGTAGCGCAGGGCATAATAATATCGACCTTGACGCCCCAGGGCTTCTCACCCTTGAAGAAGGGAACGCCAAACTTATCTGCGTAATCCTCTACTCTGTTGCGGCAGGATGCGCGCATCTCAAGCATATAGTTTACCTTCTCCTCGGTGGAGATACCGTCCTTATCGTATACGTAACCGTCAGGGCCGGAGATGGTAACTACCTTACCGCCAAGCTCGTTGATCTTCTTGACAGTACCCCAAGCAACGTTACCGAAGCCGGAGATAGCAAAGGTCTTGCCCTTGATGCTGTCGCCAAAGTAGTTCAACATCTCGACCGTGTAGTAAACGGCGCCGTAGCCGGTAGCCTCGGGACGAATGAGAGAGCCGCCGTAGGGAATGCCCTTACCGGTGAGGACGCCCGTGAACTCATTACGGAGTCTCTTGTACTGACCGAAGAGATAGCCTATCTCTCTTGCGCCTACGCCGATATCACCGGCGGGAACGTCGGTATCGGGACCTACGTACTTGCAAAGCTCGGTCATGAAGCTCTGACAGAAGCGCATAACCTCTGCGTCAGACTTGCCCTTTGGATCGAAGTCTGATCCACCCTTGCCGCCGCCCATAGGAAGACTTGTAAGGGAGTTCTTGAAGGTCTGCTCGAAGCCCAGGAACTTGATTATCGACTCATTAACGGAGGGATGGAAGCGAAGTCCGCCCTTGTAAGGACCGATGGCGCTGTTGAACTGAATTCTAAAGCCGCGGTTAACTACTACCTTGCCATCGTCTGTCGTCCACGGAACGCGGAACTTGATGATGCGCTCAGGCTCTACAAGGCGCTCAAGCACGCCTGAGGTGATGTACTCGGGACTCTGCTCGAGAACGGGCTCTATAGACTCAAGTACCTCTCTGACTGTCTGGTGGAACTCGAGCTCGCCTGCGTTACGGGCAATAACTCTATCCATCAGATCGTTAAGATATGCTGATTTAAACATTGTTTTGTCTCCTCGGTATTATTTAAAATTATGAGTTAATTATATAGCAATTTACTGAGAAAATCAATACTTTTTTATAAGTTTTTCTCTGTTTTGCAGGATTTTATGAAAAATATGCAAATCGTTAATATACAGAGCCCGAAATTTGCCGTTTTTGACAGAATACGACAGTTGTATTTTCAAAAGCATAACACGGCGCTCGGATTATAAAGATAGGGGGACGTGAAGAAGCGGCGCCTCGGCGCTATGAAATAATATGAAAAAATTTGAAAAAAAGCGTGAAGCCGTCACAGAAGAAGGGGAAAAAGGACAAAGGCTTAAGGTGCCAGTCAAGGCAAGCGCCGCGTATACGGGCGCTTCAGTCATAGCAAAGGTTGCAGGACTGTGCTTTACACCGTTGTTTACACGCGCGATGTCGGGAGCAGAGTACGGCAGCTACGCATTGTATATGACGGTGGTGGGACTGATAACCACTCTGTGCGGTTCAATATTTACAGGCAGCGTAATGTACCGTGGATACTCGCTCTTTCAAGGCAATGAGCGAAGGTTTACGGCATCGGCTGCTATACTGTATTTTATATTCTCGGGCGTAACGTGGATACTGCTCCTTCCGTTGTCTATTCGGGTTGGAGTAAAGGGAGATTTTTTGCCCTTTCTACTGTTGCAGATTTTGGCGGACGCCGCAATAGCGGTATTTTTCGCTGAAAAAAGGTATTTCTATTCCTACAGAAGTGCTGTGCTTGTAACTGTTATCTCCTCCATTGGCGGTCCCCTTATTTCCCTCGGTCTTCTGAGAATTATATCCGGGGCATACTCCAGGGTGCTTGGTCTGCTGATCGCATCACTGGCTGTAGCTCTTCCCTTTCTCCTCAAACGGCTTAAGGAGGGCGCGTATGACAGAGAGATGTGGAAATATCTGTGCGGTTGCGCTCTGCCTCTTTTGCCCGGGGCTGTCTGTCACGGAATAATAGCGGAGGCGGACAAGCTGGCTATCGGACGGTTTATGGGGCGGGAGGCGCTGGCAGCGTATGCTGTAGCTCACTCTATCGGCGTAGGTCTTACCTTTATAACGGGGAGTCTTGGTTCTGCGCTGTTTCCCTGGATGATGAGAAAGCTAAAAAAAGGAGATTTGAGAGAAATGAGGGGTACCGTGTCAATTATTTTCGCCTCCCTTTCCGCTTTAACGGTGGTTCTTGTAGGAGCCGCGCCCGAGGCTCTTGCCCTGCTTTCCCCTCGCAGCTACTCTGCGGCTCTTCCCTCTGTTTTGCCTTTGGCGCTTGCTACGCTCCCATCTTTTCTGACGTCTCTTTTGGGCGTGCTTATGCTTCATAGGGATAAGCCTCAAAGGCAATCCGCCACTCTGATTGTATCGGGGGTGCTTAACGCGCTTCTGAACGTTTTGCTGGTTCCACGCTTCGAGTACTTCGGAGCAGGTTTAGCTCTTCTTGTGTCATTTGTCGCAAGCGCGGCTCTCGGTTATTATCTCTCAAGAGATGAGATAAACGAGTATATATCCTTTCCGGATATTCTTCGCTCCTGCACCTATACAGTTCTGCTGTCTGCTCTGATGACGGTGCTATACCCTTATCCTGCACTAAGAATCCTGCTATTCACCGTTCCGGCTGTAAATTTAATAAGCGCGGCATATAAGATGAAATCGTTGGTTTTTGAAAGGGCGCAGTCGGTTTGAGACCAGCGCCGAGGTTCAAATAAGCGTTACCGGTTAGCTATCGGCGTCCCCGCTTTTTAAAGGGACTAGTCGATTAGTGATTTGGTGTAGGCGGTTTTTGAAATGGCGCAGCTTGCTTCCGGCTTGATAATGCGGAGAGAGAACAAACGTTATCGCCTGGAATTAAACTTTTCCGACACTATCATTTGGATTTAAAAGGATACCGTCTCAAATGGTCCTTTCTGCATTATGCTTAAACGAGTATTGAGGCTTTCATAGGCAGGAGAGCTTTACAAAAATAGAATTTTACAGTTGATTTTAATCCCAGCCCGTGCTACAATAATAATATCTTCTATGAATGGAGCCAAGTATGAAAAATGTAGTAGTAACGGGCGCAGGTGGCGGTATGGGCAGAGAGATCTGTCTTTCGCTTTGTGACGCCGGATATAAAGTATTCGGAATAGACATTGGGGAGTTTGACAGCCCCTGTCACAAGAAATACTCCTGTGATCTGACCGACGAGGCCGCGGTGCGTGAGACCGCGCGGAAGATCGGAGAGGATGGGGGAGAAATATTTGCTCTGGTTCATACGGCGGGCATATACAAGCTTGGATCTCTCGTAGAGATGGACGAGACTGATTTTATACGCGTATTTAACGTTAACCTGGGGGGCGTGTATCGAATTAACCGGGAGATGATCAAATATATGAGACGAGGCTCAAGGATAGTAATCACCTCGAGCGAGCTGGCGCCGCTTGATCCTCTGCCCTTCACGGGTATATACGGAATAACGAAATCCGCACTTGAAAAGTATGCCTTTTCACTTCGTATGGAATTGAATCTACTGGGTATATCGGTGTCTGTGCTGCGCCCCGGCGCTGTAAAGACCTCTCTGCTTTCGGACTCTACGAGGGAGCTTGATAAATTCATTGACACGACGGAGATATACAGGTGTAACGCGAAGAGGTTCAAGGCTATCGTTGACAGTGTGGAATCAAGGTGTGTTAACCCACGAAAAATCGCAAAAACAGTGATACGTGCCCTTAATTGCCGTCATCCGAGGCTCGTTTACTCTGTGAACAGAAATCCGCTGCTTCTGCTGCTCTCCGCCCTTCCGGACAGACTGCAGCTGTGGATAATCAAGCTGATACTTAAATAAAATTTCGTCCCGTGAAAGATGTCACGGGACGATTATATTTATATCGCCGTCAAGGCTGCAATATCGTCAAATTCAACGTTGCCTCAGTATTCATATAAGCTCGTCGATTTTGATCTTGAAAAATACTGCCTGAAACTAAAAAAAGAGAAAGCATTTCCGATAGCCGTTTCCGAAAACTCATATTTTCCGGGACGGAATACCTTTATCTTTCTCTTTTTTATTTTGAAATTTTTAAACGGAAAGACGGCTTGCCGATCCGTCATGCAAATTTAAACGTACCGGTTTACTTGATCGCCTCGGAGAGATACTCGAGAGACTTATCTGCCATAAGGTTTCCTAGCTCTCTGTTTGCTTCTCTCGCAGATTCGGTAAACCAATGCTTCTTATCGTCGATACGGTCAAGCTGGATGCAATCGGGATACAGAGCCATCAGGAGCGAGGACTCGTACTTGCCTGCGTGATCGTAGCCTGTCGCATTCTGTACAGCCGTTGACATCGTGGGAATGACCTTGATCCAGGAGAACGGGTTATTGTCGCCCTCAAGCTCTTCGTAGTAATTGGCGTAGGATTCGCTGCCCCACCAGCCTTGGCCGAGCGTTTTTTCAAGATACTCCATCGTAGCGCGCTTGGCTGCCATACGGTAGCAGAGTGTCATTGGCATCTCGGACTCCTGCTCGAACTGATGATGAATAACGACGTATATATTTCTGTATCCTGCGGAAAGCAGACTCTTAAATACGTAGTATACGTAGTTTTCGAAGGCTCTCTCCTCTACGTGCACCGTTCCGCTCTTATCGTCACCCACAGCAAAGCTTGCGGGGCTGTATGAGATGGTAGGCGCTATCATTATTTCCTTGCTTTCGGCGAGGCGCTTTATAAGTCCCTCGGCTATAAGAGTGTCACAACCGTAGGAGCAATGCGGTCCGTGGTATTCTACCGTGCCGCCTACGATAACTAAGGGTATATTCTTTTCCTTCGAGTAATTCGCTTCTCTGGGAAATGAGTGATCGAGAATCATTTTTCCTCCTTTTATGGCAAAAAGCAGCCACCCGTGTTAAATTTTCGTCTGGTTTAAGCTTTAAAATCCAAGCTCAACAATATCACGCTTAAGGTAATCCGTGTAGCTTTCGCAGCCGTCAGACTTGATGGCCGCGCCCTTTTCCCAGCGGCAGCCGAAGGTATCGCCGGAGATAAAGGTGTCGATCTGGAAGGTCATATTCTCCTCAAGAGGATAGTGAGTGGAGGTCTCCATCCAAGGAGCTTCTACCTCGATCATACCTGTGCCATGACAGGGACCGTAAACGTAATTTGAGCCGTAGCCTGCCTCCTTATACATCTCGAGGAACTTCTTTGCTATATCGTCGGCGTATACGCCTGCCTTCAACTGATCCTCTGTCCAATGGTGCATCTTACGGCAGAACTCAACGAGATCACGGCGCTCGCCCTCAAGCTTACCCATACATACGGGAAGACCTATAGACGGAGAATAGCCGTCTATCTTGGCAGAGAGGTTAAGCTGAACTATATCGTTTCTGCCAATTTCCTTATAGGTTGAGCGAGAGATTGCGTGACGGGTAGATGACTCGGAGAATACGTACATAGGAAGACCCTCGTACTCTGCTCCGTTCTCATAGATAACTCTCTGCGCTACGCCAACCATCTGAAGCTCTGTAACGCCGGGACGAAGATTCTTAATAACCTCGTCAGTCGCAAGCTCTATAATACGGAAGCCCTCGCGGATGCAGGCAAGCTCGTTCTCACTCTTTATCTGACGGAGCGCGACCATAATATCGTTACACTTAACTATCTCCGCCTTGGGATAGGAGTCCTTTAGTCCCTCAAAGATGGGGAGAGTGCATTCAACGTAACTGCCGAGGCCGATGCGAATATTATCGCCCTTCACGCCGATAGCACGAAAAACGTCGTTAAAGGTGGATGCCTGAAGCTCCGGATAAGAGGGGTCAGCGGACTCGCGGAACTCGCGAAGAACGAAAACCTTCTCTATCTTGGACCAGTCCTTGCCGAATACGGCAGACTCGGGACCTACAAGCAGCGCCGCGTCACCCGTGGCTGAGATAGCAACGCCCGCTCTCTCGAACAGAGGCCAGAAGCCAGAGAAGTATCTGGCGTTTGCATAGTCACTCTCGGTTGATGCTACCACCATAACGTCGAGGCCTTTTGCCGCGATCATTTTAGCTGCCTTCGCTATCCTTTCCTTATATTCATAATCCGGAATGCATATTCTTTTCATAGTATTTCTCCTTGCGTTTTTATTTTATTTTACCATAATTGCAGAATTTTGTCTTTACAAAATCGTAAATGTATAGTATAATATTGTAAAAACTATTCAGGGCAGTTGGATAAATAAACCGGCTGACACAGGAGAAAAATGGAATTCAAGTTAAAGAGCTTTAAGAGGGAGATATCCGTTCCCTCGCTAGCCTACGTTCATTACTTTGAGTTTACACAGGATCTCAGCACTGCCCGTGACAGTCACGGCTTTCCGGAGCTTGTGTACGTGGAGCGTGGGCGCATACTTGTGGAGTCTGACTGCTACACGGGAGAGCTGAACGAGGGGGAGCTTATACTTCACGGAGAAAACGAAAAGCACGCCCTATCCTCAGAACCGGAGATAAACACGAATATTATCATTATCGGATTTGAGTGCAAGTCGAAAAATCTTGGGAAATTGACACACGCCCCCCTGCCTCTTACCGATGAGCTGCAGAAAATGCTGGTCGAGATAGTGCGCGAGGGCAGAAGCGTATACCTGCCCCCATACGACATACCAAATACGAAAAATATGAAAAAACGTCGCAGCTTTGCATACGGCGCCGACCAGCTGATAAAGAATTATCTGCAGATCTTTCTGATAAAATGTCTACGTCTCTGCGACTCTATAAGCCGCTCCGAGGGGGGCGCTGTATGTATGGTAGGAAGCGTGGATACGGTAGCTCTAAGAGGATACCTTGACTGCAACTTCTGCCAGAAGATAAAGATCGACGATCTTTGCTTCCTCTTCAACACGAACAAAACCACGCTATCCAGAGAATTCAAGGAAGCGTACGGGCAAACAGTGATAGACTACGTAAATCGGCGCAGAATAGATTATACCAAGGAGCTACTGCGTGAAGGCGGTCATACGCTGACGGATATAGCGGAGATGATGAATATGTCATCGGTACATTATTTAACTGCGCTCTTCAAAAAGCTCACCGGCATATCTCCCACAGAATACGCCGCAAAGCACAAGGGATAATTCTTTTATACTATAAAAGCTCACCCCAAGGCTAAGCCAAGGGGTGAGTTGTTTTTATTGGTGCTTTTTTATTTTTTTATAAAAACCTTTAAATACATTGTAATTAATCCAAACATATATAGCAATTATGCCAACAAAAATTACTTCAATTATAGAGAATATAACGATAACAAAAAACGAAACGCCTTGCCTTCCACGATTGTACTCTTCAATAGTTCGATAGATTTCAGTTTCATCTCGAGCATCAACAACCAAATTGGTTTTACCAAAGATACCATCTTCCTCTTTATACATTAAAGATAATTTTGAACCAATAGAAATAGCTTCATTCAATTCACTAACAGAATACTCTTTTAATGTTGATCTGCTGTGAAACAAGTATTGGGACGAATCCGAAACAATAACTAGCCAATATGTCTTTGCCATCGGAACTCTAAATTTATACATATCGTCAACCGTAATGTCGATTTGTTTGGTATCATTTTCATTGATTTTTTGACTCCCAATCAACATATTTACAAAAATAATACCAATTATTAATTGTACTAAAGCGAAAATAGTAACCATTCTAAATATTTTAGTTTTTTCCACTAAAGAAACCTTGATTTTCTTCATGATTAATTTATCCTCTATAAACATGCACTATCGATCTTACACATAAAGAACTGAACTCGTAAATACCACCGTAAGCAAAGTCCTCCAATTGACCACTAACATACTTTCGTCCAATTGTTTTAGCAGCTTTTTTAATAGTTTTTCTTGCAGCTTTCTTTACTACAGGATGAACACCTTTATGGATAGCATTTCCTAAGGAAGCCATTGCATCATTAATTAGTCTTCCTCCTTTTACAAAATCACTTCCACCTGAGCCTGCTGCTGCACCAATCATACCGGATACAAGTGAATTTATAATCAGCTTTTCAGAACTATCTCCATCAATAATACCATTTATTAGAGTATCAGCGGTACTTGTAGCTGCGCTAATCGCTACCGAAGCCGAAGGACATATCGCTATTGCCGCTCCTTCTGCTGCACCTATAGCTGTTGATATTGCTATTTGTCCTACATCTTTCCATGTAAAATCACCTTCTATGACTTCAGAAATTACAGAAGACACGAGACTAATCGCGCCACCAATGACAGCACCGGCAATAATGTTCCAAAACTCACCGCCGTTGTCAACTCTGGTTATTGGGTTGTTGTCACAATAAGCGTACAGATTCTTATCTGTCAGCCCCATAGGAGTAGCAGTTAAGATATCTGTAGTATCTGCAGATATAAACCTACCAACAGTGGAATCATAATATCTGCTGTTCAGATAGTAAAGGCCAAGATCTGTGTCGTAGTAATATCCCCTATATCTGAATGGGTTATATGCTGCACTTGTAAACTGACCGTTGTTTACGTATTGGGTGGTAAAATTACCCCACGCGTCATATGAGTAGGAGACAAGCTTAGTACCGTTA
>JAFTSU010000029.1 GCA_017467105.1 Clostridia bacterium
AAACAAAAAGAACCTTTCTGGACATTGAGTTATGCCGATGATTGCTTATCCTGGAATGACGAAGCACAAACGCGCAAACTATATGAAGAGGCATTCTCTTTTCATCGTCAGAAAAAATGAACTGTATACACCTTTTTACTGTTCTTTCGTAACAAAAACGCATCTTTGTTTTGTGACAAAGGTGCGTTTTTTGATGATGTTTTCCTGCGGCAAATGGTGTTGACTATGCCAATGATGACAGCTTTGTCTAATGATGTGTGACTGCGTTGCTTTCAAAAAATATATCGGAGACGGGTTGCAAATCGTAGCCTGCCGTTTGTATTATTTTCCTGCAGATGCAAATTATTACGCTCTAGAATAAATCGTCTGAAGTATCGCTTCGCTGTGTTTGATTACGTGTCGAGAGTTTGTTTTCTCTCAAAGGAACATACATTCAAAGGCAAATCCTCGAGAGGGAACATAAATATGAGCGGAATGTAAAATAAATTTATATATTTTTTCATAAATGTTAACAAAAAGCTCTCGAAGTATGATATAATATAAGTTAAGAAAAAAGTGACGGCTCGCCGAAGAAGCGGTTTTCGCCCGGACGGGTCGGTAGGGGGTGAAGATATGTTCGGCTACGTAAAGCCAAAGAAAAGCGAGCTTTTGGTCAAGGAATACGAGTTCTATCGCGCCACCTATTGCGGAATCTGCAGAGCGATGAAGCATCACACGGGTAGCCTCTCACGAGTCACGCTCAGCTATGACAGCGTCTTTTTGGCTCTCGTAAGAATGCTGTATATATCTCCCGATACCATATCCGCGCATAAGCACCGTTGCATAGCTCACCCACTCAGTCTGAAGCCGATGCTTGAGGGAAACGAGGCGTTAGGCTACGTTGCCCGAGCATTCGCCATTCTTACTTATTACAAGCTGCAGGATGATTTAAGTGACGAAAAACCGTCAAGACGTGTTGCCATTTCTGCTCTTTCGCCTATAGTGAGCCACGCAAAGTGCAGGGCGGGGGAGGATGAGCTTGCTGAATTCGTCAAAGATAAGCTTGACCGCATTACCGACCTTGAGCGATCGTCTCACCCGGGCGTTGATGAGCCTGCAACTCTGTTTGGTGAGCTGCTCGGTGAGATTTTTGCACACGGGCTCGATGAAAAGGATAAAACAGCGCCCTATTACGTGGGATATCACCTAGGCAGATTTATCTACGCGGCTGATGCGGCGGAGGATTACGGAAAGGATCTGAAGAGCGGAAGCTACAACCCTTACGTTATCTCCTACGGAGGCGCTCCGCTTACGAGAGAAAATAAGGAAACCATCAAGTGCGCCCTTCTTCTTGAATGTAAAAGGCTGGAGTCGGCGGTAAACCTTCTTCCGTTTGGCGATCTCGCCACTATCGAGAACATAATTTCAAACGTAATATATCTTGGACTTCCCGAGCGCATCAGATTTCTCGATGAGGATAACTCGGCGCCTCAAGTAGAATCAGAAAAATTATAATCCAAAAATGAGGTAACAGAATTGAAAGACCCTTATTCCATACTTGGAGTATCTCCTTCGGCAACGGATGAGGAGATCAAAACCGCATATCGAAATCTCGCCCGTAAATATCACCCGGATAACTACGGCGACGACAATCCCCTGAAGGATCTTGCAAACGAAAAGATGCAGGAGATAAACACCGCGTACGACGAGATCCAGCGTATGCGTTCAGGCAGCTCATCGGGAGGCTCTTATTCATACACGGGTAGCACCTCGGGCGTTTATTACGAGATAAGAACGCTGATAAATCAGAGGCGCTTCAATGAGGCGGGCAAGCGGCTTTCTGCCATCCCGGACGTTGACAGGAGCGCGGAATGGCATTATCTGAACTCCGTGATTTTGGTTCAGAGAGGCTACGTAAACGACGCTATGCGTGAACTTGAGATGGCGTGCAATATGGATCCCTCAAATATGGAGTACCAGCGCGCAAAGGAGATGTTCAATACATCCTCCCGCGGCTACGGCAGCACCTATTACGGCGGCGGTACGTATCACCGTCGCTCAACGGAGAACGATGCCTGCGATTGCTGCATGAATCTTATGTGTCTTGACTGTCTGTGCGAATGCATGGGCGGTGATCTTATACGCTGCATATAACCGAAAAGATGAAAAACACTAAAAAATTAGCTATATCGGCAATGGCTGTGGCGCTCGGAACGGTTATTATGAGCATTGGCGCTATGATAGACGTTATGGATCTTACTCTTTCCGCCGTTGCTTCACTGCTGGTTGTGCTGATATATATTGAGATAGGCTCGCCGTACACGTGGCTTGTGTGGCTTGCAACATCTCTTGCCACGGCTATAACGTACTTCGGTAGCGCGGTATGGGTGGAGTATTTGCTAGTTTTCGGTATCTATCCGCTGCTAAAGGCGTATATAGAGAGACTTCCGAGATGGTCCTGGATTCCCATCAAGCTTCTCTTTGTAAATGCTATGTCGTTTGCGCTTTTTACCCTGTGCCAGTTCGTTCTGGGAATACCGTTTTTAGAGGCAGAGAGCGATATTATGCTGGTCGCCACGTTTGTTCTTATCAACGTCGCCTTCATAGTTTACGATAGCTTTATATCCGTTATGGTCAGACTCTATATTTTGAAATGGCGCAAACGCTTTGAACGGCTTTTTAAATAATCTCTCTACATTGTACGGTAAGATTTTTGTACATTTTTGATTGAAAATTAAATTCTAAAAGTAAAAAAAGTAAAGTTTGGTATACAAAATGACTAAAATTGGCTTTATTTCACTCGGATGCTCCAAGAACCTTGTAGATACCGAGGTTATGCTCTATAATCTTCACTCCGCCGGATACGAGATAACTCCGAACGAGGAGGAGGCAGAAATAATAGTAATAAACACCTGCGGCTTTATCGAGAGCGCAAAGCAGGAATCTATAGAGAATATTCTTGACGCCGAGGAGCTGAAGAAGTGGGGCAAGTGCCGTCACATCATAGCTACCGGATGCCTTGTGGAAAGATACAAGGACGAGGTTATGGAGCTGCTCCCGGAGGTCGATGCGGTTCTCGGTGTTGGAAGTCTCGCTGATATTGCGGAGGCTGCCGATGCTGTTATGCGCGGGGAGAAATATTCATCCTTCAGAGATAAAGAGACCTGTAAGCTTGGCGGTGACAGAATAGTGACCACGGAGCCTCATACAGCCTACCTGAAGATCGCGGAGGGCTGTGACAACAAATGTACTTATTGTGCGATCCCTCTGATACGTGGCAGACTTCGCAGCCGTCCCATAGAGGACATCGTAAAGGAGGCACAGGACCTTGAGTCTATGGGAGTTAAGGAGATTAACCTTATCGCTCAGGATACAACAAGATACGGTCTTGATCTATACGGTGAGTATAGTCTTGCTCGCCTTGTGCGCGCTATCACAGACGGCACGGACATTCCTTGGATAAGGCTTCTTTATTGCTATCCCGACAAGATCACGGATGAACTTGTGGAGGAGCTTCGTGATAATCCCAGATTGCTCAAATATATGGATATTCCCGTTCAACATATTTCCGACTCAGTTTTGCGCCGTATGAACCGACACGGTGACGGAGCGACTATTCGTTCGGCCATCAAGCGTCTTCGCGATAACGTTCCCGGTCTTACTCTCAGGACAACCGCTATGGTTGGTTTCCCGGGTGAGAGTGATGAGGATTTCACGGAGCTTTGCGAGTTTGTCAAAGAGATCGGTTTTGACAGATTTGGCGCGTTCACGTTTTCAAGCGAGGAGGGAACAGCCGCCGCTGAGCTTGACGGTCAGATAGACGAGCAAATTAAACAGGACAGATACGATATCCTTATGCAGACACAGCTCCTTATCACCGAGGAGAAGAACGAGGAGAAGATAGGCATAACCGTCAGAGTTCTTTGCGACGGATACGATACGGTAGCGGAGATCTACTACGGCAGATCTGAGGCAGACGCGCCTGACGTTGACGGAAGAGTATACTTTAAATCTAAGCGCAGGATCAATCCGGGCGCCTTCGTAGACGTTAAAATCACAGAAGCTCTTGACTATGATCTTGTGGGTGAGGTTTTGGTTTGATTTTTCACTTAAGTCCTACCCCGTGTAGATTTTTTGCTAATAATTACTCATATCAAGGAGAAAAATATGAAAGGCTCACTTAATATTCCAAATACTCTTTCCATTATCAGAGTAATGCTTGTGCCCGTTTTCGTCGCTACGCTTCTCTTTATGCGTGACGTTGAGGTATGGGGCTTGATAGTTCCCGCGATAGTTTACGTGCTTACGGGACTTACCGATATGCTTGACGGCAAAATAGCGAGAAAATACAATCTCGTTACCGACTTTGGCAAGTTTATAGACCCCCTTGCCGACAAGTTTATGGTCCTCTCGTCTATGATCGCTATACTCGTTTGGATGATCATTCGCGGTGAGACCACTCTGGCTCTCGTCTTCGTGTGGGTCGTTCTCGTCATTCTTCTCAGAGAGCTTGGAGTTACCAGCCTCCGCCTTGTGGTTGCGGGTAAATCGGGTATAGTGGTTGCCGCGAGTATGCTGGGCAAGATCAAGACGGTATCCCAGATGGTTGGCACGGTTGCTCTTATCATAGAGCCTCTTATTCCCGTATTCGCGGAAAATCATATTCTTTCTTACTTCTTCATGGCGGTAATGGCGTTCACTACGATTTTCTCGGGTATTGATTATCTGAAGGCGTATCTTCCTCATATAGACTCAAATAAGTAACGCTCCGTATACGGTAAATTGGATTGATCAGCGATTGCTTTGTGAACAGAGAAAACGCAGAGAATGATTCTCTGCGTTTTCTGCTTTATTGAATTGCCGCTCATATCGTATAGGATTATGAGATACACCTGCGGACTATGGCTCCGACCTCGTCTGCAAGTGCCTCGGGGGACTTGTCCTTTCCATTCTTTAGCCAGGTGTATATAGCGTTGGTTACGCCGCCTACGAGCATACAGGACAGCACCTCCGGGGAGGCGTTTATGCGCAGTCCTGCGGCAACACTCACCTTAATTCTATCATAGGTATCAACGTAATTTTGCTCCGAGAGGATGTTCATAACCACGGATATCAGCGGACTCCGCATAACGTGGTCTATCTCCTTCTCGTGACGCATAATGAAGGCTATGACCTGCTTGGCGTACATTACGTAGTATTCCGGCGTATCGTCAGGCTTTCCGGATTTCCAAATTATGTTATCAAACTTTGAGCGTAATCCACGTGTGAATGATGCGATATAGTCAAATTTATCATTGAAGTGCTTGTAGAAGGTGGTGCGGCGAACGCCCGCCCTCTCGCACAGCTCGTTCACGGTAATATCCTCTAAGCTCTTTTCCTTCAGAAGCGACATAAAAGCCTCTGATATAGCTTTTTTTGTTTTTCGTACTCTGAGGTCCTCTTTGACAGCCATTTTAGTATCACTTTCTGAATTGATGTGAAAACATTTCTCCGACCGCTATTCTGTCGGGCGTATTGTACAGTATTTTAGCACTTATTAAAGAAAATGTCAAGTAAAAAAAGCAAACAGAAAATTGTTAAAAAATAAACAATATCTATTGACTATAATAAAAAACTGTGATAATATATAAGGGATGTAAAAATATAATAATTAAAGGAGAAAAAAATGGCAACTTACAACAAGAAAAACATTGAGGACGTAGCCGTAGCAGGCAAAACCGTTCTGGTTCGTTGCGACTTCAACGTTCCTATGAAGGATGGCGTTATCACCTCTGATAAGAGAATAGTAGAGGCTCTCCCCACAGTTAAGTATCTTCTTTCAAACGGCGCAAAGGTTATTCTTTGCTCTCATATGGGTAAGCCCCACAACATCTTCACAGAGGGCTTCGGTCTTACCAAGAAGGAGAAGAAGGCAGTAGAGAAGCTTCCCGAGTCCGAGCAGGCAGCAGCTAAGGCAGAGTATCTCTCCAAGGCTGTAGCATCCGATAAGAAAAAGCTCACGCTTAAGCCCGTATGCGACAGAATAAACGAGCTTCTCGGTGAGAATAAGGTTACCTTCGCATCCGATATTATCGGACCTGATGCTAAGGCTAAGGTTGCCGCTCTCAAGGCAGGCGAGGCAGTTCTCCTTGAAAATACAAGATTCGACGCAAGAGAAGAGAAGAACGGCGCAGACTTCGCTAAGGAGCTTGCATCTTATGCAGATCTCTTCGTTAACGATGCCTTCGGCGCAGCACACAGAGCTCACGCGTCCACTGCAGGCGTTGCGGATTATATTCCCGCAGTATGCGGTTACCTTATCGAGAAGGAGATCTCTGTAATGGGCAAGGCTCTTCAGAATCCCGAGCGTCCCTTCGTTGCTATCCTCGGTGGCGCTAAGGTTGCAGATAAGCTTAACGTTATAGATAATCTTCTCACCAAGGTTGACACCCTCATCATCGGTGGCGGTATGGCGTTTACCTTTGCGGCTGCAAAGGGTCTGTGCGTAGGCAAGTCCCTGCTTGACGAGACCAAGCTCGACTATTGCCGCGATATGATGAAGAAGGCAGAGGAGAAGGGCGTAAAGCTTCTTCTTCCCATAGACAACGCTATAGCTGACAGCTTCCCCAACCCCATCGACGGTCCTATTGACGTAGAGTACGTTGACAGCGATAAGATCCCCGAGGATAAGGAGGGCCTTGATATAGGTCCCAAGACCGCTAAGCTCTTCGCTGACGCTGTTCTCTCCGCAAAGACTGTTATATGGAACGGTCCTATGGGCGTATTCGAGAATCCCACTCTTGCTAAGGGTACCGTAGCAGTGGCAGAGGCTCTTGCATCCAGCTCCGCGATCACCATTGTTGGCGGTGGCGACAGCGCGGCAGCTTGCGAGCAGCTTGGCTTCGCACCCCGTATCACTCACATCTCTACAGGCGGCGGCGCATCTCTCGAATTCCTTGAGGGTAAGGATCTTCCCGGCGTTTCCTGCCTCCTTGACAAGTAATTTTTGGTGATAACCGCCGATCTTTACCGATCTCGCCGTAGGTTTCTACGGCTTCGGGTAAAGTTCGACGCTTCTCCCACAAAAATGCAAAAAGGCGATAACCGCCGATCTTTACCGATCTCGCCGTAGGCTTCTACGGTTTCGGGTAAAGTTCGACGCTTCTCCCACAAAAATGCAAAAAGGCGATAACCGCCGATCTTTACCGATCTCGCCGTAGGTTTCTACGGATTCGGGTAAAGTTCGACGCTTCTTCAAACAAAACATTAAATACAACAAATACTTTAAATTTTGGCAAATCTTACGGGGTTTGCCAAAATTAAATATTAGAATAAGGAAAGAAAAATGAGAAGAACAGTAATTGCAGGCAACTGGAAGATGAATATGACACCTTCCGAGACCAAGAAATTTATATCCGAGCTTGCTCCAATGGTAGAGGGGATGGATAAGTGCGATATCGTACTGTGCGTTCCTGCCATAGATATCTCCGCGGCAGTTGAGGCGGCAAAGGGAACAAATATTAAAATAGGCGCAGAGAACGTGCATTTCAAGGAGTCCGGCGCATATACGGGCGAGATCTCCGCAAAAATGCTCGTCGAGGCAGGCGTGGATTACGTAGTTATTGGACATTCCGAGCGCAGACAGTATTTCGGTGAGACGGATAAGACTGTAAACCTTCGTACTCTCGCTGCTCTTAACGCAGGTCTTAAGGCTATAGTTTGCGTAGGTGAAACCCTGGAGGAGCGCGAGCTTGGCTACACCGAAACGCTTCTTAAGTTCCAGACTAAGATGGCGCTTACCAACGTTACCGCGGAGCAGCTTAAGAACGTTATTATCGCATACGAGCCCGTATGGGCAATCGGTACAGGAGTGACCGCTACCGCTGATCAGGCAGACGAGGGTAACGGCTTTGTACGCGCAGCTGTAGCAGAGGCTTACGGCGCTGAGGCGGCAGAGGCTATAACCGTTCAGTACGGCGGCTCTATGAACGACGGCAACGCAGGAGAGCTTCTCTCTAAGGTTAACGTTGACGGCGGTCTTATAGGCGGCGCGTCTCTTAAGACGGATAAGTTCACCGCTATAGTTAAGGCTGCGAACGCGTAATAATTCAACCGAATATACACTTACCGACTCAGGTATAAAGCAAATGCCTATACCTGAGTCGGTTTTTCGTTTTGTTGTAAAAACGCTTAAAAAGTAAATAATTAGTTACAAATATGCAACAAACAAGCTGGTATTACGCTGTTTAAACCTTCAAGCATTGCAAGCATCTGAATTGTGTCCTTGTTGTTTTTGCCGTCGCTTATTGCAAGCATTTGAATCGTAGCCTTTTTTATTCGGCGAAATACGCACGTAAGCCCGAAAGAAAGAGAAGCGGTAGAGCGAAGCACAGAATAGTAAATAGCCCGGAAGATATTGTAATTTGCAAGTAAAGCGGAAGGTATTCAAGAGCTTGCCAACTTAAATAAATGCGATTTGCAGTAAATTGACGATTTTCTAATAAATTAGAGAATAATTAGCCCGATAGCTAATGTTCACAAATAGTCCACACGTTTTTTGGCAAAACTGCACAATGCGCGGAAGAAAAAATCGTAACAATTGCCAATTGGATTTTTTTCTTCCTTCTGTTATAATTGTAGTGTTAAAAATATTTTTTCAAAGGAGATATGCACAATGGCAGGTCTTTCACTCAGACACATTTACAAGAAGTATCCCGGCGGCGTTACCGCCGTATCCGACTTCAACCTTGAGATCAAGGATAAGGAGTTCCTCATCTTCGTAGGTCCCTCCGGTTGCGGTAAGTCCACCACTCTTCGTATGATCGCGGGCCTTGAGGAGATCACCGAGGGTGAGCTCTACATAGGCGACAGATACGTTAACGATATCGCTCCTAAGGACAGAGATATCGCGATGGTGTTCCAGAACTATGCTCTTTACCCTCATATGACCGTTTTTGATAACATGGCATTTGGTCTTAAGCTTCGTAAGGTTCCCAAGGAGGAGATCAAGCGTCGTGTTGAGGAGGCTGCAAGAATTCTTGACATAAGCCATCTTCTTGAGCGTCGTCCCAAGGCTCTTTCCGGTGGTCAGAAGCAGAGAGTTGCTCTTGGACGTGCTATCGTTCGTAACCCCAAGGTATTCCTTCTTGACGAGCCTCTTTCCAACCTTGACGCTAAGCTCCGTGCATCGATGAGAACTGAGCTTACCAAGCTTCATAAGAAGGTTGAGACCACCTTCATCTACGTTACTCACGACCAGGTCGAGGCTATGACCATGGCTACGCGTATCGTTGTTATGAAGGACGGTATTATCCAGCAGGTTGATACTCCCCAGAACCTTTACGATTCTCCCTGTAACCTCTTCGTTGCAGGCTTCATAGGCACACCTCAGATGAACTTCATCACCGGTAAGCTTGTTAAGCACGACAACGATCTTTACGCTACCTTCGGTACTACCGAGGTTAAGCTTCCCGCTGACAAGGCTAACAACCCTGATCTTAAGGAGTACATCGGTCAGGATGTTATCTTCGGTGTTCGTCCCGAGGCTATTCACGACGAGCCTATGTATCTTCAGACCCTTGCAGACACCACAATGTCCGTTGACGTTGACGTTACCGAGCTTATGGGTGCTGAGATCTACCTCTACCTTGGCTTCGAGGGTATGGAGGACGCTACAAACGGCAAGAACCTTATCGCCAGAGTTTCCTCTCGCTCCAGAGCACAGGCAGGCGACAGAATCACCGTTGCTATCGACACCTCCCGTATCCACATCTTTGACAAGGATACCGAGAAGTGCATTTGCCACTGATTTAGACATTGATTTATACGAAATTGCCCTGCGTCACAGCAGGGCAATTTTTTTGACTTTTTAAGGAGATTTTGCTCATTTTGTAATCAGTAATGTGCATTTTTGCGCAAAATGAACGAATAAATCTCTGCACGTACACCAAAAATCTCGATTTATGACAAAAAAATCTTAAAAAATATTTTCATACTTATTGACACGTATAAATTATTTTGATATAATAATGTTGATATGAAACACCGCATAGCGGAGAAAGAGGTAAAATCAATGAGTGAGACTGCAACCATGAGCAAAAAAGAAGTCAAGGCTTATGTAGCCGAGCTTTACAGCACCATTTCCGAAAATAAGAAGAAAGTGAGTCACGAGCTTGGTCTTTACAAGGCTGCTGCCAAGGACGTTGCAGGCTCTGCAAAGTACTTCGCTAAGGCAGAACGTGCATACGAGAAGAAGCAGAGCTCCAAGAACGAGGTCAAATACGAGGAAACCAAGTACGACCTTCTGGAGTGCGCCGCTACATACAACAGCATCGGCGAGTGCATCAATTCTCTCATAACCGATATTCGCGCAGCATACACTGAGATAGTTGCCCTCCTTGCTGACAAGAAGGCAGCTAAATATGCTTCTGAGTGCGACAAGTATCTCATCGGCATCAACAACGATATCAACAAGATCCAGGCTATCACCGAAGGCATTCAGCTTCCCGCAGCTCCCGCAGCAGAGCCTGTTATCGAGTACGTAACGGAGGAGGCTCCTGCTCCCGTAGAGGAAGAGGAGGCACCTGAAGAGGAGGCTTGCCAGTGCAGCACCGCTTCCGCAGCGAAGGTTCTTCCCGTTTCCGTTGACGTAACCTCTATAGTAGAGAAGGCAATTGCGGCAACTATGCAGAAGTTCGTTCTCGCATTCGACAAGCGTATAGAGAACTTCCTTATGGAGCATCCCGTTAACATTCCTACGGGTGGCGTTGCTGTAGCAGCAGATCCTCAGGCTCCTGTTACTCCCACTCTCGTTTCCAGAACCTACGGCGCAGACGAGATCATGGCTCTTGAGAGCTCCATTCTTGATGATGAGCAGTTCCTTATCGACAAGCTTTCATCTATGATGGATAATCTTAAGACCTTTACCGCAAGCATGGCAGAGCTTACCGCTCTTTACACCGAGCTTTCCGACAAGCAGAATGAGATCAACGAGTCTCAGAAGCAGACCAACGATATTCAGCGTCACACTCTTCGTGAGCAGCAGGGTATCCAGGTTAACCAGAGAGTTATTGCGCAGGATCAGATCGCTATCGCACAGGAGCAGACGATGCTCATCGAGCAGCAGAGATCTATGGCAGAGCGTCAGCAGAATCTCACAGAGGCTCAGCAGACCATGGAGGAGACTCAGCGCGTACTTATTGATACTCAGTCCACTCTTGAGGAAGCTATGAAGGCAGTTATGCAGGCTCAGAAGGACATTATTGCTACTCAGCAGTCCATCATTGCAGGCAATAACAAGAACGCTGATCTTCAGGCAGAGATCGCAGAGCGCCAGGCAGAGACTCTCGCAGCACAGAAGGAGGCTCTCACCTCTCAGAAGCAGGTTCTTCGTGAGCAGAGATCAACTCTTGAAAAGCAGAAGGACGTAGAGGCAGGAACTCCCCGCAGAAAGACTCGCGCACGCAAGGCAGCAGAGGAAGTAGCTGAAGCTCCTGTGGCAGAGGAAGTAGCCGAAGAGGTAGTTGAGGCTCTCGCAGTTGAGGAGACAGCACCCGTAGTTGAAGAGGCTCCCGTAGCTGAGGAAGCTCCCGTAGTTGAAGAGACTCCTGTAGTTGAGGAAGCTCCCGTAGCTGAGGAAGCTCCTGTGGCTGAAGAGGCTCCTGTGGTTGAGGAGGCTCCCGTAGTTGAAGAAGCTACTATAGTTGAAGAAGCTCCCGCAGAGTCTGTAGAAGAGTAATTTTCTTCTTAAAAGAATTTCTTAAAACGAAAAAACCTACCGCTCATGGCGGTAGGTTTTTATATAACAGCTTTAACCGTTTTATAATTAGAAATTAGAAATCCGATTTATCACGGTTATACTATAACCGCGTCATCCGCATAGGCTTCACCGTCGTGCTGCATAGAAACAAGCTGGACGTGATATGCATCTATTACAGCTTCCTCAAGCTCTGCTCTGAAGCCTGAATTGATTGGGTGTACGATATCTCTGTAGGTTCCGTCAGGATTTTTCCTGGAGGGCATCACGATAAAATATTTGTCGCGCGCATAAATAACCTTGATGTCATGGACAGCCAGACAGTCGTCAAAGGTTACCGAGGCAATTGCCTTCATAGGTCCCTCATCGAAGAACTTTCTGATTCTGATATCCGTTAATTGCATTGATTAAATTCCTTCCTAAATTGTTAAAATATGGTTATAGTATACTATAATATTATTAAGAATATTCAATAATATAGCAAATTTTTTAATACCATACTGTTACTAAATTGTTAAAAATATCCAATTTTTTGTAAAAATAGGCATTTTTGTATCTCTCTTATCAAAAAAAGCATAATATATTACTGTTTTGAACGCGACTGTTTTTATGCTAATAACTGTATCGGGAGGTCAAATGGCTGAAAGAAAGAAAACGAACGCACCCAGCAGTATCAGAGCTTTTTTGCGTAACGGATACTCATCAAATCGAACGGTCTATTTCATCGGGATAGGAGGCAGTTCTATGTACACGCTCGCTGTGCTTTCGATGAGAATGGGATTTCGTGTCTTGGGTAGTGACCGTTCTGCAAATTACAGAACCCGTAGCCTTATGGATATGGGGATAACGGTGTATATAGGTCACGATCCATCTCATATTGACGGCGCTGATCTTGTGATATATACCGGGGCGATATCCGAAAAAAATCCTGAGTATCTTAAGTCTCTTGCCCTCGGTATACCAACTCTTCCCAGAGCGGAGTACCTCGGACTTCTGATGAAGGATTATAAGAATAGGATAGGTGTCTCCGGAACTCACGGAAAAAGCACTACGGTTGCAATGCTTGATATGATTTTTCACGAAGCATCGGCGGAGCCCACAACCCTGTCCGGCGCGGAGCTGTCCGGCGGAGATCTGTTGCGCATAGGAAAGGGCGAGCTTCTAATATACGAGGCGTGTGAATATAAGGATTCGTTTCTTAGCTTCACTCCGAGCATTGCCATAGCCTTGAATCTAGAGCTCGACCACACCGATTATTTCCCTGATATTTCAGCGCTACAAAGCTCCTTTTCATCGGCGATGTCAAACGCCTCGTCATTTTCGCTAATCAATTATGACGACCCAAATCTCAGACAAATCATATCGGATATTAAATCTCCCGTTATTACCTTTGGGCAGAGCGAACGGTCTGATTACAGGTACTCGATCAATAATTTTGGCGATACGTTTACTGAATTTACGGTATTCAGACACGGCGTAACGGCAGGAGTATTTAAGATCAATGTACCCGGTGTTCACAACGTGACGAATGCCGCTGCGGCAATATCCGTAGCGCTGGAATACGGGATAGATAAGGATCGCATAGCTGCCGCGATGAATGACTTTAGATCGATTCCTCGCAGAATGGAGCTTGTAGGAAGTAGGCGGGGTAGGGAGGTATACTACGATTACGCCCATCATCCAACGGAGATCAAGGCAACTATAAGCGCCCTAAGGCTTGTGACCGGAACGCCTATAACCGTAGTATTCAAGCCCCATACCTACTCACGTACCGCGTCGCTTTGGGACGGTTTTTTGTCTGCTCTTTCTATGGCAGATCACGTTGTAATGACGGATATTTTTCCGGCAAGAGAAGAGCCTATAGCTCAGATCACCTCGCGCAGAATGTCGGATAACCTTGGAGAGAAGGCAATGTTTTCGCCCGACGGTGAGGTTTCTTCTTACGTGGATAGCTTTACCTGCGGAGCTATAGTCGTCATGGGAGCGGGGGATATGGAAGAGATCAAAAACAGCTTGATAAGCGAGCCTTAGTCCCACCCGTGTCGAGTTTTTTGGAAATGGCGAAAAATAAGTCAATAACTGTTAAAGATGCGGAGCAAATAATTATGTGCTGTCAGTCTCCTTTGATGTCCGCTTTGAAGTTAAAGTCAAGGGCAGACTGCAAATAAATTGAATTAAAAAAAGTGCTATATAAGGCGTTCAATACAGAGACAAAACATAGACTCAAAGGTCTGGAGGAAAAAATATGAAGCCGGCTCTAATAATCAGCGCCTGCCTTCTCGGCAACCCCTGCCGTTACGACGGCAAAAGCGTGAAGAAAATAGACGTTTCAGAGCTTTCAGAAAAGTACCGTCTTATTCCGGTGTGCCCGGAGGTCGACGGAGGACTTCCCACACCCAGAACTCCAAGTGAGAGAATAGGAGAGAAGGTTCTTATGCGTGACGGCAGAGACGTGACGGAGAATTACAGAAGGGGCGCTGAGAAGACCCTTGAGGCTGCGTTATTATCGGGAGCTAAGGCGGCGCTGCTTAAATCACGCTCGCCGTCCTGCGGAAAGGGGAAAATATATGACGGAAGCTTTTCCGGCGCGCTTACAGACAGAGACGGAGTGACAGCAGAGCTTTTACTCTCGCACGGAATTGACGTTTACGGCGAGGAGGAGCTTTCAAAGCTGCTATAGCAACAAGGCGGAGCTGATTGTTTAATATCACATGGCTTTATCGTACAGAGAAGTATGCATTCGTTCTCTTTATCGGTATTGGTGCTTTTCTCGCTATTGACAAATAATAATTTTGGATTTATAATAAATATATAAAAAGAAAGATGAGGTGATATTTGTGTCCGACGGCAGTCGAAGTACATACCCGTGTATTAATATTAATATTCAGACGGCAGTCGGCGCAGCGCAGCTCTAAAGCTCCTCCCCTCTGCCTGAGAGGAGGAAAAATGGAAGAGATCAACGCAGTAACAGAGAATCTCCACAGCATAACCGACAGTGATATGCTTTTGGAGGTTTCATCCTTTGCGGAGGATTGCTTAAAAAACAAAAATTACAGGGAGCTGAGGGAGCTCGTATCAAATCTTCAGGCGGCTGACGTTGCTGAAATGTTCATCGAGATCCCGGAATCCTATCATACGGTATTCTTCAGGCTTTTGCCTAAGGAGCTGGCAGCTGAAACTTTTATAGAGATGGAGGCGGACACTCAGCGAATGCTGATCGAGTCCTTCACGGATCTTGAGCTTTCCGATATTCTCTCGGAGCTTTATATTGACGATACGGTAGATATTATTGAGGAAATGCCTGCTTTTATTGTCAAACGTATACTGAAGTCATCTTCGGAGAGTGACAGAGCTGCGATTAATACTATACTTAAGTATCCAAAGAACTCTGCCGGTAGTCTGATGACTACCGAGTACGTGCGTTTCCTCGAGACTATGGACGTTGAGGCAGCTCTCACACATATCAGACGTGTCGCTATTGACAAGGAGACTATATATACCTGCTACGTTACCGACAGGGACAGGCATCTTCGCGGTATTATAACCGCAAAGCAGCTGCTTACCGAGGAGCTGTCTACTATGCTGGTCGATATAATGGACGAAAACTATATCGCAGTTCACACCGGTGACGATAGGGAAGAGGTTGCTCACCTGCTCAACAAGTACGACTTTATGGCTATGCCTGTTGTGGACTCTGAGGAAAGGCTTGTCGGTATTATAACGCTCGACGACGCTGTGGACGTAATCAAGGAGGAGTCCGAGGAGGACTTCGCTAAGATGGCGGCTATCACACCGACGGAAACGCCATACCTTAGAGCCTCTGTGCTTTCACTATGGAAATCCCGTATTCCCTGGCTTCTTATACTTATGCTGTCGTCTACCGTGTCAAGCACTATTCTTACAGGCTTTGAATCTGTGCTTCCGGCGGTGCTTGTGCTGTTCGTTCCTATGATAATGGGTACGGGCGGAAATTCCGGTGGACAGGCATCTGTCACCGTCACCCGTAGTATCTCGCTCTCCGAGGTTGAGTTTTCGGACCTCTTCCGAGTCTTCTGGAAGGAGCTGCGCGTAGGTGTGATGTGTGGCGCTGTGCTCGGCATAGTAACCTACGCTAAGGTAATGCTTGTCGATATGCTTCTGCTTCAGAACGGAGATATCAACTCTCAGGTGGCTCTGACAGTGGCGCTTTCGCTTACCGTCACGATAATCGCCGCCAAGGTCATAGGAGCGGTGCTTCCCCTGTTAGCCAAGAGGATTGGACTTGACCCTGCGGTTATGGCGTCGCCTCTTATCACGACGCTTGTAGACGCGCTGTCCCTACTGGTTTACTTCTTGGTATCATCGGCGATACTGACAGCTTAAGTTATGTCAATCTTATGATCACACAAATATAAAACGCCCACCCCGTGTCAATTTTTCTGCACTGGGTGGGTTTTATTTACTGATTAATTTTGCATCCTTCAAGTGCCTCTATCAGCTTATCACGGTCACCAGCTGAAAGATACGCCTTATCTGAAACGGATACGGTTATTGTGTTGCTTTCTTTCTTGATCGGGAGCTCATTGCCAACGAATTCATCCTTATACGAGATGTCTTCTCCGCAAAGTCCGAGGGTGAGAGAGCATTCTCCCGTTTTATGCCAAAGAGTAGCGTATGATCTTCCCTCGTATTCAAAAACGTATGCTGTAATATCCGACGGAGTCTTTACTCTTTCATACTCAACGAGCTTATATCCAACGTCTGTTTTTAAAAGAGTATGCTCTGTATCCGGACTTCGAAGCATCAGCTTCTCCTTGTCAGTCAGCACTTGGCGATATTCTTCCCAGCGGCGAAGAACCTCAAGGTTATCCTTTGTGCGTGGGTTGGATCTCAGTACGGGAAGATTTGCAATCATAGTGATAGGGCAGTCAAAGGACGCCGCTCTGCTGGTTCCGAATTCGTATATATCAGGCTCTGTTTGCGGGAAGTAATCCCACCAGCCGAAGTTTACGCGCGTGAAGTCATCGCACATCTGCAAAGCCTCGATAAATGGAAATTCCATAATCTGCTTTTTGAAGGTCTCTGAGGGGAAGATATCAAAGGCGTTACCGCCGCTCATCCAATGCCATCCGAAGTGAGTCTTAGCCGCGCCCTCACAGTAGAGAGGTGCGGGGTTAAGCTGCTTCAGTACTCTGTATTGAGCGTTTGATACGTGATAGTCGAAGGGGTCGTTCGCTCCCTCTGAGCCGTCAAAATAGCAGTAACGGAATCCAAGATTATAGATATCAGCGATCTTTTTCGCGATCTCATCCTGAAGGGATGAATTTTGATCCGGGTATACGCTTGTAGCTCCAAATTCGGAAATATCAAGGGTGCCGCCTATCTGACCTAACGGGTGGCTCGTAACGTTGGTACCGAAATGACCTCTCTTGCAGCCGTAGAAGGCGTAAGGATACTCATCGGTATATCCCTCATAGCTTATCAGCTCTCCGCCAAATTGCAGAACACGGCAATCCTTCTGCAGCGGTGCATCAGCAGTTGATTGCTCCACGTAAACCGTGGTGCTCTCCGCGTCAAGAGGCTTTGACAGAGTGAAGTGACGGGTAAGGTGCAGGCGATGATCTGCAATAGGGGTTACGTATTTAGTGCAAATGCCTATATGTGTGTGCAGAGAGTGCAGACCAGGGATAAGACCTGCATCAGTTACACGGCGAAGAAGCTCCGAGACGTCTTCAGCACCGTTAGGATACGTATCACGGTACTCGTAGTTTCCGCAGAATTTGTATCCGAGCTCCTCTTTGAAGAAGCACTTATAGTAGAAGAGAATAGATTTTGCTCCGGCCATCTTGGCAACGTCGATTATCTCGTCAATATTTTCGAGAGTTGCGTTTCCTGTCCAAACGGATCCACTGTTCAAAAGTCCGCTTCTCCGACTTTTAACTCCCCGAGGAAGCCCCAAGTTTTCCTCCAGTGCATCCAGTGCATCCAGCATGCTCTCCTGCCCCTCGGTAACTATAAGGGCGGCAGAGCAGTCGATGAGCTTTATACCTCGTACGGCATCAGCTGTAAGCAGCAGACCGTCGCCCGACTTTTCGTGATCGATTCTCGTCTCTGGCATTGCTGCTACTACCGCCACAGCGGCGCCTTCATCCCACGTTACGTTCAGCCATTCTCCAAAGTGCTTCAATCTCTTGACAGGTAAAGCTATAAGGCGGAACTCATCTACGGGCGGAATATCCATATTAAGCTTATCGGTACTGGTGGGACCAATACGGAAGTCATCGTCTGTAATTATAAACTCTCCGAGACGGAAAAGAACGTATTCGTCACTGATATCCACCTCTATCTCAGCTCCAAAGGTTACCAGATCAAAATAGACAGTAAGCTTTCCGTCCGTAAGGCTCGCGTTCTTAGCGGCAAAGGTGGTTCTCTTGTTCGGATGCATAAGCTTGATCTCATTGTTATACGGGCGTTTCTCAGTCAATGAGAAGATCGGGCAGAGTATAGATTTATCGATCAGCTCCCTGTCATTTGATTTGAGAATCAGACTTTCGCATATTGCGTTTTCGTTTATACGCATAATGAGGTGACGGTTCTCTATAATTATTCGTCTCGCTTCGTCATAGCGCATTCCGTAGGTCTTCTTCATATAAGTACCTCACTTTTTGTTATTAGGGCTTACTTGCTTACATTCTATCACAAGAATTAATAAAAGTATTTGTAAAATAGTAAAACGTATGTACAATATTGTAAATAATTATTATGTATGATAAAGGGCATAATCTACCGTTTTTTACCACATATAAATTTTCCCGACAGGTTTCGCTGTCGGGAAAATTTTTGAAAAAGTAAAAATCTCTTATTTAGAAGAAGTCTCCAGCATAATTTTTATTATTTCGCGGTCTGTTTCTGACATACCGTCCTTTGCAAGTCTGCCTACGTTTCTGATTGTGTTTTCCACGCCCTTTGTAACTATGCCGTCGCCACCGTAGAATTGCTTATCACTCCTCGACATCTGATAGCCGAGTATACCCGCCTCTACAGCCATAGCGATCTTGGCGGCGCATGATGGCTTAGCGCCGTCACATATAGTACCTGAAAGGATAGCTACCGCGTTAACTATTGTATGAGCTACCGCCCTGTAGTCTCCGCCATTAAGATAGCAGATTCCTGCCGCGGCGCCCACGCCTGCGCTTATAGCTCCGCAATACGCGGACAGAGTACCGATGCCCGTCTTCTGATGAACGGTGACAAGGTCGGATACTATCAGAGCGCGTAAAAGCGCCTCCTCGCTGTATCCACCGTCTTTTGCATATATTACAACCGGGACGGAAGCGGTTATTCCTTGGTTGCCGCTGCCTGAAATAATGCACACGGGTAGCTCGCAACCGCTCATTCTGGCGTCAGATCCGGCTGCTGCGTATGCTCTGGCACGGGTTGGAGTGCTATTGTCCGACGAGAGAAGGATCTTGCCAATAGACGCTCCCCAATCACCCTTAAGACCTTCCTCGGCGATAGCCATATTAAGTTCGACCTGGCGTTGAAGCAGAGGAGCGACGGATGAAATATCGCATTCATCAGCAAACAGAAGTATATCCTCTACGCTCATCATAGAGCGATCCAGAGAACTTTGCTTTACTTCCTCAGAGGAGCGATAGGTGTACCTCTCGGTAACGTTATTTTCATCAAGGATGACCTCGGTTACGTTTGTATGCTCTCCGACGATCTTTACCATCGCGCTGTGGCTTGGAGATCTTCCGTTGATTACAAGTTCGAAGGTACAGCCGGAGCTTATCTCACTGATATTGATCTGAGTGCTGTTTTTGATCTTCTCGATTTTCTTGCTTGCGTTCTCCGGTAGTGCGGTTAGAACCTCAAGATAAAGATCTGGCCTGGCGGAGAGCAGTCCTGCGCATATAGCGGTATCTATTCCGTAGCCACCGTTTGTCATAGGCACTATGACGCTCTTCACATTTTTTATAATATTACCGCTGAACCCTGCGTCAACAGCGACGGCATCCTCTCCCAGAGCGTGTCTGAGTATAGAGGAGGCATATGCTATGGCAATAGGCTCTGTACATCCCATAGCGGGACGAAGCTCGTCTCTCAGTATATTCTCATAGAGAGCGAATTTGGAAGAATTATGCATGAAATGCAAACCTCTCTTTACAATTAAGCTGTTAATCCTTGTAAATATACCATATTTGATTATCCTCTTCCGGCCTGAATCCGTGAGAGGAATTTTGTAAAATGCGTATTTCCTTTGCGGCGTGTAGCGCGTTGTAGTATGTCATAATATCGGGCACCGGGCAAGACTCATCTCCGAGAGAGGCGCGCGTGACAGTCACGGGACATTTTATCAGATGGGCAAGGTTTGTGGGATCAAAGTAATCCATTTCGGGTACGTAGCTTTTCGTAAGTCCCATGCATCCCTTGGTATTGCACATTGCCGGCACGTCCGGATAGGAGTGGACTATCGAGAACGGGTCGCACTTATCCTTCATAAGCTCAGCTAGAGCGGGCATCATGCTTGCCTGATAGCCGCCCATACTTCCGCCGGAGAAGATTATCTCACCGTTCCACCTATCCGAGAGTCCTTCTATTTCGGAAGTCATTTTCCTTGAGGTTATATATCTGAGCATCTGCAAATTTCTGAGCCAGAAGTAGGTCATATAACAATCGTGGGGGTCATTGTAATCCGAGTTCGGACTGCCGTTTAACCGTCCATAATTCTCACATATGCCACCGGGACCGCTCAGCACCTTGTAGTAGCCTTCGCTTGGTTTAGCAAGCTCATAGCCGTGATGGGTGCAATGAAGTCTGATCTCGTTATCGGAATACACAGGCATGGGCATATAAGCAGAATATCCGTCGTAGGTAATATGTATTGGCATCTTTTTTTCAACACGGGGCAGGGTTAAGTAGCCGCTTGCGTGGCATGGACCCGGAGACTTTAAGTAAACCTCGTAGCTGTCATGACTGCAAAGCACGTCCTCTGAGGGCGGTGTATAACCGGCATCACGCAAAAGATCGAGATACTCTCTGTCAAACCTTCTTATTCCGTGCTTATTCTTTCTAGGCATATCGAATTCGTACAGAACGGATCCCTCATAATCAGAAGGGGTATCATCCATAGGATCGACCGTAAAAAGTCTTTCTATTTCTGTGCGCCAGAAATCCTCGATATCCTTCTCAGCTCTTCTATCCATCACTATTCCGCGACGGTCGAAAAGCACTCCGCCAAAGCCTGTGTTGCATCCCGACATTGCCTTGCCGCTTTCATCAAAGACAACAACCTTTGCAAAGGCATATCCGGGCTTCGACAAGGTGAAATCTACGGTGAGGTTTGCAGTATTTTCTGCTATCTTTTCTCCCGTCTCTGTGCCGCACCTCCACATTGCTCCAAGCCTTGACACGCTTTTTGGCGTATCGCTGTCTCTGCTCTTCAGCGTGAATTTTACGGTAGCCTTGTCTCCCGGCATAAATTCCGTGGCAGGATGAGGGACATCGCCGTCCTGGGTGGATTTAAAGGTCTCAACGGTGAAGTAACAGCCACCGCTCATATCGTCATCGTCGTACAGCACCAGGCTGTCACGTATATCCAGACCGTAGCTGACGTTATAAGCCTCGAAGAACTTATCTATCAGATTTATCAGAGTATCACCCATACCCGTGTCGAATTTATTCATATCAGATAGATATTTTTCGTCTCTTTTTGCGCGCATTGATACGTTGTAGAGTATATTCATTTCAAGGGTAGTCACCCGCTTGAATTCCTTTTTTGCAACTCTCTCGTATATTCTGAATAATTTCTCAGCCAGCATAAGCATTCTCCTATAGCGATATCAGACGGGTCTATATACCCGTGTATTCTTTTATGAATTCATCGAAATCCCCAGGCGCATCCTGAGAGCCTGTCTCCGTCATTTCGAGAAGCTTCTCAAGCTTCAGCGCTCTGTGCCTTGATTTCAGGAAGTTTTCTATCCAATAGATAAATTTTGTTCCGGGGCTTAATTTCTCAAGGGGTTTCATTCTCACGTACATAGGCTCTCCGTCAGATGCGTCACGCCACGTATCAACGAACGCCACGTCGAAACGCTCCCCCGGCATTATATGCTCCGCGTATTCAAACGCATCGGACTGTACGATCTTCACCTTGTGCTTGTTTGGAAATTGGGGAAGTATATGGGTCTTGAAAAGCCTGATTACCTCTTCGCTTATCTCCACCACGGTGATGCTCTCCACCTCCGGCTTCTCGGAAACCATATACGCATAATATCCGAGTCCCAGCCCAAAGGTCACCACCCTACCGTGAGCCGCCTCTATCGCCTCGACAGAGGTATCCAGATCCACGGGAGTGAGTGTCATCCATTCGTTTCCGTTCTCCAGCACCGCTGGAAAATCAAACCTTTCTGCAAAAAAACCAAGTGGAGGTATCTCGCTGAAATCGTCGTTCATTATCATATCAGCGGCGATAACGGCTCTATACGGAGGATAATTCTCCAGCTTGTATTCCCAGCTTCCCTCACGGATGTTGTCTATTCTGATGCTCTTGTAATAGGGGTCGCTTCGGTATTTCTCTCCGTCCAGTATTCTGACTGACGGAGTAAGATAATTCATTATAATCGCACGATCCTCGCTGTCAGCAAAATCCAGACCGAAAAGCTGTGAGAGTATAGCAACGAGAGCCTCCTCCCGTGTGATATCACCGCCCTCTGTCAGAGCATCCACCATCTCGGCCTGTATAAGCTCCGGATACCTCTCAAGGTATTCCGCGTACATTCTTGTGATTCTGTAGTTTCTGGAAACCGTTTTCTTCAGTCTCTCAAGCTTTATTCTGTCTATATCCTTCATCGGAAGCTCCAAATATATTACTATGTATATTTTACTTTATTTTACAGTTAAAGTCAAGAGATTTGCCATCCTATAGGAGAAAAAATAAAAAAGAACGTGTCAAACCGCAACGCTAGATCGGCTGTTGTCGCACACGCTTCTAGATCTACTGTAGCAAAATAACACTTAACTGTATTTTTCAGCGCCACCAAAATCTACTACGAAAAAAGGGTGAGGAGGAGCACCGCTCCCCTCACCCAAAATCAGCAGCTACAGTAGCAAAGCCGACTTATGATTTACAGTATTCAATTATTGCTTCTCTGGTGATAAGCTCCTTAAGCGAGTCGTATATTGGAAGGATCACGTCGTAGCCAAAGGCAATAGCCTCAAGATCGGCGTCGGTTACCGTCAGAGTGACAGAGGCTGAATTCAAAGCCTTCTTGTTACTCTTAGCAAAGTCATCCTCAAAGCTGTCTATATGCTCGGTCTGAATGAACAGCATAGGTATCTCCATACTTACAGATTCGTATTTCTCACTTTCCTCATCGTAAACGAAGAAGTACATAGTCTTGAATTCAATGTCATATCTTCTCGACGTCGCTTTGCCGTTCGTTAAACCCGCAAGACCAACAAGAGTTGTATGAAGGGTATCGTCAGCGCCGTTTATGTAGATGGTGTCAGCGTTAGTGCCGTTCATTTCGTCAATTTTCTTGATTGAATTAATTCCTACGAGATCTATAAGCGGGAACCAATATGTGTTAAAGATTATTCCGTCAACGTCCTCGCGTACCTCAGTACCAACGAGCTTGCCACTCTCGTTCGAGTAGATCTCGCAGTTTCTGCTGTCGCTCGTGGGAATGAAATCGCCCTTAGTTCCAATGATAACGGTATAGTCCTCACCTACCTCTATCATTGCGCTGGTACCGATAACGTCAATTCCGCCGACGGTAAGATACTCGTACACGCATCCAACCGTGTTTTCCTCGTCATCCCTAGAGAACTCAACGAGCATAGCTGCAGAATTCAGTATATTTAGAGCAAAGGTAAATGATTCCCCGTTTACACCGTATTTTACAACGGTGGTATCGGTGAGTTGAATTCGCGCGCCGTACTCCTCGTCGCCTATATTGGAGTACAGAGTTACGTTTACGGGTCCTATTGACGCGTATAGGAGATATTCGCTCTCGGTGATCTCGATAGAGAAGTTGAACTCGCCTGCGTTACCGCTGAAGGATTTATAATCATCGGGCGAGCCGTCAAGATATGCGGAATACAGACTCTTGATAATATTCATAGCGCCGTAGATCTTATTGACGTATGACGACGCAAGCTCCGTGTACGTGAGAATACCGTAAACCATATTCATCTGCTTGCCCATTCCGTTAAGAGGGATATCTTTGACGGCAACAAAATCGTCGTACGTTACTTCCGAGTCAACCAGACGGTAATCCGGGTCAAAGGAATCGGGAAGAAATTCCCAAGCATCCGGAACGGAACCAAATGAGTCTATGACGTCACTTGCCAGTATACCGATGGAGAGCTTGATCTTGAAGCTTACGTTCAGGATAAGCTCATTATAGTTTTTGCCGCTGAACACTATTTGAACGTCGTATGCGCCCGGCTCGGTAATACCGTCTATTTCCTTGCCGTCAAGATAATACTTAACGTCAACGTCGCTTGCGGGATCACCGCTATATGTGGGTAAATGTGAGTTTCCGTCCTGTTTTACAGACTGCTCTGGCTCCGCTGACAAACCGGTAATATCCGCTTTGTTTATTTTGAGAACTGCGTTAAGAGTAAGTGTATTGTAGCCGTTACAGCTGATTTTTGCGGTTGCTCTGTATTCTCCCGCATCAGTTGCGCTTGCATTCGTATACTCTACTTGTGCTCCGGTAGGCAAATTTCCGGATACGGTTATGCTTTTTTTGCTACCGTCGTAGGTGAACACGCCGTCAAAGAAGCTTACGTCGGTAAACTCCTTGTTAGATTCGCCGCCGGACTCGCCGCCGGACTCACCGCCGGACTCACCGCCGGACTCACCACCGGACTCACCGCCGGACTCGCCGCCGGATTCACCACCGGACTCGCCGCCGCACGCCGTAATGGATATAACCAAAACAAGCGATAAAAGAATAAGTAATAGTTTTTTCATAATAATCCTCCAAGATTTATGTATTAATAATCCAAATCGACCGCTTTTCCTGCCTTCACATCAGCTATATCCCTGTTTATCTTGTGCAATACGTATGGGAAAACAAACGGGGCTATCAGAAGTCCGAGCGCTAGTCCAAGTGCTGCGCAGAACAATCCAAAGATAAAGCCAAGCGCCGCAAACAGCAGCTTCATACCAATCAACCAGAGTATTCCGTCAAGATCCCACGTGAATATCAGTCCGGGCCATTTAATAGAAGCTGTACACATGTATTCGATCACGTTTATTACGGGCGTGTCGTAGAACAGGGAAGCGACAAACGAAAAGATTGCGTATCCAAGAATAATACCGCTGATAATATATGACGGATCCAATTGAGTAGCCAAAACGTAAATGAAGGCGATAAGATATATTCCGGTAATGATCGATGCAACGATCAGACTCTTTTTTCTTTTTGCTTCTATTACATATATGGCTCTCTCTCTTTCCTTTACCTCCTGTTTTCTTCGCTCCGCTTCCTCACGCGCCTTCTTTTCCTTTTGACGTCTCTCGGCAATGCGCTCAGCCTCCAGACAATTTTTACATTTTACTACAGGCTCACGCACACCAAGATTTCCCCCTGTAACGGCAATACCGCATACTTTACAGTATCCAATCGTTTCCGGCGTGCTCTTCATCCTTTCATCAATAACCGTTGATACGGCATCGGCGATTACGTCAGAATCAATACCGTGCGTGCCAGCGGAGGCTATGACAGGCTGAGCTTCACCGCTTAAATCTATCAGCTCATCAAGCGAAACCTTGTATAGAGTAGCCAGTGATCTGAGAGTGGCAAGATCCGGCTCCGCAAGATCGTTTTCCCATTTTGATACAGCCTGCGCGCTTAAGTTAAGGTAGTCACCCAGCTGTTGTTGTGTCAGATCCGCGAGCTTGCGATAGTTAGATAGTTTTTTTCCTAAAGTCATGAGGTCATCTCCTTGTTTTTTGCTTTTATGATACCACGGCTGGTTGATAAATACAACATATCATCAGTTGAATTTTACTACTTTTGGTAGAAAAGGACAAAATTATCTAATGTATACATTATATAATATAAATGTCTATTTGTCAATCCCGAAAATAATATATAATTTCAATATTAGAAGAAGCGAGGGAATCATTTATGAGACTTCGGATAAAGGAAATATTGGCGGAAAAGCAGAAAACAAAGTATTGGTTGTATATTCAACTTGGCCTCAGCTATCAGAACTTCAATAGGCTGGTAAACAACGAAACCTCCGGAATAAAGTTTGAAAATCTCAAGGCTTTATGTGATATTCTGGGCTGTACTCCAAACGATCTTTTTGACGAGTATTATAAAAATCAGTAGGTTTATCCACGATAATGTAAACTATAATTAGAAAAACTGCAGTCATCCAGACTGCAGTTTTTCTATACGTAATCACTAATAGCTTTAGCTATTTCGATCTTTGTAGATTCTCTCGGCTCAGAGAGGGGCAGACGTACGTCAGAGAGACAGAGGCCCATAAGTGACATTGCGTACTTCACGGGTGAGGGATTCGTCTCGGCAAACAGCACCTTGATCAATGGCAAAAGCTTATGCTGCGTCCTCAGCGCTGTCAACGGGTCGGGGAGAGAGGGTGTCGCTATTCTTTTTACCTCCCCCGGCAAAATATTCGATACTACTGAAATTACTCCCAAACCGCCAAGTGCCATCGTAACGTAAATCTGCGAGTCGTTGCCGGCATATAAGGGCAGCTTATCTGCAAGCACGCTAAGCTCTACCAGCCTGTCGGCGCTGTCGCTCGCCTCCTTGATACCCACGATTTGCTCGTGCTCGCCCAGCCTGCGCAGCAGATTAATCCCTAAGTTAACACCTGTGCGCGAGGGAACGTTGTATAGTATTATCGGTATTTCGGAGCAGTCGGCTATACTCATATAGTGTTTGTATACGCCCTCCTCGGTCCCTTTATTATAGTATGGAGTGACCGCCAGCGCGCCGTCCGCTCCGCATTCAGCGGCGAACCTTGTGTGACGTATTGCGGCTGAGGTGTCGTTGGTTCCGGTACCAAGCACGACCTTAGCTCTGCCGCCTATACGCTCCGTAGCGTATGAGTAGAGAGTATATCGCTCCTTTTCGGTAAGGGTAGCTGCCTCGCCGGTAGTGCCACCAATGACTAACGCGTCAACTCCGGCATCCAGCTGCATATCTATCAGACTGTCTAGCTTGGCGTAATCGATCTCTCCGTTTCTGAATGGGGTAACCAGCGCCGTGCCAACGCCGGAGAAAATAATTTTTTTGTTTTTACTCATAACGTGTTAAACTCTTTTCCGGTTATGACTTGAAAACCGTATAGCTTTCGTGTATAATATTAAGTCGTACGGGCTTATTTAAGCTCCGTATACCGTATATAAGTATTTTATGTTTTATATCACGCAGAGGTGACCGTTCATATGTCAGAGAGCAGAAATATTATAACAAACGAGAGGATCGATACAGATCTCACAACACATGATTTTTATTACGATTTGCCTGAGGAGCTGATAGCTCAGTCTCCCAGCACACAGCGAGACGGATGCAGGCTTATGGTGCTGAACCGTGACACGGGTGCGGTGGAGCGCCGTATTTTTAGGGAAATAATAGATTATCTTCGTCCTGAGGATATGCTGGTAGTTAACTCCTCAAAGGTTATCCCGGCGAGACTTCTCGGAAAAACAGATAAGACCGGCGCTGATATGGAGCTTCTCCTTCTCAGGTGCGTTGGTGAGGATGAGTGGGAAACCCTTGTTCGTCCCGGCAAGCGCGCCAAGATAGGCGCAAGCTTTACCTTTGCGGATAAGCTTTTCGCAACCGTTACGGGAATAGTTGAGGGCGGTAACAGAACGGTCAGATTTTCCTACGATAAAGAAAAATATTCAACAATATATCAGGTACTCGACGAGATAGGCAATATGCCACTGCCGCCCTATATAACGAAAAAGCTTGAGAACAAGGACGATTATCAGACGGTATACGCGAAGGAGGAGGGCTCGGCCGCAGCTCCTACCGCGGGACTGCACTTCACTGATGAACTGCTTTGCAGGATCAAGGAAAAGGGCGTTGGCTACGGCGAGGTAACACTACACGTAGGTCTTGGAACCTTCCGTCCTGTTAAGGTTGATAAGATCACCGACCACGAAATGCACGGAGAGCTTTTCCACATAGAAGAGGACGTGGCAAGCGAGATAAATCGCCGCCGCGCGAACGGAGGCAGAATTATTGCCGTTGGTACCACAGCGTGTCGAGTTTTGGAGAGCGTTTCCACGTCTGACGGCACCGTTGTTGCAGGGGAAGGAGAAACAGGCATTTTCATTTATCCGGGATATAAGTTTAAGGTTGTGGACGCCCTTATAACAAACTTCCACCTCCCCGAATCCACCTTGATTATGCTTGTCAGCGCTCTAGCAGGCAAGGAAAACGTAATGAGCGCTTATAAAACGGCGGTAGAGGAGAGGTATAGATTTTTCTCCTTCGGCGACGCGATGCTGATACTATAAAAGAAATTCAAAAGGGTGAAAAAAGCTCAAAAGCACTACATTTCAAAGAATTTGTGTAGTTGTTAATTTATCATACACATACTCCTAAACAACCGCAAAAGGTTCTTCTTTAATCTTTTTGTGATGCGATGTTCATGGAATTAACTTTAGCAAAACTTTCACATACTTCAATAGCATTATTGGAAATATTTGGGAATTTGCCGACATAATTTTATCGATTTCACATTAATAAAATGATATAATACATTTGACCAAATTATGATACTATTAATTTTTGTCGATTGGAGTTGACAAAAATCGAAATTTGAGGTATAATGTAATGGGTTATTATGATTATAAAATGCTTGAATCAAAAATGACATATGAAAAATGTTGCAAACAAAAATTGAAGGAAGGTGAAACTGTGACAGCAAATCAATTACATAAGAAAAGTGCAAAAGAAATTTTATTTATGTGTGATCAAGATAGTGCGGTTCCAGTCGATATTAAGAAGATACTAAAAAAATTAGATATATCTGCTATGCCCATAGATTTTTCCAGCATAGAGAAAAAATTGCCCGAAGAATATGAAGGATTGAAAATTTTAGGCGCTATGGCATCCAACGATGATAAAATCGCAATATGGTATAGATCTGAGGATAAAGAAGATAGTCATAGAATGCGTTTTACCATTGCACATGAGCTGGCACATTGTTGTTTACATGGATCTAGACATCATTTAGAATTTAGAATTGATGGTGATTTGGATGAAGATGAAATATTGGCCAATACATTTGCGGGTGAATTATTAATCCCAGAAGATTCTTTGAAAAGAACAATTGATAAGTTGTTTGTTCCGACGTTGAATGCTCTTGCGGATATTTTCGATGTTTCAGTTAATGTAATGCGTGAGCGAATAAAATTCTTACAGTTGGAAGATAAAGTCGCTACTGTTTGAAGTGTTTAGGGTGACAACTATGGACAAACAGAAAGACAAAGATACGGATCAATTAAATTTAGGCATCTGTGATACAACTGAAGAATCCCAAGATTTTAACGGCGAGAGCGAAGAACACGATTTTGAATCTATTTTTAGCGAGATATTTTCGGAGCTAGAAAATCAAATTCCCTCTAAATCTAAAGTTGAGGTCAAAGGCGAAAAAAACGGCAAGAATAAAATTGATGATTATAATAATGACATCATTAAGATGTATTTGGAGGGGGAACACGCACATTTAAAGGGGCAAAAACCCGTCAGCATTATTATTGCAATAGCCGTTTTATTACAGATTATTGCATTCAATGTTCTTATTTTCATTGTAAGTTTAAGAACATTTGATAGTACAAAACTGGAGCTCTTGCTTGATTTTATGAAATATTATACTGGGGCCGTTATTGTAGAAATGTTAGGCTTGTGCCTAATCATTGTTAAAGGTGTTTTCTCTATGAGCCTTGGTAAAATGGTAGAGCACATACTGAAAAAGAAAAAGGATTTATAATCAAGGAATCGGAGAGTTTGGTATTTTGCGATATTCTCCGATTTCTTTTTAATTCATTTGAGAGATACGTTTATAAGATTTGTGCAACCTTACCAATCGGTAAAATCTTATATAGCATCAGCTTCGGGGACGCGATGCTGATAGTATAAATCGTCCAATACTGCGTTAAAGCTTCGACTTTTCGCTGTTTATGTAATAACGTATTCCTGCGTAAAAAGAAAAATAGTATTATGATACGAGCGAATAGCTTTAATGCAAATAAATATACTTGACAAATAAGCATCAATATGATAAAATGTTCTGGTAAAAAGCTCATAACCTCGGTTATGGCTTTTTTAATGTAAAAGTAGGAGATAAAAGTGCTGGATTTTTTGTTTTTCTTTAACAGTACACTTATCGGCATAGGGCTTGCTATGGATGCGTTTTCGGTATCTCTGGCAAACGGTTTGGTCGACCCGTGTATGAAAAAACGCAAGATGTGTCTTATGGCGGGTGTATTTGCATTCTTCCAGGGACTTATGCCTCTTATCGGGTGGATATGCGTTCATTCTGTAGCCTCTCACTTCACACAGTTTGAGAAGCTTATTCCTTGGATAGCTTTGGGACTTCTCTCGTTTATAGGGGGCAAAATGCTATTTGACGGCATTGGAGAGCTTAGATCCGGATGCCACGAAAGCTGCTCCTGTCCTAAGAAGACGGGCACCGTAGAGCTTTTGGTGCAGGGAATTGCCACGTCCATAGATGCACTGTCCGTTGGCTTCACCATATCTGAATACGGCTTACCCGAGGCGCTTATCTGCGTTCTTATTATTGCTGCAGTTACGTTTGCGATCTGCCTTGGCGGCATTCAGATCGGCAAAAAATTCGGCACGGTTCTTAGCGGCAAGTCTGCCATATTCGGCGGCTCAATTCTTATAATCATCGGACTTGAAATTTTTGTTAAATCATTCCTTTGATCACTCATCAGCAAGGCTTTGATAGTTTTATAAAAAAATAATTAGGAGACAAATTATGTTTGACTTTATCCCCACTGACTATTTTCTGTTAGCGTTCGGATTTATTCTGCTTATCAAGGGCGGAGATTGGTTCGTCGATGCGGCATCCGGAATAGCAAAGCGCTTCAGGCTTCCCGAGATACTTATCGGTGCCACGGTAGTATCTATCGGAACCACGCTTCCCGAGGTTATGACATCTGCTATGGGAGCAATAAGCGGCTCGGGAGCAATAGCATACGGAAACGCCATAGGCTCAATAATCTTTAACACCTCCGTTATAGCGGCGATGACTATTGCCATCCGCCCATCAAGCACGGACAAAAAGGCTCTCGTTTTCCCGGTATGCTTCTTCTTTGGTACTGCGATATTCTATCTTTTGAATTCGTATCTCGCCGGCGGCTTTGACAGATGGACGGGCTTTGTGCTTCTTGCCGGATTCGTTGCGTATATGATCATAAACGTCATAAATATGAAGAGAAACCCTGCAGCTATCGACTCAAGCTCTATTGATTCCGATGAAGCTGAGGATACAGCATCCACGGCGTCACTCTTTAAGGATATTCTCTTCCTCGCCTTTGGCGCTATTCTTATCGCGCTTGGCGCATACCTTCTTGTAGAGAGCGCAACCTCTATAGCGGAGCAGCTTGGCGTTCCCGAGTCGGTTATCGGACTTACAGTTGTTGCTATTGGAACCTCGCTTCCCGAGCTTGTAACAGCCATCACCTCGCTTGCTAAGGGTCACGGCGCGCTTTCTCTTGGAAACATTATTGGCGCGAACATCTTTAACCTTGTTCTTGTATGCGGTGTTTCCATTACTATAAGTCCCTTCGATCTTCCTGTGAATTCTCTCCTCTTCGGTCAGAACGCATCCCTGATACTCGACCTTCCCGTTATGATGGCGGTTATGGGCATTATGACTCTTCCCACTGTTTTTACAGGAAAGCTGAAGAGGTGGCAGGGATTATCACTTCTCGCAATATACGCATTCTTTATGACTATGCAGTTTGTGTTCGTAAAGGGTGTATGACCATACCCGTGTTAAGAAAAACCGGGATCATAGCGACAAATATAAAAAACAGAAGCCGTTCCACACTCCTGTACGGAGTTGGATAGGCTTCTGTTTTTTGTTTTTTAAATTCCTAAAACCGCCTTATATACGGTGTCTCTCAGATACGGATGAAGCTTATCGTATGAATAGAGGCAGTCCATAATATGCTGAAGATAAAAGACTGACAGTCGGTTATCGGGATCTATAAGCGAATACGCGCCGCCCGCGCTGTCCCAGCCGAATTCTCCAATAGGACTTTTGCCAAGGGATAGGGCTGGATTGATATGTACTCTGCAGCAAAGCCCCCAGCCGTAGCCGTATCTCTTCACAACGGAATAATCCTCGAGCGGATCGCCATCCAGCATATTTACTCGAAGCATCCTTAAAGTCTCGTCTTTCAGCACACGGTATCCGTTTTTCGCAGTACCGCCGAGAGATAGCGCCGTTATGATCTTGGAATAGTCTCGGCAGGAGCCGAAGAGTCCGGCTCCTCCGCTATCGTAGTCCGGAGAGAGACGGAACACGTTGGTATTATCGGGCTTTCTGACGGATATGCCCGCGCCGTTTTTGTACACGTACATAGGCGCTATCCTTTTTGCTTGCTCTGCTGAGGGATGGAAACCCATATCCTCTATTTCAAGGGGATCAAACAGCCTTTTTTTCATATAATCCCGAAGTCGCATTCCCCCTGCCACCTCAATAACGGCGCCCAAAACGTCGTGACAGAGGCTGTATAAGAAATGAGTGCCCGGCTCAAAGAGCAGAGGATCCTTTGCCATTGCGTTAACAAGTCCCAGGGTGCTTCTTTCACTTGCGGACTTCACGTTCTCGGTACGAAAGTCGTAGGATAAACCTCCGGTCATAGTGAAGAGATGCTTTACCAGAAGAGCATTTTTCGCATCGGTTACAGTGCCGTCCCGGGAACGCACCTTAAGATGCTCGTATGCGGGTAAATATTTTGACACGGGGTCATCTAAAGCGATTTTCCCCTCCTCCAGAAGCTGCATCGCCGCTATACACGTTACGACCTTGGTGGAGGAGAATAGCCAGTATAGATCATTCTCGCTGCATGGAACGGTTTTTTCGTCATCGTTATACCCGACGCATCTGTGATATACAGTCTCGCCGTCAAGCTTTATCATAAGTTCACCTGACGGTATGCCCGCATCACAGAGTCCGTCCATAAATCCGTCTAATAGTTTTACGTTCATTTTTTCTCCCGTAATTATTTTGCGGAGAAATAATCCGAGTCATTTGCCTGATCCTCAGGAAAAATTCCTCCGCAAACTTATAAAATTGTAATTAATTGTTTACAAAAAGCGATTACTGCTGCTCTGTGGCTGTTTTTTGCTGTTTTTTTGAGGTAATATAATTTGCGAGTGCTCCGAATGCCATTATGATCGCGAATACAATTAGATACCACACGTTAGCCATTCCGTGCTTCAGTATGCTTGCCGCGACTATTACACCTATTCCGATGATCGCCAGGGAGGGAAGGGCAAACCTAATAAGTGGGTTCAGGTCCTTTTCCTTTATCATCATAACGATGAGTATCGGAACGTACATAGGGTATATAGTAATTATCGGAAGCTCCGAGGAGTCAAAGCCGTACTTGCTTATTACACCGAAATCGAAGAGTCCAAGTCCCATCAGTATGAAATAAACGAACCATATGGCGCAGGCAAGCAGTGCGAACGCCGCGGAATTATGAGGCATATTGGTCTTCTTGTCGATCTGACCGAACACCTCGGGTGAGATACCCTCGTTTCTTGCGGAGAGAGAATAAATACCGCGGCAGCATCCAAGCATCAGACCGTTCAGCGTGCCGAGACAGGATATAACTATAAATACCTTGATAAGAACGGAAAGAACGCCGCCAAGCTTTGAGAATGCTGCCATCGTACCCTCGTTGGAAATGGTCACGATGTTTTCGAGACCGAGTATACCAACGTTGTACAGCGTATATGCCGCAACGATTATCAGAGTACCGATGCACAGAGCAATTGGCAGATTCTTCTTGGAATCCTTGATCTCGGAGTTTATTGAGGTCGCGACTATCCACCCCTCGTATGCGAATATAGTGCTGCATATAGCAGGGAAGAGACCCGTCGCAGCATCTGAGGACTGATTGATAGCGTCAGTATCCACGCTGGAAAGATCAAAATTCGATTCCAGATTTCCGTTGATCAGACCGATTATCATACCTACGACGCCAATAAATACGATAGGTATCAGCTTAACGAAGGTGGATGAAACCTGAAATTTACCGGCTATCCTCGGAGCGATGGTGTTAAGGAAGTAGATCAGCACCAGATAGAAGAGAGCCAAGGTTATAGTCTCCGGGCTGTTAAGCGAGCTCTTTAAATCTACGAATATCGGCGCCTCGTGATAACCGAACAGCACCAGAGTGTAACGGGCGGATACCCACGCGAGAACCGACGTCATAGCAGGATAATAAACTAACGATAGAAACCAGCCGACGAAATAAGCGTAGGTTTTACCGCAGGTGGCCTCCGCATAGTCTACAACTCCGTTGACCTTCTCGTATTTCGTTGCCATAATGGCGAAGCAGGTAGCTATAACCACCATTACAAGGCCGGATATTATCCACGCCAGCACGCTGTACCATGCGTTGCCGTCAGCGGCGATAAGCACGTCCTTGGTTTTGAAGAATATTCCCGAACCGATAACGATTCCCACAACCATACATATTGCTGTAAATAAGCCGTATTTTTTCTTTAAGCCTTCCATATTGTCTCCTTGTAGTTTAAAATTGGGGTTTATATGGCGTTTCTTTGTATTTTTCCTAACAAAGTATTACTTTTATTATACTACAAATCTTGATAATTACAATAGAAAATTGCAATAAAAAATGAAAAACGGCTGTCAATGAGCCCAAAATGCAGCTTTTAAAAGCTTGCTTTGCATTCATTATTAGTAAAATCAGAGTGGAAAAGTGAAGAGCTTGCCTCTGAGATTACCATTTTAAATCATAGATATCAGCGAAAGATGTTAATAAATTGTAAATTTTAGCGTGCGTAAGGGATAATTTTTTAAAATATATAGATTTTTTTAAATTTATGTGGTAAAATATTACGGATTGCTACAAAGCAGTCATTTAATCGGATTATCAAAAAAACATATATTTATGGAGGAAATTAAAATGGCAAAGAAGTATTGTTATCTTTTCTCCGAGGGTAATGCAAATATGCGTGAGATCCTCGGCGGTAAGGGCGCAAACCTTGCAGAGATGACCAACATCGGTCTTCCTGTTCCCCAGGGCTTCACTATCTCTACCGAAGCCTGCACACAGTACTATGAGGACGGCCGTCAGATCAATGATTCTATCATGGCTGAAATCATGGAGTATATCGTAAAGATGGAGGGAGTTACCGGCAAGAAGTTCGGCGACCTTGAAAATCCTCTTCTCGTATCCGTTCGTTCCGGCGCAAGAGCATCCATGCCCGGTATGATGGACACCATTCTCAACCTTGGTCTTAACGAGCAGGTTGTAGAGGTTATGGCTAAGAAGTCCGGCAATGCTCGTTGGGCTTACGACTGCTACCGTAGATTTATCCAGATGTATTCCGACGTCGTTATGGAGGTTGGTAAGAAGTACTTCGAAGAGCTCATCGATAAGATGAAGGAAGAAAAGGGTGTCAAGCTCGACGTTGAGCTTACCGCTGACGACCTTAAGGAGCTCGCTAACCAGTTCAAGGCAGAGTACAAGGCGAAGATCGGTTCTGACTTCCCCTCTGATCCTAAGGAACAGCTTATCGGTGCTGTTAAGGCAGTATTCCGTTCTTGGGACAACCCCCGTGCAAACGTTTACCGT
>JAFTSU010000001.1 GCA_017467105.1 Clostridia bacterium
ATAAGCATAATACCGCCCGTGGATCTCTGTAAAAGACACGGGCGGTACACTTATACCTTTTGAATTTTTAAAATACCGCCCGATATGGAAAGATAGCCGTCATCATCCGTGAACACGGGGAAAAAGCCATCTCCCCTCTTTCCATAATCGATCATAATTGCCTCGCCCTCTATCCTTAGGGGGAAGGAGTCAAGAAGAATGCCTCTCTCGGTCATCTCCTTGCCCTCGTCCTCGGGGAGGATGGGCTCGCCGTCACTCGGTTTATAGTAAATAGAAAGAGAGCTATCGGAAATGATGAAGTCCGAACGGAACATCATTTTCACTCGCTTCGTATAATTGTTATCCTCGAGGCTCGAAAGATCATCCTCGGATATCACTTGAAAACGACCCTTAGTCAGCGCGGTCATTTTCCTTAACTTCCATAAACCGGGGTATTCCATACAGCTCTCCCTTCTCTGTAGCATTAAGCCATCATCTTTTTTCTTATTACGAACCACCACAGGCAGAAGCCACCGCCGCCTACTCCTGCTACGGAGCCAAGCACGATCGCAACGATAGCACCCGCGGAAAGTCCATCAGGCTCAACTTCTCTTTCAAATCCACAGAAATAGCAACTATTGTTTCCATTTGCGAAGATATGAGTGAGAGATTCACTCTTTGCACCACAGGAGCACTTCTTGAAATGTCCGTTTTCATCCGACTCCCAATTTTCACCGTAGCTGTGAGCAAGAGGTGTTCCGAGTGTAGACGAGCATACGGTACAGGTCTTCGGGGAGGTACATGTAGCGGGAGAATAACTGTGAGCAAGAGGCGAGCCTACGGTAGCACCGCATTCGCTTCTCTGACAAACAGCAGCAGCCGTACAGCTTGCCTCTGAAAGGTCATGGCCAAGTGCTCCGGCAAGAGGTACACCGCAGTCAAGGCAGAACTGAGGGGTGGTGCACGTAGCGGGCTCACCGGGATTATGATCGCCGCCCGAAAGGGCGTCGCCAATCGTTTGTCCACAGCCCTCGTTTGTACAGGTTGCGGGCGAAACACAGGTTGCGGGCGAATAGTTGTGTCCTGTTGCGGGAATCACACCGTAGGATGCAAGATCATCAATAATCTCCGTGCCCTCTGCGTCACGGTATGCTTTACCGCAATAGCAAGAGTAATACTCTATTTTGCCGTCAACTTCACAGGCGGGAGCCTTTTCCTCTACCAAGGTAGGCTTGCAGACGTGAGTGCCGTCGCCCTCAATACCCGTGCTTGCGTCATATTCGATAAGGAACATGCCCGCAATCGACTTAGATCCCAAAGGAATAAGCTGACTTGTGATCCAATTAATACCGTTCACCTTCAGGAAATCACTGCTTAGCGGAGTCGGGAGACTATATCCATCCTTCAGATGCAATATCAGCATCAATATGTACATTTCGCCGTCCACAAACTCTTTGGCAGCTTTTCCATCTTCACCAAACTCCATCCAACCGTATTCAAGGACCTCACCTATTGCAAGCTCCGATTTATAAACACAGTCACACTCCGGTGAACAAGCGTAATACATATCGGTTTCATCAATTTGCAGTGGTTTGGGCTCTTTTATGCCTGTGAGAGTTGAGCCGTCAAGCACGATCTCGTCAACGGGCTCTCCACTGAGTCCTCCAATGCCGGTCTCGGAATTGTATACCATAGTAAAGTGTACCGCATACTGTTTTCTGTCATACTCTTCCTGGCCGTGGACGTAATCGTTAACAGAAACCCAATCTACACCTTCGATCTTAATGTATCCGTTTTCCGGGATACTGCTTATTTCAGGTAATACGTATCCGTTACTTTCCTTTGCGTGAATGGCAACTCGGTAATAATACGTCTTGCCGTCCTCGAAAGTAATTACCTTTTCATCCGTCTCGGCATCATACCACTCGTTAGACGCCTGACAGGGCCCCCACATAGCGCCCGTACCGCCGTATTTGCAGTTAGCGCAATCGTAACCGTCGCAGAAATAATACTGATCGGTATCGACAAGCTCGAGCTTCGCAAGCTCGGGAGACTTCTTTCCAACCAAGGATGATCCATTGATCACAACGGGAAGCTCAACAACGGGCTTCCATATTGCTTTTACGACGATATTCTCGGTTACGCTAATATCCGCGTATGCGGAATAAGTATTGTTTCCTATCTGCCAGCCTACGAAGCAATAGCCCTCGGGGGCTTCTACGCCGCAGTAAGGAAGCATAAACTTACCTTTTGCGAAGCCGGGCTTCATTACTCCCTGTGCAGGCGAGAGATCGTAAGAGATCTTATAATCATCGGTGAAGAAAACGCCAAAGCTCGACGTTTGTGCAGCTATCTCATTGTTGTTATCGATAGCCTGAATTTTAACATTCAGATTTACCTTTGCATCACGGGTGATGCCATAGCTGTTGCCTTCCGTACTGTAAGGAACCTCGGCGATCTTTTCCCAAGCGCCCTTTTCGGTATTAAAAAGCATAACGTTGAAATGCTTTACCGCAACGTTGGTCTGCCAGGAAATGGTCGCCTCAACGCCGACAAGCTCGGTGACGTCCTCCGGAACAAGAGTGAATTTAACGTCCTCCTCTGCAGATGCGGTGATCACGAACATCGCAAGCAGTATCGCGCAAAGCGATAAAACTGTCAAAAGAGTTATCCTTCTTGTTTTCATAATCTTTTATCCTTTCTTTTCTAAACGCATCGTTCCGTCGGATATGATAAGGCATTCCTCATCGTCAAGCCTGACGGGGAAATACTCCTTTCCTTCCCTCTCATAGTCAAGCATCAGAACGCCGTCAACGATCTTTGCAGGATAGCTCTCAAGGAGCACGCCCTTATCGGTCAGCTCCCAGCCCTCCTCTTTGACCATTTCCATCTCCTCCTCAAGAGGCATATAATACATATCGAGAGCACTCTCGCTAAGATAAAACTCTGCGCGCAAAAGCTTGTTAAGATCCTCGTCACCGAGTGCGGCCACCTCATCTCTTGAGAGCATCCTCGTACCGTTTTCGTCAGCCGAGAACATTGCATTCATTCTCCAAACGCCGATAAGCTCGGCGCCGTTATTATTAAGTTCCATATTTTTCTCCTTATGCCCACGCATCCTGCGACTTCGGGATGCGGATATCGGAAAGCAGATTCTGCTCCCACAGATACCAGGTGCCTCCACCCGTCTTGCGAAGGGTTATCGAGCGGGGGCTGTCTGCACCGCCGCTATGTATCCAGAGCTGCATATAATTGCCACCCTCAAGCTTTGAATACTGGTTGGAAATGATCTTCACAGTATAGGGTTGAGTGGGCGTGTATTCATTCTCGGGAGTCGCGCCTGCAAAATAAGAGCGCGCAACGTAATTTTTACCGTCCATAAGTCTGTCGTTTAAGAACGCCAGCTCCATAGGACTCATAGGACGAGGTCCGCGAAGGAAGTTGAGCATTTCCGTTCCGTTTTCACGGTCCTCGGAATAAACGCAAAGAGCGCAGAGCGCAAGTGCCGCACTCTTGAATGGATCATCCATAGATATTTCGGGAAGTGCCTTCAGCTCCTCTAAGGTTTTGGGAAGCTTTTCGAACGTAAAGGTTGCCTTTTTGGAAAGCGAAGCGAGAAGCTTATTCTTCACAAAGGAGACAGGCTTTTTTACGCTCGAGGTTAATAATCTGATCAAGTCCATATAGACCTCCTTTTATATTCGGCGTTTATTCATCGCCGCTATCTGCCATACCGAATATACGGTACAGCTCTATTGCGAATTCGATCGGTATGATCGGATCCTGGTTATTATAGCAGTAAAGCGTTTCTCCCGACTCATATTCGGCATCGATCGATGCACCGTAAAAATCGGGCAATCCGCTGACCTTATAGTAACGTCCGTTGAGGCTCTCGATGCCGTGCTTCTTTATCAAAGCGGCAATATCGTCAAGCACCTTTATGGGAAGCTTTCGGCTGATCTTCTTGCCTCCGAGGGAGCCTCGGATGCACTCCGCGGTGCACCCTGCTCCATCGTTTTCTCTTATTGCTGTGAATTTGTAATCTCCGGCAGGTATCTCGCACGCATCGATAAGGGAGAGCGTAGAATAGCGGCAGGAAAGCTTAACCAGAGTGCCGGATATGATCTCCTTTGGAGCGTCGATATCATTACTGATCCTCGTGCCTCCGTCAACACACGGTCCCTCGTATATTCTGTCGCGACGCTTTTTACGCCATTTTTTAATCATATTCATAAACACAACTTTACATTTTATATTCTTTTCTTTCTGATAACGAACCAGAAGAGGCAGAATCCACCGCCGCCGACTACTGCTACAGAGCCAAGAACGATAGCTACGATAGCGCCTGCGCCAAGACCCCCAGACATAACGTATCCGCACTTGTCGCAGCTCTTGTCGCCGTCATCGTCAGCGTGTGCCTCACCCTCAGAGCGAGCTCCGCAAGCGCAGAGCTTGTAATGCTCATTCTCGTCGTTCAGGTAGCTCTCGCCATAGGTGTGACCGGTAGCCTCTGCAAGGATGGCCTCACATTCCGAGCACTTCGACGGCTCGGTACAAGTAGCTGCGCCTGCAGGAGTATGTCCGTTTGCAGGGTTGAGCTCGGCTGTACATACAGTACAAAGCTGGGGCTCGGTACAGGTTGCAGAAGCACCGGGGGTATGACCGAGTGCGGGAACGAGAGTAGCCTGACATACGGTACAGGTCTGAGGATCGGTGCAGGTCGCTGCAGTGCCGGGAGTGTGACCGAGAGGAATTCCTACAGTCTCCCCACATCCCTCATGGATGCAGCTGCCCGCGCTTGTGCAGGTGGGATCGCTGAATTCGTGACCTATCGAAAAGGCAAGAATCTTGGAGCAAGCGGTACATCTCTGAGGCTCAGTACAGGTTGCAGCAGCGCCGGGGGTATGATCTACAGTCGTTTCTCTGTGCTTTCCGCACACGCTACAGTTTTCCTGGCAGTCGGAGTCGTAGAAATGAAGAGGTCCGCCGTCAAGGTCAGCTGTTCTCACGTGACCGCAATTGCTACAAACCTCGTCGCACGGGGTGTTGTTTCCGTATTGATGATTCGTTGGCTGATCACCGTTCGGCAGCTGATACATATCGTTTCTTCCACGGTCAACGTCGGGACAGAACTCGAGTATACAGCTGTATCCGCAGGTGCCGTCGCCAAAATCTACTTTAGTTTCCGAGTATACGTGAATATGAGTGAGTTCGTCCTGGTTGTCAGCGGGAACGTATACTGCGTATAAGGTAAGGGGAAGATAAGTGTTCGGAACTAAGTAACCGTCAGAATCAAGAACCGTATTTGATTCGGAGGTCGACGCCCAACCGATGAATTCGTAGCCTGTGGGAGCGCTACATCCGTCAAAGCCGGGGAGAGTCACCTGAGTGCCGGGCTTACCCTTAATCTCTTCTACATCTCCCACTCCTCCTCCGATATCAAAGCTTATGATAACCTCGGGAAGCTTCTCGGGATAGAATACGTAATTTATAAACGCAAGATCGGGAGATATTACGGAGAAGTCTGCGTAATTGCCGTTTACGGAAGCATTTACGCCCTCAACGAAGTAATACTCGCTCGACAGATTGACCGTCAGCTGAAGGTAGTAAAGGATATCTGCCTCGAATCTGTCGTCAAGGGACATAGGATCGTTGCTGCCCTCACAATACCAGGATGCCTTAACGATTCTGACAATATCCTTAAAGATCTCGTCTAACAGGATCTTCTCGGAGAAGGAGCCACCCTCGGTCGGTACAGCTATGCTGAAGTCGAGATCAAACGGGAATCTGGAGGGAGCTACGTCGAAGTCTGCGATAATAATAGCTTCGGTATCACTGACCTTCTCTGCCTTCACTGACTTTGCGCCGCTTACCTCTGCGGTAAGGCTATCTCCGAAGGTGAAGTCTCTGTAATCATAGACAGCGATCGGCACTTTGATACGGTAAGTGTTGCCGTAAACAAAGGTCTTATCCGGGCTCAGCTTAACGGCATTGTCGGGATCGGTCACGTCGAACCATTCGATCTCTCCGCTCACGTTGTATCCGGTACCAAAGGTAGGAAGGTTGGCAGTATGAGACTGACCGTGAACGACGTTGCCAACACCCATAGTGACGTTTGTCAACTCACCGCTTGTACCGCAAACAAGTCTTACGGCAACGTAGCAGACAGTGGGATCAAGGAAATCGACCATTACGTCTGCGATTCCCTCGTTTACGCTAGCCTCAAGGAAGTCGAAGAATGTGTGAGCTATATCGGATCTGACGGTGAAGGAGAGCGTATA
>JAFTSU010000005.1 GCA_017467105.1 Clostridia bacterium
ATCTCCGGCCGTGGTACTGTTGCTACCGGTAGAGTTGAGAGAGGTACTGTTAAGATGGCTGACGTTGTTGAGATCGTAGGTCTCAAGGACGAGTCCTCTTCCACCGTTGTAACCGGTATTGAGATGTTCCACAAGCTCATGGACTTTGCTGAGGCTGGTGACAACGTAGGTCTTCTTCTCCGTGGCGTTCAGAAGAACGAGATCGAGAGAGGCCAGGTTCTTTGCAAGCCCGGTTCTGTTAAGCCCCACACTAAGTTCGTAGGTCAGGTTTACGTTCTTACCGAGAAGGAAGGCGGCCGTTCCAAGCCCTTCTTCTCCGGCTACAGACCTCAGTTCTACTTCAGAACTACCGACGTTACCGGTATCATCAACCTCCCTGCTGACGTTGAGATGTGCCGTCCCGGCGACAACGTTGACATGAACGTTGAGCTCATCACTCCTATCGCTTGCGAGAAGGGTCTTCGTTTCGCTATCCGTGAGGGTGGCCGTACCGTTGGTTCCGGCGTTGTTGCTGAGATCATGGAGTAATTAAACCCTATAGTTATTTGAATTTCAAATAATTAAAATTCCCCGGTGCGAATATCGCATCGGGGAATTTAAAAAAATATAAAAGCGTTTTAAATTGACACGGGTGGGCACTAAACGGTGTTTTTCAGTTTTCCTTTTCGCTATCGGTCTCTGCTTCACGGTAGCTTGCGGCTGCGTGCCATACAGTTCACGGTGAGACGAAGGTGATTTTACCTAATTGTTTTCGATATGCGGTGAATGAATAACTATATCCAACCTATCCGGTAATAAATATGAAATAAATATAATATAATCTTTGGGGATTGGTGCGATTCCATACCGGCAGTATAGTCTGCGAGAGACGGCAGTCTTTGACAGGGTGAAATTCCTTGACCGACGGTATAGTCCGGATGAGAGAAGAGAAATATTATCATAGGCTCTACCTTTGTTATGATATTTCCGCCCCGACTTGTCGGGGATTTTTTTTGTTCCCTCAGACTAATAGGAGATAATATGGCAGCCTTAAATAATAAAAAAATCAGTCAGAAAACACGTAGGATAGTGGGAATCGCGATATTCTCATCTCTAGCCTTCGTGGTTTCGCTTCTGATCAGATTTCCCGTACAGTTTTTGACCTTTGATGCCAAGGATGCGATCATTACCGTTTCCGCGTTTATTTACGGACCTGTAGTGGCGCCTGTGGTATCGTTTCTCGCCGCATTCCTGGAGCTTGTGACAATAAGTGACACGGGCTGGTACGGCTTTATTATGAATTTTGTGTCCTCCACGGTATATTCGCTGACGGCGTCTCTTATTTACAAGAGGCTGAGAAGCCTGAACGGCGCTCTCGTGGGAATATTCTCTGCGGTCATTGCCACAACCGGCGTGATGATGGGACTTAATATACTTGTGACTCCCCTCTATATGCAGCAGATTGGAGTACCTATGACAGCAGCCGGGATAGTGGAGATGATCCCTACTGTGCTTCTTCCGTTTAACTTCGCTAAGACTCTACTGAATAGCGCAGTGGTTATGCTGATATACAAGCCGCTGAACGTTGCGCTCTCCAGATTGGGCATAGGCTCGGCAAGTCCCTCAGCTATGAGGATAGGCAAGAGCACGGTTATTATTAGCGCGGTGGGTATAATATCCCTCATAGTTTCTATAGTGATATTCTATATTCTGGCGTAAGGCTTTCGCTCGTGCGGCTGTTTCTAATAGATAATTAAGTATCTGCTCGTCGTAAAGTGTTCAAGCAGTGTGATTTGTGTGACTAAAATGCGTATAAGACGAGCAATATACACGCCGTGTGATTTGTATGACGGAAATGAGTATACGTCTGATAAGATTCACTTTGGAAAGTTTACAAGACACTTAGCTTGTATTTGGGTAAATAAGGAAAAATACTAAAAGAAAAAATACGGGAAGAGTTGTGTTATCCTGCAGCGGTTGAACCTCGCAGACACTTCCGACTTCCCGTATTTTTTATTGTTTTAACGTAGAGTTATTCTGATTTGATTTGTTTGAGAGTCTCCATAACGCCACCATTATTTCGAGCCTTTCCCGTAATTTCGGGTCTAAGCCTTCCGCGATGGCTTGCTTGAAAAGCTCGAAATTACTCTCTGCGCTTGGTTTAGGATTGGTTTGATTGTTTTTAAGATCTTCGTTATTTTTCATCTTTCCCAAAATGAAGCTTTATGTATTTTGAATTACAATAAGCCGGTGCTACCTTCTGAAATATTTTGATTTTTAAAATAAAAAGTGCGCCGACCGAGGTCAGCGCACAAAAACGCGAACTCCAGTCGTCGCCAAACAAACTGTATACAGATTTCGCATATTTCTATACTCTGTCATGTACGGAATTCGCATTTTATCAAATCCAATATGACAGAGTATAATCATAAAAATAAAATAATAATCCCTAGATAATAAAATATGTTCGACATCTGTATATATAATTTGTTTGGCATAACTATTATAGCACACACTTTTTGATTTGTAAATACCTTACGCAGATTTATTCAAAGGATGCGGGAGAAAAAATTAATACGACATTCTGAGCAGACGAAAAATCACTATATAAAAAAAGAAAGCACGGCACACCTTAATTCAGGTATACCGTGCCTATAAAGCTCTGTGCTTTATCTATTAATATTAATACGCTCTAACGTGACTCGGAATTAATACAGTAAATCCACATAAAGCACAGAAAGCGTAATTGCCCACATTTTTATCTGTTAAATATTTGATAAAAAGAATGAAAGCTTCTAAAAATCGGCTTGATCTCTACAGATCTGCGATGCAAAAAATACTAACAAAACAGAAAAGTATGTAAATAACAATTTACAAAAATAATTATATACAAAATCACTCGCCAAGATAGAATGCGACGGAATAAACATTCATTATCGCCGTGTCCGAGGAAGCGGTAAGGCAGCATATAGCGTCTGCCGGGTAATCCGCAACGTCCGAGGGTGCGCTTATGGACAGGGAATCTGAGATGAGGGTGAGAAGTGAGCCGTCGTATCTTGCTTTGATCGCAATTTTCTCGCGGCTGCTGCCAAGCTTCAAGCTATTGTCGCCAAGCTGTGCGAATACGGCTCCGTCTCTTCTACCAAGAATAAAGGAGCATATTTGTCGATCCTTACAGCTTTGAAGTGCGACTGTAACAGTCGAGCCATCTTCACTCTCCGCAAGATCAAAGGTCATATCAAATATCTTGGCAGCACCGCCAAAGAGATTTGCCGTGAGACCAAGAGTCGCGCCTCCGCCGGAGAAATCTATGCTCAAGCCACCGTCCTTGCAATAGGAGAATTTAGCTCCCAACGCTCTTATGGGATTGCGCTTATCCGTGATCTCTATTTGGCGCTGCTGAGTCTTGGTTTTGATGACCGGCTCTGCCGCCTCCAGCATATTTCTGCATCTCATCCAATCGGATGGCATAAGGATCGGCGGCTTATTCATATTCAAGGCAGGGAAGATGTAGCCAAGTATATGATCTGCGCCGATTACCGTGGCGTCAACGTCACTTGCGTTTTCACCTGTGGATACGGGCATCCCCTGGTGGCTTGGAGTGCCGCTCGTGTAGCTGTGACCAAAGCCACCGTCTGCTTTTTTGTATTTTTCAAGCTTGCGTTTCGTATTTCTCAGCGCCTCGGGTGCTTTATCCTTCAGTATTTTGTCAACGATACTAAGCGCCTTTTCCTTCTCGCAGATATCTTTATTTAATTCGATATTCTGCTTAAAGCGGCAGATGGACGCCCATACGTTGTAGACGGCGCAAATATTTCCGGGAGACTCCTCGTCGCTTAACAGACACTCGGTCAGAGCGTGAGCGACCTTTTCAAGATATCTTGTGGGATAGGGATATCCCCATAGATTGTAAGCCGCCATAGCCTTCATAAATCCGTTGACGTAGCAAAACTCTGTTCCGCGCGGCTTGTCTTCTCTCAGCTCACCCCACAGACCCGTCCGCTCGTTTATAATACCGTTCAGAGAGCTTATGGAGATCTCTATCAGAGTCATACCGTCAAATTTTTCGTATTTCTCTCCGTCTGCCGCTTTATATTTGTATGGACCCAGCCTCTCGGAGTAAGCCTTGATTTGCTTTGCTGTCTCGCCTATTTCGTTGCCTGTGGAGTAGGGATTTGCTACCATTCTAGGCAGAACGCTGTCGGTAAAGTAATCTATATAGGCGGTGTGAGAACGTAAATAATCGGAGCCGTCGTTTCTTGGCTTATCACCGCCTTCATCGGCTGATATTGCGGCGGCTTTTTTGCTCTTATTATACTCAAAAGCATACACGGGTGGGGGTGTATCCACTTTCAGAGAGCGCCAATACTCATCAGGACCGATGCCGTCTCCCTTTTCTCCGGTGGGGGTATCATAGACGGGATCGGAGTCTGCGTAATCCCTCAGCACCGATATACATCTGTACAGATCACGGCTCTTGTGAGATATCTGCTCGTCGGCGGTGGTCTTGGACCAATGGGGATGGTAGAAGTAGCCGTTCTCGTCCTGGATAGATTTTGTGTAATATACGATCTGTGGCATCATCCACTCCGGCAGTCCCTCCTTGCAGCTTCTGCCGTAGGAGTCCAGCATTCCGGATCCTTCTATAAACGATAGCATCTGATGAGTGCTTTCAACGTCGGGAACAAAGCCCTCCGTAATCTTTCCAATTGGTGATGCGTAGAAGGAGCCCCATCCCTTATCATAGAGATTTGCGGTCCAATCGACGAGCCTATCGTCATATATGGTATAGAGGTCCTTGACAGCGTCGCTGACGGCGCTACCGATCTCGCCGCCTCCCGCATCCTCCGCGATCTCGTCCCACATAAGCTCGCGCCTTTTTAAATCCAGCTCTCGCTGCTTTTCAATTTCCTCCGATGAGTAGTAATATTTCATACACGCGTCCTCCCGTCTTTGTCTTTCGCATAGCGCCGCATCGCTCTGCGCCTGCGAATCACACCTTTTGCATAGATTATATCATAGGATAAAGGGGTTTTCCATATTTTAAAGAAAAAAAGAAGAAACTGTTCGTCAAGATGACCAAAAATTGAGAGGTAAACTAGGCAACTTTAACAATGAAACCCTTAAAAAGTATTACGCACGCGCGAGTGGAATAAGACAGGTATTGACAATTTTCTTAATCAATGGTACAATTAAGATAAGTAACGGTGTAGAGGATACCTTTATGAATGCTAACATTAAAGTTTCAGTAATCATACCGATATATAATGCCTTTGATTATCTCAGGCCTGCGATGGATACTGTTATCGATCAGACCCTTAGGGAGATCGAAATAATATGTATTGACGACGGTTCTACTGATAAATCTCTTTCTATCATCAAGGAGTATCAGCAGAAGGATGACCGTATCAGAATAGTGACGGAGAATAACGCGGGCGTATCTACCGCTCGAAACAAGGGAATCAGCCGTGTTAGAGGCGATTACGTTATCTTCCTTGACGCTGACGATTTCTTTGAGCCCACTCTGCTGGAGCGCATGTATGAGATCGCTGTCAGAGAGGATCTGGATATCGCGGTGTGCAAATATGACGTCTATAACGATAAGCAGTCGGATTTTTCCCCCGCTATTCCCGCACCCCATCAGGAGATACTGAATGATGGGGCAGTCGTATCAAAATGCGAATACCCGGACTACATACTTCAATGTACCACGGGCTACGTTTGGAATAAGCTGTTCAAGACCTCGTTTATCAGAGAGAAGGAGCTTGTTTTCGCCCCTGAGCTTTACGTTTTTGAGGACGTGCATTTTGTCTGCTCGGCTATGTCGCTGGCATCACGTATCGCCGCGGTAGAGGAGGTGCTGGTGCATCACAGAGTGTATAACGACCAGTCACGCACCAAGCTTTTCAGAAAGTATTACAGCCAAGTACCCGTCGTATACCATAAGGTCAAGGAGTTTCTGACATCGCACGGCGTATATATTCCGCTGAAGAACGCTTTCCTTAACCTTTCGGCAAGCCGATGCTATAAGATATATAATCTTCTCTGGAATGACGGTAAGGCTGATTTCTGGGATCTTCTGCACGGCGGATTTGCTGACAGCTTCGGCTGGTATTCTCACGAGGCTGAGGATTTTGAGGACAAGGACGTGTGCGACTTTGCCGCTAACGTAGGACTCTATACGCACAGTCAGTATGAGCGCAGACTGAAAAAGGGAAGAGAGCTTAATATTGATAAGCTCACAAAGAAGGAGCTAGTCCGCAAGATCAAGAATAATAAAAACGGAGAAAGGTTATCAGAAAAATTCAAGGGCTTCTTCGGAAAAATATTCGGCAAAAAGAGAAAAAAGTAAATATTTGTTTGTAAAAATCAAGAAAACGAATCGCGATCCGACGTCACGGAGTGACGGGGCGGCGATTCGTTTTTTGTAGTATTATTACTGTTGTGAATCGATAACGGCAAGAGGGAAAAGCGATTTAACGAGGGCCTACGATATCAAAGAGGCTTTTTTGATATCTGCGAGTAAGCTCTCGGATAGCTCCTCGGAGTTTTTGACATCTTGTCTATGAGTATCAAGGGGTGGGTCAGCTCCTCGTCGGCATCCCTTAGCGTGATGCTGTCAAAGCTACCGCCCTTTCCGCCAAGCTTAGCTATAGCGTCCCTTGCGCCCTGAAGCTCAAGCTCCGCGTTTCTGCCCTTCATAGCAACCATTTTTCCGCCCGTCTTTACGAGCGGAAGGCACAGCTCGCACAGCACACGCAGCTCCGCGACAGCTCTGGCTGTGGCGTAGTCAAAGCTTTCACGTAACTCCTCCGTCCTGCCTGCGTCCTCGGCACGAATTACCCGTGTGGAGATGTTTGAGAGCCCCAGCATTTTTGCCGTTTCTGCAACGTAGCCGACACGCTTAGCCGTTGAGTCGATAGCCGTGATCTGCAGATCCGGTCTGACGATTGCCAGCGGCAGAGTAGGGAATCCCGCTCCGCAACCAACGTCCACCACTCTGCCGCCATCCTTGAAGCTTCCTTCGATCGCGGCGCAATCCGCATAGTGCCCAAGTATTATCTTATTTACGTCGGTTATAGCGGTCAGGTTGTATTTTTCGTTTTCCGTCAGCATCCTCTCGGTCAGTCGGTAGAACAGCTCGCATCTTTCATCGTCTAATAGATTTAACAGACCGTTTTCCGAAAATACCGTCATGAGACGTGAGACGAATTCCTGCTTGTTTATCTCTATAGCCATAGTATAGCTCCTTCGGCGCCGTGACTCGGTAAGGTCCGACATCTCATAGCGCACAACCTATTATTAAACGTATTTTATCATACCCCGGAATATTTGTCAACAATTGTCTTGACTTTTATTCCGCGCGAGACTATAATTAAAATAACTTTATTTTAAATTCTTGCTTGGAGAATGGAGGACGGCAATGCTTACCCTTGAACAGATTGACAAAAATATGGCCAACGAAACCAATATCCGTAAGGATGGAATGGTGTTTTATAAGCCGGAGGACGAGCCGATGCGCCTATACGGTGTCAGTAAGATCGGAGACCGTTATTACAGAATGCCACCCGAGGTTTCCGCTGCTGTAAGTCCCGGTGTGGACGGACTTAACTCCAATACGGTTGGAGGCAGAGTTCGCTTTACGACAGACAGCCGGAGAATCGTTCTTATAGCGAGGAGGGACACCGGCTATAATCCCGACCATATGACGTATATTCTGGTTGCCGGCTTTGACATATACGACGGGGATACGTACGTTACCACCTTCCGTCCCGGCGGTAATCGCTCAGGCGAGCAGACCTTCGAGGCGTCCTGCTCCTTTGCCGATAAAAGAGAGCGCACCCTTACTATCAACTTTCCCGCCTACGGTCCGGTTCTTGATCTTCTGATAGGCGTGGAGGAGGACGCGGTTATTAAACGCGCTCCGGACTATAAGCACGAGCGCCCCTTCGTAATCTACGGCTCATCCATTACCCAGGGTGGATGCGCCTCCAGACCCGGAAACGTTCACTCGGCGCATCTTTCGCGCTGGACCGACTCCAATTATATAAATCTCGGCTTCTCAGGCAGCGCGAAGGGGGAGGAGGCAATGGCGAATTACATAGCGTCACTCGATATGAGCGCATTTATTATGGAGTACGACCATAACGCTCCCAGCGTGGAGCATCTTGCGGCGACCCACGAGCCCTTCTTCAAAATAATACGTAAGGCTCATCCCGAGCTACCCGTCATTTTTGCGACACGTCCGGAGTTCTTGCCAAAGGAGCAGAGAGACGCCCGTTACGCTGTAATCAAAGAGACCTACGATAACGCGGTGGCACGTGGAGATAAAAACGTATACTTTGCTCCTATGCCCGAGGCGCTTAGTCCGATAGGAAACGAGGGAACGGTTGACAGCTGCCACCCCAACGACCTTGGCTTCTACTTTATGGCGAAGGGACTCTATCCCGCCTTAAAGGCAGCTCTTGGGGAATAAGAGAAGATCACTTTGTGCGCCTCTTGAAAAAAGGAGACGGCTGATTAGGTCATATACCCCTACCCGTGTAAAGAAAATGGCGATATAATCAATACAGGAGAACGTTATGAAAGGGAATAAATTTCCAAAGCTTGATCTGTCGGTAATAGATAAAAATATGTCTGCGACCACAACTATAGTTCGAGCAGGACTGGATTTTTACGATGTAGATAAGGAGCCTTTCCGGATCTATGGAGTATACAGAGACGGTGATAAGTACGTCCGTTTACCCGAGGAGGTGGCGTACTCCGCAAACGACGGAATTGGCAGCCTGCACGCGAATACCGCAGGAGGCAGAATTCGTTTTGCGACGAATAGCAGACGGTTTGCTTTGCTTATCAGGCGTGGTGCGAATATGCCGTCGGACAACGGCGCGTATCTGAATCGGGCATCCTTTGATATCTACGTTGACGGCGTATATTTCTGCACCTCAAGGCCGGGTATCTCCTATCCGGTCACCGAATACGAGTTTCTGAGTGACGAGATAATCGAGGGAGAGGGTGAGCATCTGATCACCGTTTATTTCCCAAATTACGGTGAGGTTTACAGCCTTATTATAGGACTTGACGAGGGCTCGACTCTGAGAAGCGCTCCGGACTATACTGTAGAGAAGCCGATAGTGTATTACGGCTCCTCGATCACTCAGGGCGGCTGCGCCTCAAGACCGGCGCTCTCGTATACCAATCGACTGGAGCGATTACTGGATGCAGACTGCGTAAATCTTGGCTTCTCCGGCAGCGCGCACGGCGAAAAGGTGATCGCGGAACACATCTGTACGCTTAATAAATCGGTGTTCGTTATGGATTATGACTTTAACGCAAGATCCATAGAGGAGCTTGACGAGACTCACGAGCCATTCTTCAGAGCGGTGAGAGAAAAGGAGCCGGATCTTCCGATAATAATGCTGTCTATGCCCAGAGACCGCTTGCGCGATAGACATGCAAGGCGCAGAGAGATAATCCTTCGTACCTACGAAAATGCAAAGGCTGCGGGAGACAAGAACGTATACTTCGTTGACGGCGCTGCCTTGTTCGGAGAATTTGGCGGCGAGGCGTTTTGCGACGGCGTTCATCCTAACGATATAGGTATGTACTGTATGGCTGAGGCTCTTTTTCCCTTATTAAAGCGTATTCTGGGCCGATAACGGAAAAATCAACTGCAAAAGTGCATAAAATATAAGAAAACAAAGAATGATCAACTTAAAATACCGGTAAAATATAACGAACTCGTCCGGAGGCTGATGGATATATCATTCACCGAAAGACAGTAACGCCGGAAAATTCGAATAATGATTAAAAAATGAAAAATTCAGGAGGAAAGAAGAAATGCCTGCAGTACAAGTAGATAAAAATCTGATAGTTAAAACAACTATTGAAAAGGAAGGAATTAAATTCTATAATATTGATGAGGAGCCCTTCAAAATATACGGTGTGTGGAAGGAGGGCGACAGATATTACCGAGTACCCTCCGACGTAGCTGAGGCAACAAGCAAGAATCTGGTACAGAAGTCCACGCAAACCGCAGGCGGCAGAGTTAGATTCAAGACAGACAGCCCATACGTTGCGGTCAAGGTGAATCTTCACAACGTTGAGCAAAATTCTATGATGACTGTTTGCAGCACCATGGGACTTGACATTTATGCTGACGGTGTATTTGCAGGTGGATTCTTCCCACCGTTTGATCAAAACGAGGGCAATATGGAGTCGTTAAAGGCGCTCGGCGAGTCGAAAATGAGAGAGATAACCATTCATTTTCCTCTTTATTCCGGTGTTAAGGATTTCTATATTGGCATTGATGAGAACGCACGTCTGGAGGCTGCGGAGCCCTACCGTCTCGATAAGCCGGTGGTTTATTACGGATCGTCTATCACCAACGGCGGATGCTGCACAAGACCGGGTATGGCGTACGAGGCACAGATATCGAGACAGTTGAACGTTGACCATATTAATCTTGGCTTTGGCGGATCCTGCAAGGGTGAGCTTCCTATGGCTGAGTATATCGCGTCTCTCTCTATGTCCGCCTTCGTCTACGACTACGACTATAACGCAAGGAACGCGGAATACCTTCTGGAGACTCACAAGAGGCTCTTCGACACAGTCAGGGCAAAGCACCCGACGCTGCCTATCATTATCATAACACGTCCCGACGTAAATCCCTCTGATGACAGGTCGTCTCGCCTTAACGCGATCAAGGCAACCTACGACGCGGCAATAGCTGCGGGGGACAAGAACGTTTACTTTATAGACGGTAGCTCCTTCTTTGCTGATTTTGAGGGACTTGGCAACGAGTTTACCGTTGACGGAGTTCACCCCACCGATCTTGGCTTCTATCTTATGGCGAGAGATATAGGAAGGCTTCTTTCTACCCTTATCTGAGGGACGTAATTTTTTAAGTCCATCAGAGCCTTGGTATCAAGTGTTGAAAATGCGCTGAAAGACAGTTTTTATACCGCGCGTTTAATACTGTCACCGAAAGCTCCGACGTCAGCCTAAGATAGCCGAAAAACAAGCCGTCATTTCTCTTTCGCAAGCGTAGGACGGCTTTTGCAAATCCTATGACGCTGTTTCCGATTGACAATCCCCAGTTTAGACTGAAATATCAGTAAACAAATAGAAAGGATCTTACGTCCTATGAAGATAAAAACACTCTCGGCAATGATAGATTGCTCGCGTAATGCGGTTATGAAGCTCTCTAGTGTGAAGGAGTTTCTTCTTATACTGAAGAGGATAGGCTACAATGCGGCGATGCTGTATACGGAGGACACCTACGAGATACCCGAGTATCCGCTCTTTGGCTACATGCGTGGCAGGTATACCGTAGATGAGCTTCGGGAGCTTGACGATTATGCGGCGAGTATCGGTATGGAGCTTATCCCCTGCATCCAGACTCTCGGTCACCTTGAGCTTGCGCTGAAATGGGATTTTCTGCCTAAGGAGTCAAGAGATATTCTTCTCCCTGATGATGAGAGAAGCTACGAGTTTATAGATCGGGCATTCGCCACTCTCAGTAGGTGCTACAGATCAAGGCGCATACATATAGGACTTGACGAGGCGTTCGGGCTTGGCACGGGAGAGCTGCTGAGAAGGAACGGATACGAGAAGCCGATTCCGATAATCAAGCGTCATCTCGCGAGGATAAAGGAGATCGCCGACAAGTACGGTTATACCATCCTCTGCTGGTCGGATATGTTCTTTACGGAGTGGAATGAGGGCAAGTATTGGATCGAAAAAAGGGAAGTGCCGAGGGACGTGACAGAGTCCGTTCCCAACGGGGTGATCCCGGTTTATTGGGATTACTACTCGACCGACTTTAACCGCTACGACGGTATGATTTATAACCACAGGCAGCTTACATCTGAGCCCTGGTTTGCCGGCGCCGTTTGGGGCTGGAGGGGAATGATACCCTATAACAATTTTACTATTAAGTGCACAACAGCCGCTCTTGACGCCTGCGAGAAAAACGGCGTAGAGAATATTATGATCTGTCTATGGGGTGACGACGGAAACGAATGCTCCCGCTATTCCGAGCTGCCAAGCCTCTATTATATTGCAAAATACGCCCGGGGCGAGAGGGATGCGGATAAGATCAAGGAAGGATTCCTCAGAGAATTCGGCGTGCCATTTGATGATTATATGCAGATCGACGATCCCAACCGACCGGGAAATCCCGACTTCTCGGGATGCGACTACAATCCCTCAAAGTTTATGCTTTATTCCGATTACTTCAACGGATTCAAGGATTGGTACGTTGATGAGGAGGCGGGCGAAAAATATGCCGAGTATGCCAAAAATCTTGAGGAAATCTCTACACGGGTAGACACTAAAGCCTCTTTTGCCTTTAAGGCGGCGGCGAAGCTGTGCGAGGTTCTCTATCATAAATACGCCCTGGGACTGCGTACACGCAGAGCGTATCGGGCAGGGGATAGGTCTGAGCTTTTGCGGCTTGTTGAGGATCATTATACACCGCTTCTCACTCTTCTTCCCGAGTATCTTAACGCCTTCAGGGTACAGTGGTTTGCGGAGAATAAGCCCTCCGGATTTGACCTTCAGGATATGCGTATCGGCGGAGTGATAGCCAGAACCGTTTCCTGCAGACAGAGGCTTCTCGACTATATAGAATGTAAATGTGACTCCATTGACGAGCTGGAGGAGGAGCTTATAGAATTTCCCAATATCGGCTGGAGTAAGTGGCGCTCGGGCAGATATCTGTTCACTCCCAACGTTTTCGAGGGAATATGAGTATAAATTCGCCGGAAATAGTAAAGGAATATTACGTATCCTGAGCCGTAAGCGATCCTTCGATAAAATAACGACTAAAAGCCCGACGGCTCATTACTGAACCGTCGGGCTTAATATATTTTTTGTACGGCATTTCTTTTTAAAGCCGATTTTATCTTGCGGTTACAGGGATACGAAACCGTACTCGTCCGGGGATTGCTCCTCCTTGCCAAGCACCCGTATGGGCCGGTCGGAGCTTATCCAATGAACAGCATCGATAGCAATATTCAGCTTGAAGGCGCCCTTGCCGTTCCACATATCTCTCGGTATGAGTCTTCTTAACGTATGGATGGCTCTGCCATCGGAAACGCTTACGCTGTGAGAATACTTGCTTAGCTCCTCGGTGAAGGTATCGCCGACCACGCCCTCGTGAGAGTATGCGGAGGGGACGAAGATTATATCACCCGTAGGAGCCGTAGCGATCTCGTTATGTACCGAAATTCTTCCCGCGCCGAACATTATACCCGGGTCGGGGAAGCCCGGCTCAAACTCAAAGAACGCGCTGACCACGGAATTCTCGGGAGCGTCTACGGTGAGGCACACGTGCTCGCCGTCGAGCGTCGCCTCAAAGCATCCCACGTCTCCTATGCTTTCCTTCACGCCGGAGCCCAGCCTGTAGCAGCTCTCGCCCTCGGCAAAGTAGTATCCAAGGGGATGCTCACCGGCTTTTATCCGCTTTTCAACGACGGGGAACTCCTCTTCGATAAGCCTGCGTAGCTGCTCCGCACGGTGACGAAGTTTCTTCGGGAAGAACTTAAAGCCCTCCGCCTCCGAGTGATAGCCAAGCCTTGCGTCTTTCTCGCACAGTTCTGCCATTTTCTCCGAATTATTTATCTCCGCGAGAGCCAGCTCCCTTAGTCTGTCGAGCAGGCACGTCGCGTCGGTTCTTTCTCTTCCCAGATCGGAGCGCAGCTTATAGAAGAGAAGTATATTGTAGCCGGAGCGCATCAAAGTACCGATACCCTCGGCTACGGTGAGTTGCTCCCCTACGTCTGCGCCGGACAGAAGCGTGAGACCCTCATCCCATTCATCAACCATTCTCTTGGCAAGGGTCAGCGCCTCGCTCAGCGTGTGCCCTCTGTAGAGTGATTCTCCGATTCTGTCACCGTCAGGCTTGTCGACCAGCTGCCAGGAGCGCGAGAGAGGATTGTTCTTTGGCAGGAGCTGAAGCTCCCACACAACGCCGTCGTGCATTGGTCCGTAGTAGGAGAACATAATGTTAGTCGGATAATTTTTGTATCCCTCCTCGAAGCACTTCCAGGCGGAAGCAACCAGAGGTGCTGAGCTTTTACCGTAGACCCGTGCTGCGAAATCAAGCAAAAACGCCTCTTTATCAGTCATATTCTCCCTGAAGGAAAGCGCGCCTGACGCGCGGCTCATAATGGAAGGATAATTGCCAAAGTACCAGCACTCCATAACGCCCGTTACGGAAAGCTCTCTTGCACTGCTGTATTTATCGAATACAATACCCGGCGCCGGAATATACGGAACGGTTGACATCTCGTGAGAGGTCACAACCTGCATCTTTGCGTACAGCTCCTTGCCGTATTTATTAGCCCATCCTGCACTTTTTTCGTACAGCTCGGATGGACCCGGATAGGAGAGCCAATAATCGTATGCAATGCGATCCCGACCAAGCTGTTTATCGTACCCTCTGTCCTCAAAGTTCTGCATCACGGTTACGTCGGACGGCAGCTTATCTATATACTCTTCTATGTCGTTATAATCCCAATATCTGTGCCCGTAGGTCCAGCTGATAAATCTGGCGCCCGTTCCGGAGCGGCGAATGCCCTCCATTATTTTATCGCATGCAAAGGCGAGGTTTTCTCCCCTTGAATATCTTCTGCATCTCGGGCAGGTTTTGTAGTTTCCTCCGGAGGCGCAGTTGGTAGGTCTCTCACCCGCGGTTATACCGATATATCCCTTGAGATCCGGTACGGCACGGAAGAGCTTCTCTGTAGCCTCGGCAATGTAATCTGCCGCTGCCTCACTGCGAAGACATACGGGGTAATGCTGAAAGCGCTTTTCTGCACCTGAAAACTCGGGGTGGAGAATATGCTCGTGCTCAAGAAGACCTAACGGCTCGATGGCAAAAACGTAAACTCCGACACCGTATCTTTTGCATTTAGCCACCACCCGTGTCAGCTTTTCCTGTCTTTTTTTGATCTTTTCAACGTCGTCGTCAAAGTAATCGGTCTTGACAAGAGCGCGGAAGCTCGTGTATATCCACAGTCCGTTAGTTCCCGAGTGAGCAAGTCTGTTAAGATACTCGTCCGGGTAGTACTCCACGTCGTCGAGCAGCTCGTCACCGTATTTCGGCGGTCTGTTAGTCGGGCTGAAGAAGCCGCGTGTAATTCTATCCTTGATTTTCGGTGTGCGTGTGATATCGGAAAGTGGAAGGATCGGTCCCTCATTTTTGGTCATTTCCTCTTCAATATACACAAGCGCCCGACGGATTCCCTCCGTGTCTTTGGCTGTAACCGTACAGCCAAGGACGTTTGTGACTATGCGGTAGCTCTCCGTCTCCATTTCGTCGGAGCAGACCGTACGAAGAGGATAAGTGTTTCCGCCGATTTTCGTTACACGGATAAATGCGTTAAAGTCGAGATAAGCTGTTTCAAGCAACCCCTCCGGATCGGGAAATTCGTCAACAACGTATATTCCCAGCGCCGATACCTCACCCTTTTCCGCTTCTCTGTCCCTTTTGAAATTCAGAGGCGCCTTATCGTGCAGAGGGGATTTCAGATCCTCGATAAATAACCTCTCGGGTTGATCGTAGAAGAAGGGGTCAAGCCTATCCTCTCTGACGCCTAGGGGAGTGCTTTTCCGTTCTTCACTGTCACTGCGTTTATTCACCGTTACGTTTGCCTTATTCTTCATTTATAATACCTCCGTGACGCATTAACTAAGTATATTATAATCTTATCCTTGAAATATGTCTTTGTAATATCGTAAATTGTTTTTATAATATTGTAAAAATCTCGGTTTATAGAAAAGGCTGTCGCAAAAGAATCCGGACAGCCTTAATAATGATCGTATCTTGAAGTAATTATATTTTGAAGATGATATCTCCGTAGGTGGGCATTGGCCAAGCCTCTCTGCTGGTCCGAGTCTCCATCTCGTCAACCAGACGGCGTAGCGCGTCCATCCTGGGTATAACGCTTGATCTGTAGTAGAAGGCGCTCTCCTCCTCAGATGTCTTTGATACCGCGGTGCGCTCCGCTCTCTCAAGGGAGAGATAGGCGTCATAGGTCTTGGAGAGCAGCTCCGAGAGCTTCTCGCATATTGAGACGCGACAGTCCACGCTCGCGCTGTTAAGTGCTACCCGTGTCGCGTTAATTGAGGCGGAAAGGTCGGAAATATATCCGGATACCGCAGGGATTATATCTCTTGACGTAATCTCCAGCATAGTCCGCGCCTCAATGTTTATGATCTTACGGTAGCTGTCAAAGAAGATCTCTCTTCTCGACCTCATCTCCGTCTCGCTCATTACGCCGAATCGGCTGAAGAGTCTGATGTTTTTCTCGTCCGTAAAGTGCGCGTACGCCTCGGGTGAGGACTTGAAGTTTGAGAGTCCCCTTGCCTTCGCCTCCTCCTCCCATTCCTTAGAGTAGGAGTTTCCTGAGAAGAGTATTCTGGAGTGAGTCCTGAAGGTATCTGCCAGCAGCTTATCAAGCGTGCGGTCAAAGTCAACGGTCTCCTCAAGCGCCTCGGCAAATATTGTAAGCGACTCTGCCACAGCCGTGTTAAGCACGATGTTTGCGAGCGCGATATTCTGCGATGAGCCCACCATTCTGAACTCGAACTTGTTGCCGGTAAACGCAAAGGGGGACGTGCGGTTTCTATCTGTATTGTCCCTGCGTATCGTTGGTACTGAGGGAACACCCAGCGACATATATTTCGTATCCTTTTTTGAATAGCTCTTTCCCTTGATTATAGACGCTACCAGCGCCTCCAGCTCTTCACCGAGGAAGATGGATATAATGGCGGGGGGAGCCTCGTGACCGCCAAGACGGCAGTCGTTGCCGGCTGTTGCGGCTGAAATACGGAGAAGATCCTGGTATTCGTCGACCGCTCTTACCACAGCCGCGAGGAAGAGAAGAAATTGCTTATTTTCCCCGGGGTTCTTTCCCGGCTTCAGAAGATTTATTCCGCTGTCGGTGGATAGGGACCAGTTGTTGTGCTTTCCCGATCCGTTTATACCCTCGAAGGGCTTCTCCGCAAGCAGACACGCCATATTGTACTTGGGCGCCAGCTTGCGCATACACTCCATAGTCAGAAGGTTCTGATCAACGGCAATATTGGTTGTGCAGAATATGGGAGCCAGCTCGTGCTGTGAGGGAGCTGCCTCGTTATGCTTGGTCTTGGACGTTATACCGAGACGCCAAAGCTCCATGTCCAATTCCTTCATAAAGGCAGATACCCGCGTAGGTAAGGCGCCGAAGTAGTGATCCTCAAGCTCCTGTCCCTTTACGGGAGGAGCGCCGAACAGAGTTCTTCCGCAATAAAAAAGGTCTCGCCTTGCCTTGAAGTCCTCCTCGTCGATAAGAAAATATTCCTGCTCCGCGCCTACCGTGGAGACGATCCTCTTTGACACGCTGTCACCGAAAAGTCTGACTATTCTGAGTCCCGCGGCGCTTATGGCGTCCATAGAGCGAAGCAGAGGAGTCTTGGTATCCAGAGCCTCTCCGCCGTAGGAACAGAACGCTGTGGGAATGTAGAGAGAGCCGTCCTTGATAAACGCGTAGGAGGCAGGATCCCATGCCGTATAGCCGCGAGCCTCGAAGGTGGCGCGCAGACCGCCGGAGGGGAAGGAGGACGCGTCGGGCTCGCCGCGGATCAGCTCCTTACCGGAGAACTCCATTATTACCTTTCCGCCGCCAACGGGCGAGAGAAAGGCGTCATGCTTCTCCGCAGTTACGCCGGTCAGAGGCTGAAACCAGTGGGTGAAGTGGGTAGCGCCGTGCTCTATAGCCCAATCCTTCATAGCTCCGGCTACAACGTCGGCAATGCCGGCATCTATCTCCTTGCCGGTCGCAATGGTATTGAGCAGTGACTTATATACATCCTTCGGTAATCTCTCCCGCATTACGTCCTCGTTAAATACGCAGGACGCAAATATCTCGGGTATTCTCTCCGTTCTTTCCATCTTGGCTCCTCTTTTCGGGCGGTGCTGTTATTTGCGCCGCCAATAAAGCGTAAATTATTTTTAAAAATCTTCTTAATTATAGCACACCGAAAAACCGCTGTCAATCGGTATATTGAAATAATCTTTCGAAGCTTTGGATATTTGATCTGCCCGGACTGCGAGCTCGCTCCGAAATTTAAAGTTAAAACATTGTTTACTTTATGCTATGCTTACACTATTGACATTTTCCTGCTCTGATGATATAATATACGGGTATGAAATTAAAGAAAAGGTACAGATAATATGTTTTACATATCACTGGATCTGGAGTGGAATCAGGCATACGCTCAGAAGGCGCTGGCTGTACAGAAGCAGCTTTCGCGCCGCTTGCGAGGCGAAGTTATTCAGATCGGCGCTGTCAAGCTTGACCGCAGGATGAACATATGCGGATCCTACCAGATAATAGTTAAGCCAAAGTATTACAAGAAGCTGCACCGTCACGTGTCCGAGCTTACGGGCATAACACAGGAGCAGATAGATCTCGGCACCGAGCTTGCCGAGGCATCGGAGAGATTCCGCAGGTGGTGCGGAGAGGATTACGCCTTTCTTACCTGGGGTCCCGACGATATTCCTATGCTCAGGGAGAATCTCGTGGCTCACGGAGTATCTGCGGATTGGATCGCCAAGACCTACGATCTGCAGCGGATATTCAACACCAGAACGGACGGTCTATCGAAGCAGCGCTCTCTCGAATATGCTATGGAGTATTTTGAGATACCGCAGAATCTTCCGGCACACGACGCGCTGAACGACGCGTATTTCACGGCTCTGGTAGCTCAGAGGCTGGACGTACCGGACGCTGTGAAGAGCTACAGCGAGGCGTCAGGCGATTATCTGGAGGAGGGCGTCATCGGTGACGCGGATGCCGGAGATGACGGATACGTCACGATAGAGGAGCTTTTAGACGACGATATAGTCAAGTCTCCCGTCTGTCCTATATGTCACTTCCCGCTTATTGAGAAGGGAAGGGCGCTTCACTCTAAGGGACAGAAGTACACCTACTATTTCAGCTGTGAAAAGGATGGAGAGATGCTTATCAGTCTTCGCCTTCACCGCAATTTCAATGACACCTGGCGCGCGAAGCGCACGGTAAGACGGGCTGATGAATCGTCGGTAAGGATCTACCGAGAGGGACTCCAGAAGCACGAGAATTTCAAGAAGAAGACAGCCAGAAGACGAAGGGTAAGGACCTACAGAACGTTTAAGGAGCCTACAGCCAACAGAGGCTGACGCCCGTTGAATAACTAATACGAATTTAATGATCCGCAGCTTTAAAGCATTCGATACGTAGGTCAGCCGCGCAAGGCTGAACGGAGCTGTACGGAAAAAGAGAATCGCACCGCGGCATAGCCGACAGGTGCGATTCTCTTTTGCTTAAACGAAGCTGAAATATTAAACGTAGACGTCGACTGCAACGCCGAGCCTTCCGCGCTTAGTGGTGGACTCCGTGCCCACGTAGATAAATCTGCCGTAGCCGCGAACGCTTATCTTATCGTTTTCGCGCGGCTTATGAGAGGGAGATGAGATCTCTTTTCCGTTCACGAATACAAGCCCGCGCACGAAGAGCTTTGCCGACTCCTCACGGGAGAGATTGTACACCTTCGCTATGACCGCGTCAACTCTCTCACCCGACAGGACTATTCTGCGCCTCTCCGTCGTGTAGATGTCGCCCGCCGGAACACCGTCGACAAGGGTGACCTTCACGTCGGTATGTCTGACCCGTGTCAAATTATTCCGTATATAATCGGCGATCTCCTCTCTGGTAAATAGGTACGCGCATCCTTCTCTTTGCACAATGTCACCGAGCTTTCCGCGCTCGATGCCGAGGTTCATAAGCGCTCCGAGATAATCTCTGTGAGAGAGCTTTTCGGCAAATTTGGGTGCTATTGGTGCAATGAGGAGAGTCTGTATGGGGAAGGGCGCGTCGTAGGGGATCTGATCCGGATCACCGAAGCGAACCATTACTCTTTCAGCACCCTCCACTCCTCCGAACTCGGTGCAGATATACCCTTGAAGCTGCGGCCCGATCTCCCTAAGCGCCGATTGTTCGCTTAGACCTAAGAAGTCAGTAAACAGATATATGCCCGACCCGTGTGACTTTTTCGCAAGCTCAAGGCACCTTGACTTCAGGATATCAAGCTCGTCGCTCATACCATTATATCTACGGGATAGAGTATTTTCAATTGGTTGACCTTGCTGTCAAACGCTGCTCTCTGCTTCTCCATAAGGAGTGCTCTCTTGATCTCGTCAGCGATCTGCGCATAGGGCATTACTCCGCTCTCGTTTCTGGAGTTGAGCTTGATCAGATGATAACCGAACTGTGTCTTGACGGGTGCCTCAGACACCTCTCCTACCTCCATAGCGAAGGCTGCGTCCTCAAATTCCTTGACCATCTGTCCCTTGCCGAAATCGCCGAGATTTCCTCCTCTTGCCTTTGAGGGACAGGTGGAATGCTGCATTGCCGCATCCTCAAAGCTGATCTTGCCGGATTTGATATCCGCAAGAATCTCCGCTGCCTTTTCCTCGCTGTCAACGAGAATATGGCTTGCGTTTACAGTCTCGCCCTGCTCAAACTTGTCCTTGTTTGCCTCGTAATATTCCTCGGCATCCTTGTCTGTGACCTTGACGGCTGCCAGGACCTTTTCAGCTGCGTAGCTTGCCAGGAGATCGTCCTTCACCTTAGCGAGATGCGCCTTGAACTGAGGCTCTGCCTCGTAGAGATTGCGCTTTGCGTCCATCAGCATAAGCTTGTTTGCGATCAGCTGATTAAGTATCTCGCGTCTTCCCTCCGGCGTGTTATACGCCTGAGCTCTCTGACCGAGATTTGCGAGGAACTCGTTTACCGAATCCTCGGTTATGGGTGTCTGACCCACTGTTGCGAGTATTTTGCTCATTTTTATATTCTCCTTGTTTTGTTATTTTATTTTTTGTCCGCGGTTATATGAAATAATCGCTCAAATATAGTGTACGTATGTGTGTTTTCGGGTATTTTAGGCAAGCCGATCGGGTGTTTTGCGCATTCCGATCGTATCCGGAACGCAGTACAGAAGCATTGGCAGTCAGTAATGATAAAGTACATTAAAAGTCGCCGATCTAATGGGCACGCAGTCCCTTTGGGTAATGGTTTTTTACCTTTCCGCCGGATATTTTTCCACCGCCGATGACCGCGCCCTCGTAGCACACAGCGCACCAGCCGTTCACATTTTCTGCGTCACAGTCGATCTCCTCGCCTCTTAGATATTTCTCTACACGGGGGTCGCCCTTTTTCAGCATAACCCTGTTTTTCATATCTTTTCCGTATACGGAGAAGAAGTGATGATGGGGTATAAGGTTCTCACCCTTAAGCGTGCCCAGCATAGTGCCTGCCATAAATACCGAGTGGGGAGGGATCGGCATACCGTGTGAAACCAGAGATATACCGTCGCCCACGCTTACGTATCTGCCGACGGGGATACTTTTCATATTTTCCTTCAGGAACCTTTCTATTACAGCCGTCTCTTTTTTTGACACGGGACGGGACGAATCCTTATAAAAGAGAGCCGGAGACTCTTCGCAGCCGCCGTCTTTTTTCAAGAGGGCAACGTACTGCCCCTCACCCCTTGACATATGAGGATAAAATCTGCGCGTCAGCCGAAGGGCAGGCATATCACCTCTTACGTCAATGCCGTCAGAGGTTATCCGCGCAAGCTCCTCTCTGACGGGAGCTATACTGAAGTCAGGGTGATCCGATATAAAGGCTCTAACGTTTTCCTCGTTCTCCTCTTGGGAGTATGTGCAGGTGGAGTAGAGAAGATATCCTCCGGGTTTTACAAGCGGAGCGCAGTTGTTCAGTATCTCCGCCTGTCTTTTCGCGGATATTGCAACGTTTTCCTCACTCCAATCCTCAACTGCCTCGTCGTATTTTCTGAACATACCCTCGCCCGAGCAGGGAGCATCGCATATTACGAGATCGAAGACGGCTCTGTAGAGCCTACGGAGCTCTCCCGTGTCCATAGACGTGACCATAGCGGATGGAGCGCCCATTCTCTCCAAATTGCTGACTAATACCTTTGCTCTCTTCGGAACAAATTCGTTAGATAAAATAAAGCCGTCCGCTCCGATCATATCCGCCGCCTGAGTGGTCTTTCCGCCCGGAGCAGCGCAAGCGTCAAGCACGTACGCGCCCTCCCAAAGCTTGATGGCGGAGAGGGTTGCCATAGCTCCCGGATCCTGAGAGTATATCATACCTGCGTGATGCTCCGGAAGATTACCTAAGCCACCGTCGCCCTCTACGATGAAGCCGTTCTCGGCATATCCCGTCTCGGTCAGAGGCATCGGAAATATTTTCTTCAGCTCATGCCCGTCGCACTTGAAGCCGTTTACTCTTACTCCCTTGACTGACGGACGGGAGAGGGCATCCTCAAACGCGGGGTACTCATCCCCAAGCATCTGCCGCATTCTTATAAGAAATTTTTCCGGAAGCATTATATCACCGTCCTCTCGTAAGAGTCTGAGCCCTTAGTTAGCCAAGGTAAAGTATACACTATTTTGCGCGCGTTGTCAACCAAGTATTGCGTTATAATTTACACTACTTGACAAATTATCCAAAAAAATGTATACTTATTGCAGTCAAGATAAAGGGGGTATGGCTATGTTCACTAACACGATCAAGACACTGAGAAGCATACTTAACGATATATCTAAGCTGCTTGCGTTTATTACGGTTGTATCCCAGCTTGTGACTATCGGCTATTTTTCATATCAGATAGCTATAGACAACGGTTATTTTTCCGCTAACGTGACTCTTGTTCTGGTTTCCGCGGTATACCTTGCGCTGTATCTTGTCTCTAGAGTGAGAAAGAACAATAAGAGGCTGGGCAACGCGCGAAGGAAGGCGCGCAGGATCACAAAGGCTATAAAGCTTACGCTTAAGGCGTTTACTCTGTCCGTCACGCTGTACGGCATCTATCTTGCGGAGGATGCGGACGGTATATCCATAATTCTGGCTACTCTCTCCATAATATTCTGGATCATTCAGACTCTTACGGAGGTAATAAGGTACTACGGCGAGATCAAGCTTGAGGAGCTTAAGGAGAGCCTTGCCGCCGACGTCGCGGCAGTAAGAGGTCCGGCAGAAACGGTTATTAACGCAGTACATAATATCAGGGAAGCTGTGAAGGATCCGATCGGACACGCAGGCGAGATAGTAAACGCCGTGAAGCTTGGAGCTAAGGGGATCGGCAAGCTCACCTCTCTCTTCAAAAAGAAGAAAGCTATAAGTCGTGGCGCGATAATCGTTGATGCTGACGAAAGAATAGAGAATAATGATCCGATGACGCGTGATGAGAGCGATAATGCCTACGCGGCTGTCGCGCCAAAGAGCGATAAATAATTATAAGCTGCCGTAGGTTTAAATGATCAAACACCCATACCCGTGTTAAATTTTCTGCTGTACGTCCTGCTTTGCTGACGGTGAGGAAATCGTCGTTCAGAAGCTGAAATATAACACTTTTTCCCTGTTTTATAAACCAAAAAAAGAAAAATACAGCTACCCGTGTAAAAAAACACGAGAAAGGCAAAAGAAATGAACAAAAAGAAGACACAGGTGATACAGGCTCTGAAGTTCGCGCTCTTCTCGGTCTCCGCAGGAGCTATCCAATTTGGCTCCTTTGCGCTTTTTGAGATCTTCATCCAGGATTATTGGATACCATATCTCGTCTCCTTAATACTTTCAACTCTGTGGAATTTTACCCTTAACCGTCGTTACACCTTCAAGTCTGCGGCTAACGTTCCCGTCGCTATGGCAAAGGTTTTCCTTTTCTACCTTGTATTCACCCCCGTTTCCACCTACCTTGGTGATCTGGCGGAGGCTCACGGTGGCAACGATTTTGTCATTCTGATCGTTACTATGGTGGCAAATCTCACTCTTGAGTTCATATATTGCAAGCTTTTCGTCTACAGAGGTCAGGAGAATACTCTGGATACGAAGAAGGGGTAGTAACGGAGCTGAAATTCCGTATAATAAGACAAGCTAAACGTTTATTATTGTTTTGCAAGTCAAGCGTTCCTTATAGAAATATGATCCAAACGTTCCTTACGGTAAGATAAGCTGAACGTTTCTTATAATAGACACCCAAAACCTTTCTTAATAATAAAACAAAAAGCAAGAATGACGCGTTCATTCTTGCTTTTTGTAATTTAAGTTAGGCTTTTGGAAAAAGGCGGATAAGCCGCGGCGCTATGGCTTCATACTGCTGCTGTATTCCACTATGCCAAAGATAAATCTGTCTATATGTCCGTTCGTTCTTTTGTCCGTCCTCATAATATATCCTACGCTGTATCTGTCGGCGGTGTCCATAGGAATGGAAATGATCTTTCCTTCATTCAGAGCCGAGGGCATTATTCCCGTTCCTACGGTGTAGGCATCGGTTTTCAGAAGAACGTTCATCAGAGTTGCTCTGTCGCTGATAAGAATACGCTTGTCTGCCAGCTCTCCCGATATCATTTCCTCCTTGAACCAGGAGTCGTTGTGAGCGCCTTGTTCGTAACATAGATACGGATAGCCAACAAGCATCTCGTGACAAAGACGATGCTTGTCGGAGAGGGGATGCTCTCTTCTTAGAAAAACGTGGGGAGAAACGGTAAGTATAGGCGAGAAGGATATCTCCTTGTTTTGAAGGTATCTGTTCATAATATCGACGTTTTCGTCCTTGATAGCTATTATTCCCACGTCGCTATAGGCAATTTCCACGTCACGTATCACCTCGTATGTCTCCTTCTCCTGCAGGGAAAGAGAATACTCGCTGTCTGTGTTTTCGGTAACCAGCCTGCAGAACGCGTCGGCGATAAAATCGTAATGCTGTGTGGAAACGTAGAGACGGGAGCCGGGCTTTTTAACCTTATATCTGTTAATAATAAAATCGCTTTTTGAGACGAGCTCCGTCGCGTATCTGACGAATTCCGCGCCCTCTACCGTCAGCACGGCACCGTTCTTCGAGCGCTCAAAGATTCTTATACCAAGCTCGTCCTCGAGCGAGCGCACACTGTTTGACAGGCTGGATTGAGCCACGAACAGCTTTCTGGCTGCCTCGCTGAAGGAGCCGGTATTATGTATTTCCAGAACGTATATGCACTGTTGAATAGTCACCTTTGGAGGACCTCCGTAATTACGTTATAGACGATCAGCAAGAATATTCCGGGAAGGAAGTTTATATTTTTGATCTTGTATTTTGGATCGACTGTCATATTGAAGCCGGAGAAAAACAGGATCAGATAACCGAGAGAGCAGAGCTGACGCAAAAGAGCGGAGCTTAGAAAATCACCGAGCAGATATGCTATAGCGGCAATGAACAGCTGCATTCCTACTACAACAGCTGCAGAGATGGACACCCTCTTGCCATAGGTCGCGCCAAGCACCAGAGCGAAGGGGAAATCTATCACGCCCTTCAGTATCAGCTGAAAGCTGTCACCACTCAGAGCGTACAGAATAGGTCCGCTGATCTGCAGTCCACCTATTCCGAAGAACAGAACCGAATCAACGAAGCCGCTGGAGGCTGCGCTCTGAGCCTTGGACAAGGAGTACACTCTCTCCTCCAGCATTAACGCGTTTCCGATAAAGCAGCCCACAACCAGCGCTATACTCACGATAATGGTATGCTCTCCGATAATTTTTCCGTCGGATACGCAGAGTATGTTTTCAAGCAAGCCGACAAGGCTTATAAGCATTATTCCGATAGACAGGGCGGAGAAGCTTCTGCTGTCTATCCTCTTGTTGAAAAGACCGCCGAGAATTCCGCCGATAAAAATGGATAATCCATCCACGATAAAACCCATTGCCAGCACCGCCATACGTTATTCCCATATATTTTATCACAAATAAGTAGCGATGTAAAATACAAAAAAACTATGGCTAGAGAGCAAATTAGGCTTGCTTTGAGATCTCAGCAAGCCGAATTTTTATATATTTCAGTGTGTCGCTTAGTGATGCGCCGTAACACCATCTGCTATGACGTCTCACGAAAGACAAGATTTGAATTTTTATTATACGAGGCGCATAAACACCCACCGCATGCAAGACGTCCGATCTACCGCCGTAACGTGAGTTCGGAGAACCTTATCTGAAGCTTAATATCCTTCGTATAATTTCCTCGCCTCTCTTAAAATCCTCATCCTTAGAGCCGCCGAAGGTCAGACTTACGGTCTTGTTACGAAGACACAGCACGGTGTCGTCAGGCAGATTACATAGCTCGGGCGTATCTCCGAAGGGAAGGTCCTTCAGGTAGACCGCGCGGCAGGTGCTGTCGGCATAGCTGAGCTCAGCGCCCTCGGGAGCATAGGAGGTAAGGTTGACGAACAACTCCTCTGTATATCTCTCCGAATAGTCCCGATATACAGCCTCCGACATCAGTATGACGTGATAGCCGTCAGCAATAATATTGGTATTAAGATCCTCAAAATCCGTCTTGATCCTATATTCGTTGATATCAGTATTTCCGGATTCCTTCAAGGCGGTTATCTCCTCTGCCGTGAGAACGTAGTGGTCGTTAAGATTGATGTTGACCTCTCCGTCTCCGTTGTAATCGTAAACGACACGGGCAAGACTCTTCAGCGCGGTAAGGTAGGGAACCTCGCCGTCCTTCTCTTGTCTTGAGAAGGTATATCCGCCGGCGTAGATCATATTTACGTCGTATTCGGGAGTGGTCGCCATTTGCGTGAACAGTATGGCAGATATAAGCAACAGAGCAATACCTACCACCGTGTGCCACTTGTAATGATACCAGAAGTTCTCAAGCCTTCCCTTAAGCGTCGTCGGCTTACCGCCGTAGGTCTCGTTTTCGCTTATGTACCTACCCGTGTTAAGATTTTCGCTGTTTTTTTCGCTCTCGACGGCGTGTAAATCCTGCTCACACGCCTCGCTTGAGACGGCTTCGTTCACTGTATCCTCTTGGTGAATAGGGGTATTCACCGGGTCTCTTTTGTCAAAATTATCTTCCTTCACCGATTTTTTTGTCCTTTTTCTGTGAGTTTGCTTTTAGCTCTATTATACCAAGCATTTGTGAATATTTCAAGTGAAAGAAAGATTATTCCCTAAAATTATAAAAAATATTGAAAAAGCGCACGCTTTAGTGTATAATTAATCAAAGAAAACATTATAGGAGCGAGCTATGAAAATCTCCGAGATACTAAAAAAAGAGACCCCAAGCCTGTCCTTTGAGGTATTTCCTCCAAAAACAGACAGCTCCTTTGACAGCGTCAGACACGCGACAGAGGAGATATCCGCTCTTCGTCCGGCCTTTATGAGCGTAACGTACGGAGCGGGCGGAGGAACGAGCAGATATACGCTGGAAATAGCGAAAAATATCAAGGAGCGCTTCGGCGTTCCAACCCTGGCGCATCTGACCTGCGTTTCATCCACCAGGGAGACGGTCAGGGCAAAGATCGTAGAGCTGCGAGGGGCGGGTATAGAGAATATTATGGCGCTGAGAGGAGATCTGACACCTGAGCTTGATGGCAGCGACAGATCCACCTGGCACTACCGTCACGCAGTTGATCTCATTCGTGAAATACGTGATATTGACGACGGCTTCTGTATAGGCGGGGCCTGTTATCCGGAGGTCCATCCTGAGAGCAGATCGCAGGCGGAGGATATACGCTTCCTTAAGGAAAAGGTCGATGCAGGCTGCTCCTTCCTTACTACGCAGATGGTGTTTGACAATAATCTTCTCTATAATTTCCTTTATAAATGCAGAGAAGCGGGTATAACCGTTCCGGTAGTGCCCGGTATTATGCCTATTACCAACGGCACTCAGGTGGAGCGCGCCATCAAGCTCTCCGGCTCCTTTATGCCCCAGCGCTTCAAGGCAATAGTGGATCGCTTCGGCTCCGACCCTGCGGCTATGAAGCAGGCGGGTATAGCGTACGCCACCGATCAGATAATCGATCTATACGCAAACGGAATAACCAACGTTCACGTATACTCTATGAATAAGCCTGACGTTGCCGCTCAGATTATGCGTAACCTCTCGTCGATCATAGGTGAGAAGGAATGCTGACGGATGTTCTGACTCTGCCGCCTCCTCCAATTAGCCGCTCCGAGATACTCCGCTACAGCGGTGGCGGGGGAGCTTCCATGGATATATCAGCTCTCATAGACAGCTGTATCAGAGAGGCTGAGCCGTCTCTTGCTTACAGAGCCGTGTGGAGAATGATTCCGGTCGAAAGACGGGGGGCGTGTATTGATTTCGGTTCGTTTTCCGTGAAATCTCATACGCTTGATCTGGCTCTTCGAGACTGCTCTCGAGCTATAGTGTTCGTTGCGACCGTGGGGCTCTTTCCGGACAGAGCTGTCAGACGGTACGGAGAGATATCTCCTTCACGCGCGCTCGTTCACCAGGCGATCGGAGCTGAGAGGGTCGAGGCGCTTTGCGATGCGCTGTGCGACAGACTGTCCGCGGAGCTTTCCCTGAGCCTATGTCCACGTGTCAGCGCAGGCTACGGAGATATTCCGCTCAGTATTGAGAGAGACGTTTTTTCGCTTCTCGACCCTCCGCGTAAAATAGGAGTTACCTTAAACGATGCGCTGCTTATGTCTCCGAGCAAATCGGTAAGCGCATTCGTAGGAATAAAAAACGATAAGGGCTAGCGGTTTTCCGCATTTTTGGATATGAAAATTACCGAGTATATAAGAAATAACACGGTTGTTCTCGACGGAGGTATGGGCACTCTGCTTCAGAAGGAGGGGCTTGTACCCGGAGAGCTTCCTGAGAGGTGGAATATCACCCATCCCGATCTGATAACAAATATACATCGCCTGTATTTTGACAGCGGCGCAAACGTTGTGAATACCAACACCTTTGGAGCAAATAGGCTGAAGCTTAACTCGGATGAGCTTGAATCCGTTGTCAGCGCGGCTATCTCCAATGCCCAAAGAGCCAAGGAGCTTTCCGTCTCTGAAAAGCCGAAGTGGATAGCTCTTGATATAGGACCTACGGGTAAAATGCTGAAGCCGTACGGCGACCTGGATTTCGAGGAAGCGGTATCTATTTTTTCTGAAGTGGTAAGACTTGGTGTGAAGCACGGCGCTGATTTGATCTTCATAGAAACGATGAACGACAGCTATGAGACCAAGGCGGCGCTTCTGGCAGCCAAGGAATGCTCCTCTCTTCCTGTTTTCGTGTCTAACGCATACGGAGGGGACGGCAAGCTTATGACCGGAGCGGATCCTCGGGCTATGATCATGCTCCTTGAGGGAATGGGAGCAGACGCGATCGGCGCAAATTGCTCGCTTGGACCTGATGCTCTGACACCTGTTATAGAGGAATATCTTAGGTATTCCTCTCTTCCTGTTATTCTGAAGCCGAACGCGGGTCTGCCGAGAACGGTAAACGGTGAAACCGTATACGATCTGACACCGACCGACTTTGTACGTTCAGTTGCTGCCCTTACGGCAAATGGCGTAAGAGCGGTGGGCGGATGCTGTGGAACGACCCCGGAATATATATCCCTCCTCTCAAGCTCTGTAGAGGATGTTAAGCCCTTGCCGATAGTAGAGAAAAGCTACACGGCGGCATCATCCTATACACACGCGGTGTTCTTTGACAAAACGCCCGTGCTGATAGGAGAGCGTATTAATCCTACGGGCAAGAAGAAAGTAAAGGAGGCGCTGAGAAGCGGAGATCTGGACTTCATTTTGAAGGAAGGAATAGGTCAGCAGGACGCAGGCGCGCACATTCTTGACGTTAACGTAGGGTTGCCCGAGATAGACGAGACTCAGATGCTTTCCACCGCTGTAGCCTCGCTGCAGGCTGTGCTTGATCTGCCCCTTCAAATAGACACGGCAGACCCGGTCGCAATGGAGAGGGCGCTTCGGGTATACAACGGTAAGCCTATGATAAATTCCGTAAACGGCAAGGCGGAGAGTATGAAACGGATATTCCCGCTGGTCAGAAAATACGGAGGACTCATAGTAGCGCTCACGCTTGACGAGAGAGGAATTCCGGATCTTGCCGAGGACAGAGTGGAGATCGCTGAGCGCATACTTACAGAGGCAAAAAAATACGGTATAGATAAGAAGGATATAATCTTTGACCCGTTGACGCTGACGGTCAGCGCGGATAAGAATGCCGCTGCGGAAACTCTCCGCGCCGTACGTATGATAAGAGAGAGGCTTGGGTGCCATACCACTCTCGGAGTATCAAACGTATCGTTTGGATTGCCCGTAAGAGATCTATTGAATAAGAGCTTCTTCCTTCTGGCTCTCGGAAACGGTCTTTCGGGTGCTATTATGAACCCGTACTCCACCGAGATGATGAGCGCCTATTACACTTATATGGCGCTGTCCGGTGAGGATGATTCGTTTGAGAAATATATTTCGTTTTCGGAGAAGCTGTGTTCCGGTGACACTGGGGCCGCACCTTTGAGCTCGGGTGGTCAAACCGACACTCTGGAGGACGTGATAACCAAGGGCCTTAAGGATAAGGCAGCGACACTGACACGCGAAAAACTTAACACGGTACCCCCCATGGACCTAATAAACGGTGAAATAATACCGGCTCTCAACAGCGTTGGAGTGAGATTTGAGGAGAAAAAGATATATCTTCCTCAGCTTCTTATGAGCGCTGAGTCTGCTAAGGCGGCGTTTGAGGTGGTTAAGGAGAAAATGTCGGGAAAACCCGAGGAAAAGCTGCACCGTATAGTAATAGCCACCGTAAAGGGCGATATACACGATATAGGCAAGAATATTGTCAAGCTCCTTATGGAGAACTACGGCTTTGACGTAATAGATCTCGGACGGGACGTTGCGGCAGAGAGAGTTGTGAGTGAGGCTGTAAGTTGCGGCGCTGATATAGTTGCCCTGAGCGCTCTTATGACCACCACCGTTCCGGCAATGAGGGAGACCGTAAGGCTCCTTCGCGAGCGCGCTCCGGGCATTAAGGTTATGGTTGGCGGCGCGGTTGTAACGGAGGAATACGCTCGTGAGATCGGGGCTGACCGTTACGCTCCCGATGCTATGGGAGCTGTCCGAGCGGCTCTGGAGCTGGTTGGCAAGTAGGTCTCGTACGCCGGCTGCAATACCGTTGTTTCGGATATTCGGCATCGGCCGTTTTGATCAAAGCGTTTTCGCAAGCTTTTTGCTGCTTTGAATGCGGCTCATTCGGGCGCTCTATCGACGTGGGCATTATCGGTAATGGCGGCTCTCCGGAAGACGAAAAATACAAAATGCTGTGTTGAAATTCTCAACACAGCATTTTGTAATATAGAGGCTTTGTTATCAAAAGAGGCCTGCTTAATAAATAGAAAATAGCGAGTAATGGGAAAAGAAAGCTATCTCAGCTTTTTGCCGTCGGAGAACGCCTTTCCTACTACAGCCCCCAGAGTCATATACGTGTGATTTGACGGATCGTAGGTTATAGGCTTGAATTTTCCGAGGTCTATTTTATCGCCCTTCAGAACACTCTCGTCTACGGAAATATCAACGATCTCGCCAACCAGTCTGCAGCTCTCCTTATCGTAGGATTTCACTCTGCATTCCAGCGTAAAGGGCAGCTCCTCAAAAATAGGCGCGTTGACCTTTTCACTCTTTACCGCTGTCCAACCGCATTTTGCGATTTTTTCTTCCTTGTATCCGGATACAATACCTACGTAGTCTGCCTCCACCACGTTCTTTTCGTCAGCAACGCTCACGGTGAAGCATCCTGTGAAGAGTAGATTTTCCGTTGTCTTGTGGTCGTCGGATACACAGATGGATATTTCGTTTTCCTCACTGATCCCACCCCACGCAGCATTCATTGCGTCAGGCTTGCCGTCCTTACCGTAAGTGCCGATTATCAGTACGGGCATAGGATACAGCATAGAATTTGCGCCGATATTTTTTCTCATTATTTACTCCTTCTTGGGTGAGGACACCCGTTTAGTCTTTTATATGTTGCTTGATAAGCTTTTTAGCCGGATAGGGCTGTTTTTTGTCAAAAGCGTCACCCGTGTCAAATTATTTTCTGATTTTCTGCGATTTGCGGAGGATATTCATTTTTGTAGCTTCCGTTTTGAGAGCTGGTCTTATTAAGCTTCGGGATTGTGATGCATTCTGCCGGAAAGCTAACTTCGCCGTTTATTTTAAACGTCCCTGCGAAAAAATCGCGGGGACGTTGTCGTGTTTTTTTGTTTTCTCTTATGCCTCAGGCTTCATTGTGGGGAAGAGAAGCACGTCTCTGATGGAGGCAGAGTCTGTAAGCAGCATTACGAGTCTGTCAACACCGAAGCCAAGGCCGCCTGTGGGAGGCATACCGTATTCCAGAGCGGTGACGTAATCGTAGTCAACCTCTGCGGTGGTGTTGGGGTCTGCAGCCTTTTTCTTGGCAACCTGATTTTCAAATCTCGCACGCTGGTCAATAGGATCGTTAAGCTCGGAGAATGCGTTACCGTACTCGGTGCAGTTGATGAAGTACTCAAATCTCTCTGTGAAGGCAGGCTCTGTGGGCTTTCTTTTTGCCAGAGGAGAGTTCTCCACGGGATAGTCGTAGATGAAGGTAGGCTGTACCAGCTTGTCCTCTACAAATGCATCGAACAGCTCTACGAGTACTGTGCCCTTGGTTGCGTCCTCGGGGATCTCAACGTGGTTTGCCTTTGCAACTGCGCGAGCCTCCTCGTCAGACTTCCAATCGTAATAATCTATTCCGGAGTACTTCTTTACTGCCTCGACCATAGTGAGTCTTTCCCACTTTCCGAGATCTATCTCGGTGCCCTGATAGGTGATCTTGGTTGAACCGCAGATCTCCTTAGCAAGAAGCTTATAAAGCTCTTCAACGAGATCCATCATACCGTAGTAATCAGTAAATGCCTGATAAAGCTCGATGGTAGTGAACTCGGGATTGTGCTTCTGGTCCATACCCTCGTTTCTGAAAATTCTACCAACCTCGTAGACCTTGTTCATACCGCCGACGATAAGTCGCTTCAGGTAAAGCTCTGTCTCTATTCTCAGATACATAGGAATATCCAGAGTGTTATGATGAGTTACGAAGGGACGGGCGGACGCGCCAATCTCGATAGGCAGAAGAATGGGAGTATCTACCTCAAGGAAGCCCTTGGAGTCCAGATAGTTTCTGATAAGAGTGAGGATCTTGGATCTCTTCACAAAGGTATCCTTAACCTCGGGATTGACGATAAGGTCAACGTACCTCTGTCTGTATCTCTGCTCCAGATTTGTGAGACCGTGGAACTTCTCGGGAAGGGGGAGAAGAGATTTTGCCAAGAGGGTAACTGACGTTGCGTGAACGGATATCTCGCCGGTACGTGTTCTGAAAAGATGACCCTCTACACCGATAACGTCACCTACGTCCCACTTTTTGAAGGCTGCGTACGACTCCTCACCGATTCCGTCGCGCGCAACGTAGAGCTGTATTTTACCCTTGCCGTCAAGAATATGCGCGAAGGATGCCTTGCCCATTATTCTGCGGCTTACGAGTCTTCCGCCGAGGGAAACCTTGATAAGCTCACCCTCGGAGAGAGTGCTTTCCTTTTCCTCGAAGAGCTTGATAGCGTCAACGCTCTCATGAGTTACGTCATACTTTGTTATCTCGAAAGGATTATTGCCTGTTTCGTACAGTGTGTTCAGCTTCTCGCGGCGAACGGCAAGTTCGCTTGAGGAGTTGGGCTGATTCTGATTGACGTTTTCCTGATTAGCCATAGTCGTATCCTTTCAAAATGAATTAGTCTCTTGCGCGTGATACGCTGAGAACCTTAAGCTCCATAGGTCCGCGCGCTACGTTTACAACAACCGTGTCGCCCTCTCTCGCGCCGATAAGTGCAAGACCGATGGGAGAAGCGTCGGAGATCTTACCGCTCTTGGGATCTGTCTCGTATGAACCTACTATATGGTACTTGCGCTCGCCGAGCTTGTCGCTCTTAACGACTACGATAGAGCCTACGCTGATGGTGCTTTCATCGATCTGAGATTCGTCGATAACCTTAGCGTTAGCGATCATCTCCTTAAGCTCGTCGATCCTTGCGTGGATCTTCGCCTGCTCCTGCTTTGCCTCATCGTACTCGCTGTTCTCGGAAAGGTCACCGAAGGCGCGCGCTGTGGATATCTCCTTTTTGTTTTCCTCGCGCTTTACGTTTATAAGGTAATCCAGCTCCTTCTGAAGCGCGTCAAATCCCGCCTGAGTATAAGTTTTGGTTTCTGCCATTTTAGATATATCTCCTGTATTAATGTGTTTTGTAAAGTTTTATTTGCATTCTGCCTAGTTTGATAAAAAAACATTTATTGATTTACACTGAGAAGCGATGTTAGCTCGCTTATTGCCGTATCAAGCTGCGCGTCGGTCTCCTCCGTGTTCTCAACGCTTACGTCGGGCGTTATACCCGTGCCGTGATAGTTAACTCCCGAGGGGGGATTATAGTATGCGATTGTCAGAGTAATGGACGATCCGTCTGCCGTCTGGAAGGTGGATTGCATTATTCCCTTAGCGAAGGTGCGTGTTCCGACGGTTTTGGCGACTATAAGTCCCTCGTTCCTGTAGTCTCTGATAACTGACGTGAATATCTCCGCGGCGCTTGCGGTGTACTCGTTACACAGCACGACCATAGGAATATCAAGCACGGAATCAATATAAGACTCAGTAGTAGGATCGTAAATATCGTCGGTGGTTGTTACGGAACGCTTTCCGTACGCCTTGTATTCATAGGTTAGAAGAAGTTTTCCCGTCGGAAGAATGTACGAGAGCATATTTGTGACCGTGTCAAGATATCCACCCGTGTTATTTCGCAGATCGAATATTATGCCGGTCACCTCGTTATCTCTCATAAAGTCGATCGCCTCGGCAAACTGCTCGTCGGTATTACCCTTGAAGGTGGTTATCTCAATATATCCGTAGCCATCGTCCGTTATCTCGTACAGCACGCTCTTCTCCACTATCTCATCTCGTATCGCGGTAAGCTCTACGTACTCGTCACCGCGCAGGACGGTTACGTTTACCGGGGTGTCCTTCTCGCCGCGGATATAGTTCACAGCGTTCAAATAACCGATCTCGCTGATGGGTGTTCCCTCTATCGCGTAGATGAAATCGCCAACGCGGAAGCCTGCAACCTCAGCGGGAGAATCGGGATATACTGTAGCCACCATCAGACTCTCGTCCTGGTGGTTATATTCTACCATCACTCCGATGCCGTAGAATTTTCCGCTCATATCGGTGTTGAAATCGTTGAATTCCTCCCCCGATCTGTAGACTGCGTAGGGATCACCGGTAAAATCAACGTACGCGTTAATGACCGCCGTGGTTACTTCCTCGCGGTCCTCAATATTCACTCCTCCGTAGTACTCGGAAATAAAGTGCCGTCCGACTCCCGCAGCTCTCTCGAGAATATCGTCATCCTCGAGTGAGAGACCGCCCTCGTAGTTGTAGTGGCTGTTGAATACCGACTCCACCCAATCAAGCTTGCTGTCATCAAACTCGGGAAATCCCCAATAGGCGAGGTAATCTGACACGAAGCTGTACCTTTTTTCATCATCGGTAAGTGAAGCTTCAATGTTCGCGAGCATCTCCTCGGTGCTTTCAAGAGGAGAAAACTCCGCGCCGTCCCCGCCACCGTTACCCGTTGGCAGAAATACGCAAGAGGTAAGTAAGAGGGAGCATAACAGAAGCAGGGCGATCAGCTGCGCTCCTATCCGTTTTATACCTTTATTTATTATCATATTATATTTTGCGGCGAAACTGCCGCTTCTCCGTAGTGATAGTATATCCGACCGTAAGGCGCTAGGTGTTTTGAAAGCGCTAACGCTCAAAACGCTATCCGATCCGGCTGACGTGAAGGTTAATCCGGGCGGATAAGCCTGTAACGGCAAAACGGTGAGATATATTCTCTGTTACAATACTATGGGGGTCGCCTGGCGAAGCCGGCAAACCCCGTAATATATTCTATTCTTTTTTATCAGAATTTAGTAGGCTTATTAGCAAGATATTTCTTGACCATCAGAGCAACCTTGAAGGTTACGGCGTGATCAAATTCACGAAGGTCGAGTCCGGAGAGCTTTCTGATCTTCTCAAGTCTGTACACGAGGGTATTACGGTGAACGAAAAGCTTTCTTGAGGTCTCTGAAACGTTGAGGTTGTTCTCAAAGAAGCTCTGCACTGTCGTCAGCGTCTCAAGATCCAGGGACTCGAGAGAGCCCTTCTTGAACACCTCTTGGAGAAAGATCTCACAGAGAGTGGTTGGGAGCTGATAGATAAGTCTGCCTATTCCCAGATTCTCATAGGACATAATAGGCTTCTCGATATCGAATACCTTGCCGACCTCCAGAGCGATCTTCGCCTCCTTGTACGCCTTGGCAAGATCCTTCAGATTGCCGACGATGCTGGAGATACCGATGAGAGTCTTAGCCGAATAAATCTCAGCGATCTTGTCCTGCAGCTTCTTGGCGAATTTCTCGATGTCCTCGATCTCCTCGTTCTGCTGGGTCTCACGGACTATAACCACGTCCTGCTCGCCTATATTGATCACGTAATTGCTGTCGCCCGCGCCGTCTGAAAGCGCCTCACCCACCATCTCGTATGCGGGAGTGTCTCCAAAGGATGGGAAGCGGAATACTACGACTACGCGCTTTGCCTCGTTAGAGAAATGAAGCTCGTTGGATTTTATATAAATATCGCTGGGGAGAATATTGTCAAGTATAATACTCTTGATAAACGACGTCTTATCGTATTTCTCGTCATACAGATTCTTCATATTTCCGATGAAGATAGAGATAAGCTCCGTCATGCGTGCCGCGTGGGTATCGTCACCCTCTACGAACGCGATGCAATCACACTTTGCGGTTGAGTCAACAAATCTGTAGGTGTAGCCCTCGTAAACTATGTAATCGGCAGAGTAGGAAAGATCCTCTCTGATGCGCTGCTTTGACTCACCGATCTTCGTCAGCTCGCTGCAAGCAACGACGATACCGTTCTCGTCGATGATACCGAGTGTGCGTCCTACCGCATCCTTGATTTGGTGGATTATAGACTGAAATAATCTGTTAGACATAAAACGTCCCTTTCTCGCCAAAAGCTCTGTAAAATAAAAATCCTCTGCGCAGGGTAAAACGAAGGCAAAAGGATATTTAGTAATACTGTACTATATTTTAACTCATTTTTAGACAAATTTCAATAGTTTTTCAAAAATAAATAAAAAAATTCACAAAAATGCGTTAAGTGCTTTGTTGAAAATAACGGAAACCGGAAACACGCCATAATATAGCGGCCTCCGGTTATCAAAACGGTATTACTTCAGTTGTATTAAAGACCGGTCAGCTTTCGTACACGTATGACAGGACGGAAAGAACGTAGCTCGGAGCGGTCTCGCATCTGAGTATGCGCTTGCCTAAAGATACGGACACGCAGCCTGCGGCAACGGCAGCCTCAGCTTCATCTTTGGAAAAGCCGCCCTCTGATCCTACGATCACCGAGACACTCTTCACGTCTCTCTTTTCCGACAGTACTCGGGATAGAGAGTTATCCTCCTCTCCCTCGTAGCAGAAAAGAGCCAGGTCTGCGCTGCCGGCAATTTCCAGCATTTCCCGATAGCAGACGGGAGCGCTCACCTCGGGTATCCTGGAACGACCGCACTGCTTAGCCGCCTCCTCGGCGATCCTCTGCAGTCTCTCCGTTACGCGGTCCAGCTTCTCTGCCTTCGGTCTCTTTATGCATCTTGACGACTCGAAGGGAACGATACGCGAGGCGCCAAGCTCAACCGATTTTTGTATAACGGTCTCCAGCTTGTCTCCCTTGGGATAAGCCATACAAAGAGTTATGGAGAGGGGGCTCTCTCCGCCGCCTGAGGCTGACGAGAGTATCTTGCATTCGCACTCGTCGTCGCGTATTCTGGTCAGAGCGCAGACGTACTCGGTGCTTGAGCCGTCGCACACCGTTACGGTGTCGCCAACAGCCATTCTGAGAGATCTTGATATATGTCGGGCATCAGCGGTTATTATGACACGCCCCCCGGCTAAATCAACATTTTCCCGTTCTACGAAAAATCTTGGCATAGTTTTCACTCCATTAAGCCTTGATGTACAATTAAACCTATAAATCGATAATAAACGACTCCGTCCTGCCCGAAGCCGATCCTTGTGAGAGGTCTCTGCCGGAAGGGCGGGGGAGCAGACACGTAAAATATAAGGCTCTTATATCCTTACAAGCATACCTACCCAGTCGTTTTCGTTGATCTCCTTCTCCACCGAGAAGCCGTGGGAGAGCACGGCGTTTCTGACCTCGTCCGCTCTGTCACCGATGATTCCGGATAAAATGAGCGGCGAGCTCTTAATAAGATATTTATCTATGTCTTTCAGCATTCTGATAATGATATCCGAGACGATATTAGCAACGCAGAAATCGTATTTTCCCTCTGAGAGATCTACGTTTTTAAGCAGATCCGAAACCTCAACCGTTACGTTAGAGCACCCGTCCTCACGAACGTTTTCTCTGGCTACCTTGACGGCTACCGGATCTATATCGTACGCATTGCATTTTTTTGCTCCAAGCTTTGAGGCGCATATTGACAGTATTCCGCTGCCTGTTCCAACGTCCAGCACACGCTTATCGGTAAGGGATAGCTCCTGCATAAGACGCATCACCAAGCGGGTGGTTTCGTGAGTTCCGGTGCCGAATGCCATACCCGGATCCATTCTGACGGTAATCTCGCCGTCCGCCGCTTCATATTTCTCCCAAGCTGGTACTATAGTGATTTTTCCGACTGACACGGGCTTGTAGTACTGCTTCCAGGACTCCGCCCAATCGTCCTCGCATATTCCGTCCACCTCTATCGAATGAGGGACGGATAGGGAGGATAGCCTGAGCGCGATGAACTCCATACACTCTCTGTAGCTTCTTTCCTCGGGGACAAAGAGGGATACCTTGACGGTCTCCTTATCAGCGTTAAGTATAGAATCGTCAACCAGCTCGCCATACATACCGTTAAGCGAGAAGTCGCTGTAGTCCTCTATCATCAGACCGTTATCGACCATGCTCATAACCGCTGTGATGTCATCGAGATTTTTAGTTTTACCCGTAACTGTTATTTTAGTCCAAGATCCTGCCATGTTATTTTATTAAACTCCGTAATCGCTCTATTTTTGTCAATATTTATTTGCATTATCAGCTCGTTTTCTGACGAAAACCGTATTTCCTCTCTTAAATAATTGAGGAAATAAATGTTTAAGGTAGAGCCGTACAGATCTCCCTTGTAGTCAATGATATAGGTCTCTGCGTGTTTCTCCCTTTTTTCGTACGTTGGGCATATACCCACGTTGGTTATAGCGGTGTATATGCTTTCGTCTATCACTACCGCTGTTCTATATACTCCGTTTTTCAAGGATACGAGCGAGGGGGGGATAACAGTATTAACGGTAGGAAATCCAAGAGCTCTTCCAACACCTCTGCCGTGCTGTACCTCACCCTGCATCCTGTAAGGTGAGCCCAGGAGCGCATTTGCCTCCTCGATCTTGCCGTCGCACAGTCTTGCCCGTATTTCCGTAGAGCTGACCGTAACGCCGTTCATTTCATATCTGTCACAGATAAGCGTGTCGGCGCCGTATTCTCTCATCAGCCTTTTTAGTTCTGATGCGTCACCGGAAGCTCCTTTGCCGAATCTGAAGTTAAAGCCGGATACCGCTACTCCGACTCCCACGTCCTCTATGAGAACATCTCTGACGAAATTCTCTGCGGTCATATCGGAAATTTCGGAGAAATCGACTGTAACGGTGAAATCCGCGCCTTCGCCTGTTATAAGGTCTTGTCTGATTTTATCGGAGTATATTCGGCTCTCCTCTTTTTTGATTGCGCTGTCGGTATTGAAGGTGAAGACGCCGAAGGGTACGCCGTCGATCCTCGCTCTTTCCCCGGCCAGCCGAAGCAGCGCCCTATGGGCTACGTGCATACCGTCAAAGAAGCCGAGGGCGACTACCGCTCCTCTTTTCAGAGGCAGCTTCCGACGTTTATATGAATATACAGTCATTTCGGCTCCTTTCTCACGGATCTGCCCGAACCGTGTTGAATATTTCTTGGGTTTTTGAGCTGTGTTGGCGCTTTGTCACACTAGCAAAATCCGACCCTTGTTGAATGTTTGTTGGATTTTTAAGCTGTGCTGACGCATTACTGTTTTATTTTTCGGATATACCCGGTTTTACAGAAAGAAAATCTTACATTACTATCTCGTATAGCTGAAGCAGCTCCTCTTCGATCTCATTTTTTCTCTTATCTATTTCACCGGCTCTTACGTAGTCGCTTGCCGCCTCGCCGAACAGCTCTTCCTCAAGCCGCTCAAGCTCCTCTTCAAGCTCTGCAATTTTCTTTTCCGCGTTCTGTCTGCGCCTTTCCTCAGAGCGCCGTCTCGCGTTTTCCTTCTTTTTTTCCTCGTATTCGAGCTTTGAGTCCGTTTTCTCTTGGTTAGCTTCTACGAACGTAGCTTCTCCTAGCTCCCTTTGACGCATATATTCACCAAAGGCGTCGTCACCATCCTCCAGAGGATAGTCGCGCATACCGCGGTCAAGCTTTGGGTCAAGCTCGATGATCCTTGAGGCTATTTTATTTATGAAATATCTGTCGTGAGATACCGCAACCACGGTGCCGTCGAAGGCTACGAGAGCATCCTCCAGCGCCTCGCAGGAGCTGATATCCAGATGGTTCGTAGGCTCGTCCATCACGAGCAGATTTACTTTTTTCAGTATCAGCTTTGAGAGAGTAAGTCTGGCTCTTTCACCGCCCGATAAAGTGGACACGGGTCTTGTTATATCGTCGGCGTCAAAAAGAAATAACGCAAGCGTCGACCTTAGCTCCAGATCGGTTTTGTCCGGATATTCGTCACGAAGCTCCTCAAATACGGTCTTTGATTCCGTAAGTCCTCTGTTCTCCTGATCGTAGTATCCGATCTTAATATTGTAGCCGAGGATTATCTTGCCCTCCTTCGGTGTAAGCCTTGTGTTTATGAGCTTCATAAGGGTGGATTTACCGCACCCGTTTTTACCGAGGATCATAACTCTCTCGTATCTTCGAACGAGGAAGGATAAATTGCTGATAATGGGGGTCTCTCCGTAGGAAAATGATAGGTCTCTTACGTCGATTACGTCACCTGCGCTCTCCTCCTCGGTGGCGAAGGACATACGTATAGTCCTCGGATCCTTTGACACGGGTGCCACCTTTTCCATTCTGGCAAGCTGCTTTTCCTTGGATCTTATGGTCACAAAGTTGTGCTCTCTGTTGCATCTGCGCTGAAATTCAATGTTAGCTCTGATCTTCGCTATTACCTTCTGCTGCTCCTTGTATCTTTTCTCCTGAGCGGCAGCCTCCGCCTCGCAGATGGACTTGGTTTCGGAATAGTTTCCGTTATACATTCTCGCCTCTCCGAATCGGAGCGAGAGGGTTTTGGTCGTAGTTTTATCAAGGAAATATCTGTCGTGCGATATTATCAGCACGGTTTTCTTGTAGCTCTGAAGATAGCTCTCAAGCCAGCTGACAGCGTCAATATCCAGGTGGTTCGTGGGCTCGTCCAGCATTAAAATATCGGGCTCGGTTGCCAAAAGCCTGGCGAGTGCCAGCCTCGTATACTGACCTCCCGACAGAGTGCGTATCTTCTGTCCTATCAGCTCCTCGCTGTATCCAAGACGCAGTAGCATTCCGCGACATCTCTGCCTGAACTCAAGTCCCCCCGCCTTGTCGAATTCCGCAGTCAGATCGTTCAGCCTTGCGGTCAGCGCAAGCGTACTGCCGTCGTCGCCTCGACCTGCCGCGACGGAAAGGTTGATCTCTGTTCTTTCTATCTCCCTCTCCAGCTCCAGAAGAGCAGGGAAGGCTGTGTACATATACTCAAGGCAGGTCATCTCTCCGGGAAGAGCGGATAGGTCCGGATTTTGCTCAAGAACGCCTACCGTGTGTCCCTTTTGTATATATATTGAACCGGAATCCGCAGAATATTCTCCGGTGATAACGCGAAAGAGGGAGGTCTTACCGGCTCCGTTTACACCGATAATGCCCACCCTGTCGCCGTCGTTTACGGCAAAAGATATATTTTTTAGTATCTGATCTACTCCAAATGAGAGATTTACGTCCTGAACCGATAATGCGATCATATCTAACCTCAACTGAATTAACACTCAGTATTTTATCATAAATCAGCGGAAAAATCAATACTTAACGCTAAATATATAACAGCAGACTGCTTAAGACGCAAAAACGGCGACAGCTAACAGTCGCCGTCGCCGAAATCTGAATGTGTATGCTGTTTTTATTTTCTAACCGCTACGGCGGCAAAGCTGAAGGCGGGAATATCCGACAGTATTACCTTATCACCCTTTAGCGTACCGGTGCAATTGATGAACTCAGCCGCGCTGTATTCTGAATCAAGCTCAACCACAGGCTCGATCGCCGAGTCTGCGAAACAATTAAACAGACCGATAGCCATTTCCTTGCCGTCTGTCTTTGCCATAACGTACAGATCCGGATTGCCGTATACGTAGGCGGGGAGCTTTCGGCCTGAGAGCCACTCTACAGCGTCGCTTATTTGCCTTGATCTTGCGTAGGAGCGGCTCATAGCCTCGCCGTTATAATAAGAGCTGAAGCTGAATACCATAAAACGCTCTCCCTCTTTGTTCTCGTAAAGATACGCGGCTGGAGTTTCGTTGTCGCGAATATAGATATACGGATTGCTTTTTACGAAATAGCTGAGGATCTTAGCGCTTTCGTCTACCTTTATAACGTACGCGTCAAGCCCTGTGCTACAGGGCTGTACCTCGTAATCGGGATAATACTCAAATCTGTAGTTTTCCTTATTGCCGATTTCTCTGAGTCCTACGTCAACACCCATATCCGTGAGAATTTTAGCCGCGTCGATATCGAGGATCACTCCGCCCTTGAGCTTATCTCTGGGTATATCCCTCGCGTTCTCTCCAAACACAGCGCGGCACACTCCGTCGCCGAATACCGTGGGGATACTGCAGTATGACATCATACGGGATGCTTCGGGGTAGAACTGCTCGAATATCACCGTGTTGTTTTCCAACTCATCCGGTATTTCCGTGTCGCGCAGCTTGTTCAATTTTTCGTATATGCCCACACCCGTGCAGACTTTTCCTGAGAAATATTTATCTATGGCGTCGTATATAGGCTTGTTTTTTACCTGACGGTCGATATATCCGCGCTCGTACTCCGTGGAGGTATAGAAATCTATGGAATACTTAAGTATACCGTCAAATCCGCCGTCCACTCTCATCGCCATATCGAAAAGCTCCAGATACGACGCGGGGCAGGCGTGACGGGGACGGGGGAAGCTATCTCCCTCAGCAAACACCTCAATGTCTTCGCCTGTGAAGCTGCGTTCCATTCTGTGAAGCTCTATACAGTTTTGCAGTCTGCTTCTGCCGTGCGCCATAGTTACCGCCCAATACGGTGCTCCGATAAATCTTATAAAGGGCTTTGTGCGTCCTGCGAGAATACGGCTGATGGTGGGAGTATCCACACCGTCCCTGTCCCAGAGTGACATAACCGAGCATACGCCGACTCTTACGTTGGGATTGATCTCGTCTACTGCCGCTCTCATTCTCGCCGCAAACTCCTTCATCACCGCGCCGTTTATATTCATCCACGCGTCGCGGTACTTATTGCGTCCTCCTGAGAGCGCTTTCCTGCGAAGTTCCGCCGGAGATATATCCTCTCCGATCTCCTTTCTGAAAAGCTTCATATGTCTGTCGCAGGTGCAGGCGAAATCCTTCATACTTAGATAGCGGTAATCGTCGTCGAACATTATTAGCTCTACGCCCGCTCTTGCAAAATCGCGGAGATATTCCTCCGCCATCTCAGTGAAATCGGGATCGAGAAAGCAGGCATGAGTGCCGCTTGCTTTAGTAACGCCGTTTTCGTCGGTAGAGGTAGAATATGTATAGTCGGTCTTCTCTCTCAGGGCAAGCGTCCAGTTCCATACGCCCACCTCAAAACCGCGCTCCTTGAAATACTCTACGTTGTATTTCAGATTTTCCATAACGGTTTTTCTGTGCTCCGGATTTGTGAAATACAGTCCTGTAGCGATAAAAACTCTCTCCGCTCTCATTCTGCGAAGCTCTCTGACAATTTTTTCTCTACCTCCGTAACGCTCCATATCGTTATCAATAATAGGTACTGTAATCTTGTACATCTTGATTCTCCTTTTAGTGCTGCTGCCGATATCCTTGGCAGAGAGCATCTGAATTTAACATCGGTCAACGCAGCTGATATAATAGAAATGTAATCCTATAAACTTAATTATACGAACGTAATCATATCAAACGTAATCATATGAATCTAATTACATAGATGTAATCGTATTAGCCTTAAACGATATATAACTATAAAAATAATACCACTTTTTAATATACAATACAATACCACAATCTTCCTCATTTATATTAAAATCTTCTTTTTTCGTATTAAAACTTTTTTTAGTCGGTCAAAATGGATGAAAAATAATGGGTTTCGTGCATAAATATGCAGTATATTCATGCATATTCATTGAAAGAATGAAAAAACGGCTGAAAAAATAAACAAATATCTTTAAAAAAAAAGTATTTAAGACATTTTATTATATTGAAATGCGTCTTTTGATTGTGCTTTCTGTACATTTTATCTGCAAAACGGCGAAAAAAACACGCGCTTTTGTTAACTATGAATAAAAATGCAAGAAAAGTGAATTTTTTTTCAAAAACCTCTTGACATTAGGTTTGGGAGGGTGTATAATGAGTGCACAAAACAAAACAGTCGGGTGCTTTTAGCCCCACAGAAAGAGGAAAACAAAAATGAAAAAGATTTTATCACTTATTCTTGCAGTTGTGATGTGTCTTGGCTGCACACTTGCATTCACCTCCTGCTCTCAGGAGACCATCGTCAGCAAGATCGCAGTACAAAAGGGTACTACCGCTAAGATGTACGCAGACGTTCTGAACGGCGTTGAGGTTAAGTCTTATGACACCTTTGCTCTCGCTGCAAACGATATGAAGAACGGCAACGCTGATTACGTTCTCGTTGACAAGACCACCGCTAACGCACTTTGCTCTCAGATCGAAGGCCTTAAGGTTATCGACAACATTCCCCTCTCCAGCGAGAACTACGGTATAGGTATTGATCCCGCTCAGACAGAGCTTAAGGGTCAGATCGACGCTATCCTCGAAAGCAAGGCGGCTGAGATCCAGGCTATCAAGGATAAGTACATGAACGAGGATGAGGAAAACTACGTAGGTGTTACCTCAGCTGCTAAGAACGTAGAAAACGCGGCTGGTCAGCTCGTTGTAGCTACCAACGCGGAGTTCGCTCCCTGGGAGTACAAGGTAGGTACTGAGTACTTCGGTATCGATATGGAGATCGCTAAGATCATCGCAGACGAGCTTGGTCTTGAGCTTGTTATCGAGAATATGGATTTTGATAACGTTGTTGGCTCAGTTGGTAAGCAGGGTATTGACATCGCGATGTCCGGTATCACCATCACCGCAGAGCGTCTTGAGGTTATTAACTTCTCTAACCCCTACTACACCGAGTCTATCGTAGTTCTTTGCAAGGCAGACGATGAGTCTCTTGTATCCTGCGGTACCGTTGTTGACCTTCTCACAGTTCTCTGCGTACCCGCAGCAGAGGAAGAGTCCGCTGAGTAATAAATGAAAAGTCACTAAAGGCTTAGTTCTTCGAGCTAAGCCTTTAGTTTGGTTAAAAAGGAAAAAAGGAAATGAATGATATTTCGAAAATGTGGCAGGAATTTGTCACACAGTTCATAACCAGAAAGGGTTACGTCAACGTGCTTGACGGCTTGGTCGTTACTATCGAGATAGCGGTTCTCGGTCTGCTTATCGGTATTCTAATAGGTACGGTTATAGCCATAGTACGAGTTATGCCCAAGTATAAGCTTCTGCCCCGTATATTAGACAAGATATGCGGCTGCTACGTAGAGCTTTTCCGCGGTACTCCTATGGTAGTACAGCTTCTTATCGGATATTGGATACTGCTTCCTATGATGGGTATACAGGTAAACTCCGGCGTACCCGTGGCGATTATAATGTTCGGCCTTAACAGCGGCGCCTACGTCAGCGAGATCATGCGCGGAGGTATTAACTCCGTTGACTCCGGTCAGATGGAGGCGGGCAGAGCAGTGGGTATGCCATATTCCACGACTATGCTGAAAATAGTAGTTCCCCAGGCGGTCAAGAACATACTTCCCACCCTCGGTAACGAGTTTATAGTACTTATCAAGGAAACGTCGATCGTTAGCTTTATTGCGGTTACCGACCTTTACAAGTCCTTCAAGCAGCTTGGCGACCCAACCTACGAGTACACTATGCCTTATCTGATGCTGGCGCTTACCTATCTTGTAATGGTGCTTGTTATTTCTGCCGGCGTCAAGGCTTTGGAGAAGTGGCTTAAGAGGAGTGAGAGATGATGGAAAATATGAATGATATAGTATTATCTATAAGAGGTCTTACCAAGAAGTTCGGAAGCCTTCAGGTTCTGCGCGGCATAGATCTTGATATCCGCGACGGCGAGAAAATTGCCATTATCGGTCCCTCCGGTTGCGGTAAGTCTACCTTCCTTCGTTGCATCAACTGTATGGAGGATCCTACGGGAGGTTCTATTATCTTCGACGGCGAGGATCTTGTTGATATGAAGGTCGATATAAACGTTCACCGCCAGAAGATCGGCATGGTATTCCAGCAGTTCAACCTGTTCAACAACAAGACGGTAGTGGAGAATATTATGCTCGCCCCCGTTTACGTTGGCGTGAAGGCGCTGAATAGGATCAAGAGAAAAAACGCTTTTATCAGCTTCTTTAACACCTTCAGAAAGAATAAGAAGCCTCTTGCTGCTATAGAAACCACCGAGCAGCAGATCAGAAATGAGGCAAAGGAGAGAGCGCTTGATCTTCTTCGCCGCATCGGTCTTGAGGAGAAGGCGAACGTATATCCCTCAACTCTCTCCGGCGGTCAGAAGCAGAGAGTCGCTATTGTCAGAGCATTGGCTATGAATCCTAAGGTCATTCTCTTTGACGAGCCCACCTCCGCTCTGGATCCCGAGATGGTAGGCGAGGTTCTTGCTCTTATGAAATCTCTTGCCGACGAGGGTATGACCATGGTTATCGTAACTCACGAGATGGGCTTTGCCAGAGAGGTTGCAGACCGTATCCTCTTCATCGACGAGGGTCAGATAAAGGAGCAGGGAACACCTGCTGAGGTCTTTGATGACCCGAAGAACCCAAGGCTTAAGGACTTTCTCTCTAAGGTTCTCTGATCGGATCTATAGGAGCTTAGTCGGATTATTTTCTAGAAAGAAGCAAAGCCGATTTCGGATAGCGCACGGTTAAATATAATCGGGTTTTTCCTCGGCGGAAAATTTTAAAAAGCCGTGGGATTTCCTATAATGCTAAGATAAAAATAGAAACGCAGAAAACCGACCCCGTGTCGAGCTTTCTGCGTTTTTTATAGGTTTTTTTATTATCTTTACTTCTATAAACCGTGCGCCGGGTTCAAGCTTAGCGTACAATCGTTTTTGCTATAAAAAGTACGCCGGGCTAAAGTGTAGCTCGATCGTTTTTGCATACGAGTCGGGCGCTATTCTTCGGCGATGCTTAAACTCCCTACAGCTATTTGTACGCTTCCTCGCGTAGAATGCGAAGAGCCTCTGCAAATCCCTCGGGCAGAGGAGCCTCGAAAACCATCCGCTCATTCGTTTTCGGGTGAGTCAGAGTCAGCTTTCCTGCGTGAAGCATCTGCCCGTGGAAGAGAGAAGGGTGCTTTAACTCAAACTGGGACCTATTCCTCATATACACCGGGTCTCCGAGAAGCGCGTGTCCGAGATATGACATATGTACTCTGATCTGATGCGTGCGTCCCGTCTCAAGATTAAGTCTAAGATAGCTGACGTTGCCGAACCTCTCCTCAACCTTGAAGTGCGTTCTGGCATCTCTCGACGTGGATGAGCCATCCTTGATAACAGCCATTTTCTTTCTGTCCGTTGGATGTCTGCCGATAGGCAGATCAACGGTGCCCGAGTCCTCGCTGAAGCCTCCCACGACAAGCGCGAGATATTCACGCTCTATACCGTGATGCTTTAGCTCCTCCGATAACTTAAGATGCGCCTCGTCACACTTAGCCACCACGAGAAGCCCGGAGGTATCCTTATCTATTCGGTGAACTATACCGGGACGCATAACACCGCCGATTCCCGAGAGAGAGTCCCTGCAATGATAGAGCAGCGCGTTTACCAGCGTTCCCGTATAGTTTCCAGCCGCTGGATGAACCACCATACCCTGCGGCTTATTCACCACTATGATATAGTCGTCCTCATATACTACGTCAATGGGTATGTCCTCTGCCACAGCCTCCGATTCACGAAGCTCTGGGAGACGGATTTCTATGATATCGTCCTCGCGCGGCAGGTATTTTTTCTGCACGGGTCCGCCGTTTACGCGTATCTCTCCGCTCTCAATCAGCTTTGCCGCGGCGCTGCGCGACAGCTCCGTTACCTCAGCGATGTACGCATCCAGACGAGCCGCGGAGTCCTCATTTACCTGTATTACCATTCTTTTTTTCCTTTATCTCGGCTCTCATTTCGAGTATCACCGCCAGCATAATAATGCCAGCTCCGACGCATACGAAGGAGTCTGCTCCGTTGAATACGGGGAAGGTATTCCAGACAGCGCCGCCGCTTGTGAATACGGGATACTTCACGAATCTGCAGTCAATGAAGTCCACGACGTATCCGAGGGCGAGACGGTCGATCATATTTCCGATGCCGCCGGAGATCACCAGCGACATACCTATACTGTAGAGAGGTCCGTCCGCGTGACCGAGATACAGGTAGAGCATAAACCCGAGTATTGCCACGGAGGAGATGATGATGAATATCCATCTCTGATCCGCCATCATACCGAAGGCAGCGCCTCTGTTTTCCACGTACGTAAGATGCAGAACGTCTTCTATCAGGGGGAGCGTGTCAATTTTTTTTAGGTTTTCAACGGATAACCACTTGGTTATCTGATCTAAGATTATGCCCACCGATATTATCAGAGTGTACAGTATATAATCGGCGGGGCGTTTTTTGATATAAAGCTTCATTTTTTCGTCCTTAACTTAGATTATCGGCAGAAAATTCATCAGAAGCACCACCAGAATAGACGTGACGAAAAACGACCAGTCCACAGGTGAGTTCTGCCCGATATTCAGTTTATACATAATGAATCTGACCGGCATTATCAGCGGCTCAGTTACACACACGGTCAGAGCGTAAATACGGCTTTCCTCCACGTCAGTGAAGAACGGCAGCAGCATTCTTACGAGCATTGCGAAATAGCAAAGCTCCAGCATCACAGCTACCGTCTTTGCCAAAATGAAAAATACGGTCTCCAAAGAAATTACCTTGCCCTATAATAGATTTCAAGGGATCGGCGAATATCGCTGATCCCCGAAGATGATATTTGAAATTATGTGACGCAGGGTCAACCGATACTCAGCCTATGCTCAGTCGTCGGAAACGTCTACGTTGTGAGGGGTGATGATGAAGGTGGTCTTGGACACGTTCTTGATCTCGCCGCCGGTAGAGTAGGTAACGCCGTTCAGGAAGTCGAGCATCCTAATGGTTGCCTTAATATCAAGAAGCTCCAGGTTCAGAACTACCGTGCAGCCTGCCAGCAGGTGATCCGCAACGTCGCTTACCTCCTCGAAGGCTGCGGGGCGAACTACCTTCAGCTCTATATTGCTGTCGCTGCCGTCTGCTATCATAGAGGTTGCGTTCTTCTTAACGGGCTCCTCGTATACGGGCTCTGCTACGGGAGCGGATACGCTCTCGATCTCCTCGTAGGGCTTGAAGTTTACCTCGGTATCCTCAGTCTTCTTCATGCTTCTCTTCTTGAGCTTCTCTGCAAGTGATTCAAACATAACAATCTATCTCCTTATTCTTTATTCTCTTTCAAAAACAGGCGTCTTCCCACTCTGACGAGAGTGGAGCCCTCCTCTATAGCAACTCTGTAGCTGTCACTCATACCCATAGAGAGTATACCGTCGCCGGACCAGCCGTGCCTTGCGCCAAGGTCGTCGTACAGCTCCTTCGTCAGACGGAAATACTTCCGCGCCTCCTCGCTCTCGCACACGGGACCCATGGTCATAAGTCCGCATACCTGCAGGTGAGGGTACTCACGCGCCTTAAGAAGAAACGCCTCGCAATCCTCGGGCATAACGCCGCCCTTATTCGCCTCTCTTCCGGAGTTGACCTCTATAAGCACGGGTACTGTACGTCCGTGCTTTTCCGCCTGCCTCTCGATCTCCTCCGCCAAAGCGACAGAGTCGAGGGAGTGGATAAGCGACACGCGCTCGATAATGTACTTCACCTTGTTGCGCTGCAGATTTCCTATCTCGTGGAGTTCGGGGGTGAATCCCGCTCCGCAGAGCAAATCTCCTCTTCGGCGAAGCTCGGTGGGTCTGTTCTCACCGATATCGGTAGCTCCCGCTGCCGCCAAAGCTAAAAGCTCCTCGTCAGTTCCGCTCTTGGTAACTGCGACGAGGGTGATCTTACGTGAGTATTTCTGCTCCGCCTCGGCAATTTCTCGCCTGAGGGAAGCAAGGTTTTTTTGAATGTAGCCGTAATTTTCCATAGCACCGTTCCTGTTCTTAATAATTATATCATAGAAAATAACTCAAAATCAAGGGCTTTGAAGAATTTTCCTTAAAATATTATTCTTTATAACTATTGATTTCACAGGGGATTTATGTTAAAATAAATAAAGTGCTTTTTTTGGAGGTAGACGATGCAGGATAAGAGTAAGCCGTCAGCTCTTCCCGGAGCTATGGCGCTTGCATATATAGGAGATTCCAGACACTCGCTTTATATCAGGCGTATGCTTGTGGAGAGAGGTCTTTGTAAGTCGGGCGATCTTAACGAGGCATCGCTATCTTACGTCACAGCAGAGGCGCAGGCGGAGGCGCTTCGTAAGCTGGAGCCTCACCTTACCGACGGGGAGAGGGCGGTGTACCGCAGAGCCGCGAACTCGGGACATCTGAACAGACCGCGGCACGCATCCGCGGCGGACTACAGAGCCGCAACAGGATTTGAGGCAGTGATAGGAATGCTGTATTGGCTTGGCGACGAGGAGCGGATAGAGCGTCTGCTCGCTATAGCGTACGGCGATGAAAACGATACAATGACAGGAGATAAAAAATGATACAGAAGATCAAGGGTACTATGGACATACTTCCCGATGAAACTCCCCTTTGGAGATACATCGAGGGAATAATGCGTGAGGAGGCGGAGAATTACGGCTACGGCGAGATCCGTACCCCCACCTTTGAGAATACGGAGCTTTTCGTCAGAGGAGTGGGTGATACCACCGACGTTGTACAGAAGGAGATGTATACATTCGTCGACAGAGAGGAGGACCGCTCCATATCATTAAGACCGGAGGGTACTGCATCTGTAGCGCGGGCTATCATCGAGAACGGAAAGTACTCCGATCCCATGCCGCTTAAGTATTACTATATCATTTCCTGCTTCCGCCACGAGAAGCCGCAGGCAGGCAGAAGCCGTGAGTTCTATCAGTTTGGTACGGAGATGTTCGGCTCTCACAGCCCCGCCTCTGACGCTACAGCTATCGCTCTCGCGAATTCCGTGCTTCAGAGACTTGGGCTCACCAACGTTACTCTGCATATTAACTCTATCGGCTGTAAGGAGTGCAGACCCCGTTACCGTGACGCGTTGATCAGCTATTTCAGCGGCAGAAGGGACAAGCTCTGCGACACCTGTAAAACCAGGCTTGATAAGAATCCTCTCAGGCTCCTTGACTGTAAGAATCCCGACTGCGCAGAGGGCGCTTCCGCTGCTCCCCGTACGGTAGATCATCTTTGCGACTGCTGCCAAAAGAATTTTGAAATGCTTAAATCCGCCCTTACCGCCATGGGTATAGATTACGTGGTAGATCCCTCTATAGTCAGAGGCCTTGATTACTACACGGGTACGGTCTTTGAGTTTATCGCTGAGGGCATCGGCGCTCAGTCCACGGTATGCGGCGGCGGCAGATACGACGGACTCGTATCATCTATCGGCGGTCCTGAGCTTGCGGGCATCGGCTTCGGTATGGGAATAACCCGTCTGATTCTCGCTATGCGCGCTATGGGCGTTGATAAGGTTGCGGAGAAGAAGCCAAGGCTTTATGTTGCTTCTATGGGAGATCGTGCTACGGTCACCGCCCTTGAGATAGTAGAGCGCCTTCGCAGAGGCGGAGTGTTCGCTGAGTGCGACGTCGTAGGCAGAAGCCTTAAGGCGCAGATGAAATACGCCAACAAGATATCCGCTGAATATACCCTTATAATAGGTGAGAGCGAGATAGAGTCCGGTAAGGCTCAGCTTCGCAATATGGCTACGGGAGAGCAGACGGAGGTCACCCTCTCCAGCTTTGAAATATGATGCGGGACAGAGCTTTATTTCTTCCGGTAAGCGCCCGTGACGTTTCCGACAGGAATTGGGCGGAGGTTGATTTTGTATACGTGACGGGTGATGCATACGTGGATCACCCTTCATTTGGCGCTGCCATAATTACGAGAGTACTTGAATCCCGTGGCTTCAGAGTAGCAGTGCTTGCCCAACCGGATTACAGAACGACCGAGGACTTCAAGCGCTTCGGAAGACCCCGTCTCGGATTTCTCGTTACCTCCGGAAATATAGATTCTATGGTTGCTCACTATACGGTAGCCAAGAAGAAGCGTACCTACGATTACTACAGCCCTGGCGGTAAGATGGGGCTTCGCCCGGATCGTGCCGTCATCGTTTACTGTAACAGGATCAGAGAGGCGTTCGGCGACGTTCCCGTTATCATCGGCGGACTAGAGGCGTCGCTGCGCAGATTTGCTCACTACGATTATTGGGACGATAAGGTCAGACGCAGCATACTCGTGGACTCCAGGGCGGATATACTCACCTACGGAATGGGTGAGAATATCATAGTGCGAATAGCCGAGCTGCTTGATAAGGGGGTACCCGTGCGCAAAATTCGGGACGTCAGAGGCACGGTTTACCTCGCTAAACGTGACGAGAGCGTGCATTTTGATTCGGTGTCCGTCGGAGACTACGATCAGCTTAAGACGGACAAGGAGGCGTATGCGCGCGCCTTTGCCACCCAGTATAAGAATACCGACTCCGTCAGGGGTAAGGCGGTAATAGAGCATTACGGTGATAAGATGCTGGTGCAGAATCCGCCAATGCCTCCTCTCGAGAGGGAGGAGCTGGATTTCGTATACTCTCTTCCTTATGCCAGGGATTATCATCCGGATTACGAGGAGGCAGGCGGTGTGCCTGCTATCACGGAGGTCAAGTTCTCCATAACACATAACAGAGGCTGCTTCGGCGCGTGTAACTTCTGCGCTCTCGCGTTTCATCAGGGCAGGGAGGTCAGATCCCGCAGCGAGAAGAGCGTTATTGACGAGGCTCGCCTCATTACAGAGATGCCCGACTTCAAGGGCTATATAAACGACGTGGGAGGACCTACAGCAAACTTCCGCTATCCATCCTGTGAGCTTCAGAGGAAGAATGGAGTTTGTCCGACTAAAAAGTGTCTATCCCCCACCCCGTGCAAGAATTTGAAGGTGGATCACACCGAATACGCTCATATGCTGCGCGAGATCGAAAAGCTGCCGAAAATCAAAAAGGTGTTCGTCAGATCGGGTATAAGATTTGATTATCTTACTTACGACAGTGACGATTCGTTCTTCAAGCAACTGGTTGCTCATCACGTTTCAGGTCAGCTGAAGGTCGCGCCGGAGCATTGCTCCAACAGCGCTCTGTCCATGATGGGAAAGCCTCCGATCGAGGTGTACGAGAGCTTCAGACGCAAATACTTTGAGCTTTGCAAGCAGGCGGGACTAGAGCAATATCTGGTTCCTTATCTTATGTCGAGTCACCCGGGAGCTACCATGAAGGATGCGGTGGAGATGGCTCTATGGCTGAAAAAATGGGGATATATGCCGGAGCAGGTGCAGGATTTCTATCCTACACCCGGCACTATATCTACTGTTATGTACTATACCGGCATTCATCCTATGACGGGTAAGGCGGTATACGTTACCAGAGACTATAACGAGAAGCGGCTTCAAAGAGCGCTACTGCAGTACTCAAAGCCTGAGAACGCAAACCTTGTGCGCGAGGCGCTCACTCTTGCGGGCAGGGAGGATCTTATAGGCTTTGGCGAGGGTTGCCTTGTGCGCCCGGATAGTCGAAGGGGTAACAATCAGTATCACGCCCGTCCCGGCTCAGCTCCTCAGTCAAAGACCGGAAGACAGAGCTCTCACGGTAAAAATGCAAACAATACTTCACATCAATACAAGGGCGCGTCTAATAAGAGTAAGGGACGTGCTGAGTTATCCGTAAAGAAGGCAGGCTCCGGCGGAAAGATAGATCGGGTGTTTGGTAAGGACGCCCAGCGTATTCGCAGGGAGGCTGATCGGCTTGCTAACGTAAGAAGCGGCTCGAAGAGCGGAAAACGCTCTGCCAAATCAAAGTAAGATAAGCCTGCTTTTTTTGCCGGTAATTATGTATAAATCTATGTGTTTCGCAACTTTTACGAACAAAATCACAAAAAAATCAGCGGCAGAAACTACAATCGTATTTAGGCTTTTCGAGGCTGTCACCAATGATTTAAAATAGAAAATCACGGAAAAGGATAATTTTCCATATTCCATGATGTAATTTTGAAAAAATCGGGCAGAATGTGGAAAACTCGGAAACAAAAAGCTATTATTCCACAGTTTCTGCAGTTTTTCGACAAAAAGTTTTCCACATTCTCAACACACTTCATTGTGGAAAACTTCTTCTAGGGTGTCACAAAACACAGCTTGTAATCGGTAAATTACACTTTGGTGAAATATGTCGCTCCGTAATCGACGTGTCGTATTATGGCTTGTACCAAGGGGACAGATACGTTTTGCTGTGTACAATTTACGAATTAATGATCAGAACAAAAAACGGAAAGGACGGATAGATCATGCAGGATATTAAAGAGAGATATCTTAATGCCAAGCGCGCGCTCTTTGATAAGGCATTCGGCGCGAGATTGAACCCCGAGCAATGCAGAGCTGTGTTTACTACGCGCGGACCTCTTCTTGTGCTTGCGGGTGCAGGCAGCGGAAAGACCACCGTCCTTGTTAACCGTATTTCTTACCTTATTAAATACGGTAACGCGTATTATTCGGACGTATGTCCCGATGGACTTAGTGAGGAGGCGGTCAAGGCTCTGGAATATGCTATTGATTTCACACCGGATGAGATCGATGAAATACTTCCTCAGTTCATTGTTGATCCCGCGCCACCCTGGTCGGTTTTAGCTATAACCTTCACCAATAAGGCGGCCGGTGAGATACGCGACAGACTTCTATCCACCTTTGACGACGCCAGCATTGCCGCATCGGTATGGTCGGGTACATTCCACTCCGTTTGTATGCGAATTCTTCGCAAATTCGGAGATCTCGTGGGGCTTCGCCAGGGCTTTTCAATATACGATACGGATGATAAAAAGAGAATGATCTCCGACTGTATGAAGGAGCTTCAGATAGACGAGAAGACTCTGTCTGCCCGCGCTGTAGCCGATATTATCAGTCGCTCAAAGGACTCACTGTTGGGTCCTGATGAGATGGATACGGGAATTGATCCGAGGGCGGCAAGAGTCAGAGAAATATACGCTCTTTACGAGAGAAAAATGCAGGCTAATAACGCGGTAGACTTTGACGATATTATCAAGAAGACCGTTCTGCTATTGCAAAATGAGCCTGAGGTGCTGTCCTACTACAGCCGTAAGTTTAAATACGTTCTGGTAGACGAATATCAGGATACTAACCACGCTCAGTTCGTTCTGATAGACCTTCTTTCGTCGGGATACAGAAACGTTATGGTGGTTGGTGACGATGACCAGAGTATTTATAAATTCAGAGGCGCAACGGTAGAAAATATTCTTAGCTTTGATCGCACCTATACGGACGCTACTGTGATCAAGCTTGAGCAGAATTACCGCTCCACAGCGACTATCCTCGATGCCGCAAATGCCGTGATAAGAAGAAACGGCAACCGTCATAACAAGGTACTCTGGTCAGACAGAGGAGAAGGAGAGAAAATAACGGTTAACTGTCTCGAGAGCGCTGATGCGGAGGGAAGATATATACTCGATAAGATCTCTGCAGGCGTGCGCACTGGCGGCAGAAAATATATGGATCACGCAGTGCTTTACCGATTGAACGCGCTGGGCAGATCTCTTCAGACTACGTTTTCGAAGAGCGGAATACCATACAAGGTTTTCGGAGATATGCGCTTCTACGATCGCAAGGAGATCAAGGATATGGTGGCGTACCTTACGGTCATCACCACTCCTGAGGACAGCCTGCGACTTAAGAGAGTTATAAACGAGCCTAAGCGAAAGATAGGTGCCGCTACCGTTGACGCTGTGGAAACGATAGCGAACACGGTAGGACTTTCTATGTTTACGGTTATGGAGCGTGCCGATGAATACGTGGCGCTTGCTAAATCAGCGGAGAAGCTTAAGGCGTTTACCTCAATGATAAACAAGGTGAGGGAGGAAAAGAAATCTCCCTCAGAGATACTGAAGGTGATTTTTGAGTCCTCCGGATACCGCGATATGCTCGCCTCCGAGGGATTTGAGGGCAGAGGAAAGCTTGAGAACGTAGAGGAGCTTATTAACGGCGCCGCAGAGTACGAGGCGAGATGCGTCGCAGAGGAAACGGAGCCGACTCCGCAGGGATTTTTAGAGGAGATATCTCTCGTCACCGACGTAGATAAGTACGACGAGAGCGCTGACGCCGTGGTGCTTATGACCATTCACTCTGCTAAGGGACTTGAGTTCCCCGTAGTATTCCTTGCGGGAGTAGAGGAGGGAATCTTCCCGTCTCAGCAGAATTTCGGCGAGCCATCGGAGATAGATGAGGAGCGCAGGCTTGCCTACGTTGCCATCACAAGAGCTAAGGATAAGCTGTATATCACTCATACAAGAGAGCGTATGATGTATGGCAAAACTACGAAAAATCCTCTGTCAAGATTTGTAAAGAACGAGCTCCCGACGAGCCTTGTAGAGCAGGACAAGCCGGCGATAGTGCCGCCCCGTGTCAATTCATACGGGTCAGAGCAGTACCGTAGGGCGAGAAACGAATATGCGGAATCCGATTTCAGCGAGCTTCGTCGCAGGGTGGATATTGCTCCCACCGTCTCTCGTGAGAAGCGGGGTGCTAAGGATTACGGCATTATGAAGCTTGCGCCCGGTACGCGCGTCAGACACATAACCTTTGGCGACGGCACCGTAATATCCGCCAGAGATATGGGTGGCGACGTGCTCTACGAGGTAGGCTTTGATAACCACGGCACCAAGAAGCTGATGGCAACCTTCGCAAAGCTTCAGAAGATCTGATTTTCTATTTGTATACTCTCTGTATAACGGTGGGAAATCCGATCATCATAAAGTAACGGTAAATTTCAAAAGCACAGAAAAAAGCACGAAAACAAAAGTAAAAAGCATCCAAAGAAATTCGGAGGAAAGGAGAAGCTATGTCGGGCGAAAAGACCATAGTAACCTCGAACGGAATCAAAATCCACAGCTACAAGGTAACAACAGCTCATAGCTTTTACCTTTCGCTGTATCTTCGTGTCGGCAGTATGTACGAGAGCGGCGAGGAGAGCGGTATCACTCATTTTCTCGAGCACGCCCTCATCAGAAACGTAAACAGTCTGATGGATGGTAAGCTCTATACCGTGCTCGATCAGAACGGTATAGCCTTTAACGCCTCAACCTACAGCGAGATGGTGCAGTTTTACATTACGGGCGCGCCCGACAGCTTCAGAACGTGCGCCGAGATACTGACCCGTCTCTTCTCGCCGATACGCCTCTCCTCCTCCGAGCTCCGCATTGAAAGAGAGCGCATCAAGGCGGAGATCAGAGAGTCGGATGACAAAAGCTCTCTCACGTCATTTTCCGGCGGGATAGTGCACGACGGTACGTCTCTTTCCCGTTCTATTTTGGGAACCCTCGGCAGTGTGTCGCGCATCGGATGCACCGGACTTGAAGGCTACCGCCGCCGCGCGTTCGTGGCGGATAATTTGTTCGTTTATCTCACGGGTGCCTTTGACGATAGCGATCTCACTACCCTCTCCGAGCTTCTCGGCGGTGTGGAGCTCTACGAAGGCGAGATTCACGATAACACCGCACCCGTGTCGCGAAATTTCGGCAAAAGAGAGCCGAAAATATATGTAAAAAACGCAGATTTTACAATGGTTCGCTTCAGCTTTGATATGGATATGTCCCGCATCAAGGCAGGAGTTGACGATCTGATATACGATATTCTCCTGGAGGGCTACAGCTCACCCTTCTTTATCGAAATGAGTGAGAAGCGCGGGCTGTTCTACGATCTTACGGGTGGGGTAGAGAAGTATCGCAATATAGGCACCTTCTTCTTCTCCTTTGAGGTGCGCAGCGACAAGGTCGTTGACTCGCTTAGACAAGCGCTTAAGGTCCTCTCTGATTTTAAATCCCGCACCCTCTCCGAGGAGGAGTGTATGAAGGCAAGCTACACCCGCAACGGCATGATGCTTTGCGACGATGTGCGCGACCTTAATTTCACCCTCGCCTATGATTCTCATATTCTTGATGCTCCCTACCGTACCGTAGAGGAGAGGGTTAGGTGGTATGACGCCATTACCCCCGAAATGATCAGAGAGGCAGCAGAGATAATCTTCGCTCCCGAGAATATGGTCGTTGCCGTAAAGGGCAACAAGCGCAAGCTGGATATTCCCGCGCTTGAGAGTCTGATTTGCGGCTATCACAAGGGGCTTTTGTAGCACGGGGGTGGCGTAAATGTTAAAATGCGTTATATTTGATATGGACGGCACCTTGCTGAACACTCTGCCCACCATAACCTATTATCTGAATGTTACCTTGCATCAATTCTCCCTCCCATCTATCAGTGAGGACGAATGCCGAACCTACGTTGGCGGCGGTGCACGCAATCTGGTGCTTCGTACTCTTGCTGCCCGCGGCGTTACCGATAGTTCTACCGCGGAGTCCTTCTTGCGCATCTATTCGGGCGCTTACGATTCCGCGCCCTATTATCTTACGGAGGCTTATCCCGGTATATATTCTCTGATAGACGAGCTTAGATCTCGCGGTATCAGGCTGGCGGTGCTATCCAATAAGCCCGACTTTGCCACCCGATCTATTGCCGACCGCTTCTTCAACGGCAGCTTTGACTTGGTTCACGGCGGCAGGGATAACGTGCCTCTCAAGCCCGCGCGCCTTGCCGTGGATATGATGCTTTCCGAGCTGGGCGTTTATCCGTATGAATGTGCCTACGTAGGAGATAGCGAGATTGATGCTTCTACAGGCAAAAACGCGGAGCTCGGTCTCACCGTAGGTGTGAGCTGGGGCTTCCGTGACAGAAGCGCTCTCCTTGGCGCTGATTCAATAGCCGACACAGCAAACGAGCTGTTGCATATTCTCCTTTCATAATAGTCAGGGCAGCCGCACGGCTGCCCTTTCTTAATTTCGTTATATAAAATTTTTGAGCTGCTTTACAAATTGTTAGTCTATTTTCTATGGAAAAATCGGTACGACCGATGTATAATATATGTGTAACCGTATTACTGTCTGCAGTCGGACCCGCATTTCGAATTAAATTCACATAACGCATTGAATTTACGCAACACATCAAATTCACTTGAACAGATATATAACGGAAATCTATATAAGCATAAAGAAGGAACCGCCATGTTAAAAACCAAAATAGTTTCAAGCCAAGAAAAAATATTCGTAGATGATAAGCTATCCTCCTTTGCCCCTGTTACTACGCTCACAGCCCTTGGCGGCGAGGTGGTTAATTTCCAGCTGATATACGTGGACGAGGGCGAGCCCTATCTGCCCGTGCGTCCGATCTGCAATCTCTCCGTTTCGGGTGACCTTGCTGAGTACGTAACCGTCCGCGACGTTCGCTCCGTCCCTGTTGACAGACCCACGCTGCCGGGCATCACCGACTCTAACTATTTGCGCACCACCCCCGGTATATACCCCGATATACTCACTCCTCTGCGTTACGGCGGTAAGGTGGTCATATCCCGTGATAAGCTTCGCTCACTGTGGCTTGAAGTGCGCATTCCCCACGATTTCTCGGGCGATGGAGTGTTGACTCTTTCCATCAGCATGGAGAGCGGCGCAGTAGGCGATACCGGCGTGGCTCACTTTGACGGCGAACCTATAGCGACGGAGAGTATCAAGCTTTGCGTAATAGGTGTGTCTCTTCCCCCACAGGAGCTTTTGCACACTCAGTGGTTCTACTGTGACTGTCTGGCATCCTATTACAACGTGCCGGTATGGTCTGACGAGCACTGGGAGATTATAGAGAATTTTGCTAAGGTTGCAGTTGAGAGGGGCAGAAATATGCTCTATACTCCTCTGCTCACCCCCGCACTTAATGTAAACCCACCCTACGAAAGATTGCCAAGCCAGCTTGTAGGCGTGTCTCTCAATGATGGAGAATACACCTTTGATTTCACGAATGTTGACCGATGGGTTGATATGTGCGACAGAATTGGTGTAAAATACCTTGAGATAGCTCATTTTTACGATCAGCATAAGGCGGCGCACAGCGCCAAGGTCTACGGCGCGGTTGACGGAAGCTATAAATGCATCTTCGGCTGGGACACCTCGTCAGAGGATCCGAAATACGTCAGATTCTTACGTGAAATGATCGTAGCCTTTCTCGACCATATGAAGAGCAGGGGGGATGACAAAAGATGCGTATTCCATATAGCCGACGAGCCCCATATTGCAGACCTTGATCACTTTAACAAGATCAAGAATAATATATCGGATCTTCTCACTGGCTACGTGATTATGGACGCGCTGTCAAATATCGAGTTTTACAACGTCGGTGCCGTAACAGAGCCCGTACCCGTAACGTCAAGAGCCATGTTCTTTATAGAGGCGGGCGTGCCAGATCTTTGGGTCTACTACGCTTGCAATCAGGTGGTGGATTACTCTAACTGCTATCTGGCAATGCCCTCGTGGCGAACTCGCTCGATAGGTATGCAGTTATACAAATACAACCTTAAGGGATTCCTTCACTGGGGATATAATTACTACAATAACCGCGCCTCCGGTGACGCTATTAATCCCTATCTTGACCTAAGCGGAGAGGATTGGGTACCTGCAGGCGATACCTTCATCGTCTATCCCGGCAATGATGGCAAGCCCTTGGAGTCCATCCGTATTATGACTATGGAGGAGGCTATGCAGGACGTTCGCGCTATGCGCCTTGCTGAGAAATACTATTCTCACAGCGAAGTTGTCAGAGAAATGGAGCGTGCCCTCGGCGACGAGATCACCTTCGAAAGATGCGCTCGCACGGCAGACGAAATGCTCCGCGTCAGAGAAGCAGTAAACCAAATGATAATTCGGGCGATATCCAAGTAATTGTTTTTTTGCTGATTCTTTGCAAATTTAAGCAAAACGCAAACAAAAGTAGTCATATGCACGAAAAAAGGAACAAATCCTCTCGATTTGTTCCTTTTTTATATCCAAGTAATTGTCGTAAATCTATGCCGATCAACCCTCCGGCGCGGTGGAAATATGCTTCAGATAAGCGTTGATAAATCCGTCTATCTCACCGTCCATAACAGCGTCAATGTTTCCGTCTTCATAGCCGGTTCTGGTATCCTTAGCCAGAGTATAGGGCATAAATACGTAGCTTCGGATCTGGCTTCCCCACTCGATATTAGCCTTATTGCCCTGGATGTCCTCGATCCTATCTAGCTTCTCGCGGAGCTTGATCTCCATCAGCTTTGCCTTCAGCATTTTCAGCGCCGTCTCCTTGTTCTGCAGCTGGCTTCTCTCAGTCTGGCATCCTACCACGATTCCTGTGGGCTTGTGCACGATTCTGATCGCCGAGTCGGTTTTATTGATGTGCTGACCACCTGCACCGGATGAGCGGTGAGCGGTTATATCCAAATCCTCATCCTTTATAATGATGGTGTTATCATCCTCAAATTCGGGCATGACCTCTACTGATGCAAAGGACGTATGACGTCTGCCGGACGCGTCGAAGGGAGATACTCTGACAAGTCTGTGTACGCCGTTCTCACTCTTCAGATATCCGTACGCATTCAGACCCTCGATCATAATAGTGGCAGACTTTATTCCTGCCTCGTCCCCGTCAAGCCAATCGATGAGCTTAACGTTAAAGCCGCTCTTTTCGCCCCATCTGGTATACATACGGTAGAGCATAGACGCCCAGTCCTGCGCCTCGGTACCGCCTGCGCCCGGGTGGAAGGAGAGTATAGCGTTATTTTTGTCGTATGGACCGGAGAGAAGGACCTCTATCCTCTTTCTCTCAGCCTCGTTTTCTATAAATTCGGTTTCAGCGAGAACCTCCTCTACAGAGTCCTCGTCATTTGCCTCTATAGCCATCTCGCAGAGCATATGGGTATCCTCCAGCTTTGCGAGCAGTGCCTCGTAGCTCTCGTACTTATCCTTCATCTGCTTGATTACGCGCAGCTTTCTTGACGACGCCTCTGCGTCATTCCAGAAGTCCTGGATAAGCGTTTCTCTCTCGAGATCCGCACACTTTTCCTTTATTTCCTCTATTTTGAGCTGGTTTCCAAGCTCCTCCAACACGCTATGTAGCGCTGTAAGTCTTCTCTTCGCCTCTTCAAGAGCAACTATCATACCGTTTTCCTTTACGTTCGTAGGTTTTTGCAAATCTTTCAAAATTCACCAATATATTTTACCATAAACAAACAGAAAAGTAAATAGTGTTTTAAAATATTTGAATAAATATTGATTTTTATCTTATTATATGCTATACTAAATAATGTTAAACATATTAGAAGGCAGGATAATAAAAATGACAGTTACTAAGGACACACTTATCGGCGATATTCTCGATTTCGACGTAGAGACTGCAAGATTCTTCTTCGAGATCGGCATGCATTGTCTGGGTTGCCCTCACTCCAGAGGCGAATCTATCGAGGATGCTTGCTACGTTCACGGCACCAATGCTGATGAGCTGGTGAAGAAGATCAACGATTACCTCGCATCCAAATGATCGAGCGTAAGCTAAACCGCAGGCTTTTATCGGCGGCGTCGCTTGTACGGCAGGGGGCTGTGTTTGCCGATATCGGCACTGATCACGCCTACCTGCCTATCTTTTTGCTCGATGAGGGGCGCATCAGCCGCGCTGTCGCCACGGATATAAACGAGGGACCTCTCGCCTCTGCAGAGCGCAACGTGGGCGACGCGGGATACTCTGCTGCGGTCACCTTCCGACTGACAGACGGAGCGGCGTCACTTGCAGAGCTTGGCATTACCGACTACGCTATCTGCGGTATGGGAGGTGAGCTGATAGCGGAAATAATTTCACACGCCCCCCATCTTTTTGATGAAAATCTGCGCCTTATCCTTCAGCCTATGACAAGGCAGGCATATCTTCGCAAATATCTTCTGTCTCATGGCTTTGATATTGAGCGTGAGATCTATACGGAGGACGGAGGAAAGTATTATACCTGTATGCTGGTGAGCTACAGCGGCGTGCGCCGTGATATATCCGAGGAGGAGGCAACTCTGGGTCTTGGGTCGACGCGCCATACGGGCGACGGTCGCGTAGGTTATCTCAGAGCCAGACTTTCGTCCCTTCGCCGCGCCGCAGATGGCAAGCTTCGCGGCGGCGTTGCCTTTCCGTCTGAGCTTGCTCTTATATCTGCGATAGAGAGGCTTATACCGGAAATATTGGAAAATAATACCTGAGCTGCCGCGTCAATTTTTGCCCGACCTTATCCTTAGTGGACTTTGCCGCGGATCGTATTCCGAGCTTACTTATTGACCGGCTTTTTGGTCTCTCTTAGCTTCCGCACTCTTCCGATATTCAGAGCCTGGACGATACTATCCAATGCGCTTGCCCTAATCCCAGCGGTACAGGGCGCGTCACTTTAAATAACATAAAAACTACCTTGTGTGCTAAGTCGCACAGATCGGAGCTTAAATGAACGTAAAGGAATTGTACGCTAAATTCAACGAACGGATCCCCGATGATCTTCGCGAGAGCTGGGACAACGACGGCATAATGTGCTGTGCCGACGGCTCTCAGGACGTTGCGCGAGTGCTTGTAACTCTTGACGTAACCGAGGAGATCGTAGATTTTGCAATCAGCTCTCATTTTGATCTTATTGTGTCCCATCATCCCTTGATCTTCAAGCCTCTTTCCGCTGTGACGGAGGATAATCATATAGCCAGGAAGATCATCAAGCTTCTCGATAACGGGGTTTCCGTTTTCTCCTTCCATACCCGTCTTGACAAGGTCACGGGGGGCGTAAACGACCAGCTGTGCGATATTCTGGGAATGTTTGATACCGTTCCGTTCGGTGACGGATTCCTTGGAAGAATAGGCAATATGGATGAAAAAATGGAGCTTGAGGATTTCGTTTATAAGCTTAAGCAGAGCATTGGCGCCGATATGATCAGATATTCAGACGCCTTCAACCCGGTCAGCCGGGTTGCCGTAGTAGGCGGCGACGGTAAGGGCTACGTCCGTGACGCTATCGCGGCAGGGGCGGATACCTTCGTCTCCGGCAGAATAGGCTACAATATGATGGAGGAGGCAGCTGAGCTTGGCATTAATCTGATAGAGGCGGGCCACTACTATACCGAGCAGCCCGTAACCGATTTTCTCCGTGAGCTGCTCTGCGATTTCGACCCCAGCATATACGTAGAGATAGCATCGTCCAACGTTATAAGGACACTTTGATTTTTTGTCCGTATGGGAGCTTTAAGCGAGCTTCTGCCTATGCGTAAGACGCAGATATCTGTATACGGCTTTATCCGCGCAGGGTGGATCTGTAGCGTGTTTTCTGCGAAAAATTAACACGGGTATGGGGTAAATATACCAAAAGATGAGTTTTACGGCGTAGTACGCAGCCTATATATTTTGGGATAAGGAGGGAGTATGAGAATTCTGAAAAACGTATTATATATGATGCTCCTTTGGCTTTTCGCATCCTTTCTTATGAATATTCCCCGATTTATTATAGGGGGAGTTTTATATCCGTCCCTTGAGGAGTGGTTTCCACGCGTCTTCGTAGAGATAAATCCTATAAAGAACCCGGTTGAGTTTGCGCGCCACGAGCTTATTATGAATATGGTTTTCGCGCTTTTCGTTATTCTGATGATTTCCTATCTTTGTGTAAGATTTGATAACGAGCGTATGGAGTATATGATTCGCAGGACGGAAGGAATGTATCTGTTGCCTGAGGGAGCAGCCGTTTACTATCCGAGGTACGTTGCAGCCGATCTGACGGTAGCTCTGGCAGTTCCTTTGCCTCAGCTAATAGGCTCTCTCTTTTTGCCCGAGAGGATACCGGATTTTTTAGCACCTATCGTGGATTTTGTGTTCGGCTTTACTTACGTATTTACTGATACCCTGGGGTACGTACTCGGGTATTTGGTAATCGTCCTCGCGATATTTTTATCAAGACTGTGTTTCGGCATTACGTCCCTGTCTTCATGGCGCGGCGTATGGCTCTCCGAGATATGATTGGAGGACTTTATGACCAAGCTGCTTGAGCTTCTGTTTATATTTTACGCAATATGGCTCGTGTGGAATACGGTAAGTCTCCTATTGAAGCGGCTTTTGCTTATCAAGAGACTCCGCTCCCTTACCGCAGAAACGAATGCCGTAGTGCGATTTTACCGTCATCCGCTGATTAAATTCGGTAGACCGTCCACAAGTCCCGATCTCAGCGTCAAAGTTGGCAGTACCCTTTATCTTATTCGACTCTATAACGGTGGTGGGATCGATAAGGTAGTGCATTTCGCATCCGATCATTTCACGGTCCGTTTCTCCAGAATGAAGACCGCCACGTACGTAAGACGTGGCAGGGCGATGCTTATCAGCGCCGCGTCTCGCGGCTTTGCCGTCGGTACTCGGGTCATACCGATTTGCCCTATGGACGTTTCTACTTTATCCGGTGAAAAGGGCGTTAAGGCGGTACCCGTGTGGATTTTTAACCCTGCGCCCGGAGAGGTGAGCCTTGTTACAGAGGAGAAGACTTCTATCAAGCTAGCCTTTACCGGTGACACCGTATACGGCGAGCAGATCTTCACAGCATCTACCTTTGCAGCCTATGCGGAGCGCGTATTCAGAGATGAGAAAAGGCAGGCGGAGGAGGCTGTCAGCTCCGACTTTGACTATTCGTTCATATAAAGCGGAATGGATGAATAGTACGTACGTTATATATTACCACGCATTTTAAACTACTTTTGATCTGATTATCGAAATATCCGATAAAACTTAACGAATAAAAGCGGCGGAACCTTTTTAGGCTCCGCCGCTTTTTCTAGTTGTTCTTCAATGCTGTGCACAAGTCTCATGCGGCAGTACTGCGCGCAAACCGTACACATCTATGCCTCTCGCTAACCTCTTATATGCGTTGTTAGTTAAATGCTGCTTTCTACTGAGACACGAAAGACGAAATTTGTAGATATTACAGCTCCATACGTACGATTTCCACTCCTCTGGGTGGAATTCGTACAGTGAAGCTTGTGCCATTTAATTTGACACGGTACCCTACGTATTTCATTATTGCGGTGGCGCTTTTGATATTTTTTCGCATATTTACCGTGGCAAGTGTATATGTGTAGCTGTCGTTTGAAAGCACGGCATAAGCACTGCCGTCTGCTTCGGTAACAACCGCTTTAACACCGGCATTTAAGCTTTTTGGAACAGCGAATGCCTCTGTCAGAAGCTCTGACAATTCTTCGAAGAACTCAGGGCACGTTCTCTTATACGAGAGCGACTCAGTCCATATTTCTCCGTGAGCGGTTTTTACTTTTCTTACAGTGCGATCGTATGCCGAAAGAGTGCCAAATGAGATATATTCATCAAAGTTGTATATTGCCACCGATGTGTATTTTCCTCTATATATAGCAGATGGCTTCTTGTTCAGCTCTACGTCCTCGCCAATTATCAAAAGAGGAAGGCTGACCCTTGAGAGAAGCTCGCGGTCCTCATTGCTGTATGCTTGAAGATCGGTTACAACAAGGCACTTAGCTTTCTTAAATTCAAGGGCAACATCTATATCCACCATAACGCCAATACTCATGCCTGAAGCGCGGAGCTCACGCAGAAGCGCTGATCCGAAGTAGTGCTTCTTCGTGCAATATAGCTCTACCTCGCGCCTTGTTGCTTTCGGATTGCATATTGCGGCAAAGCCGTTTATAAATTGCGGTGTTGGCAATCTGTAGCTCTCCTGTACGCTGAGCCATTCCCAATCCGAGCGGGCAATGCCGTCGGAGAGACAGTATAAGGGTGAATCGGAGCATGCTTCAAAGCCTCCGTTACGGTACACGTAGCTGTTGTATCTTTGCACTATCGATCGGGATAGCTCCGTAGGACAGTGGCGAATTGCATCCCACTGCTCCATAGTATCGCTGATAGGGCAGAGGGATATCTGCCTTAACCCCTTTGTAACTAAGCGGATATTCTGCTGCATCAAGGTGTATTCGTAGGTGAAGCTATCTCGCTCTTCGTCGGTATGGATCACACCTGCTTCATCCTCGGGTGCCATAATAGCGCGTGAGGCTGAGTTTTCCTCGATCATCACTCCATAAGCTTGGTGTATACCACACCTGATGTAATCTATTCCGTAGCGATAAAGGGCCTCAAACGTGTCACGGGTCCAGGCATTGTTGAATATTATCGGCTTATCGATAGATCTGTATAGCTTATCGTAAAACTCAGCCCACCTGTCTGCTATGAACTGTATCCATTGGAATTTTTTGTTTTCAAGTATCCACCTTCGTCGCCTGACGTAAAAATCTTCTCCCTCATTCATAAGCGGCTGGGGTATAGCTTGCGGAAACTCTCTGCAAAACGATAACGAGAAATCTCCGTTTTCTATAGACAGTCTGTTAGAAGATAAACCGTCAGCGAGATGCAGACCGTCAAAATTGAACTCTGTAAGGATACGGCTTATGCGCTCAATAATCTCTTCTCCTACGAGTCTTCCGTCTTTTGCGCGCTTTATCACGTAAACAAGCCTCTCGGGCGTGCCAAGGGAATTGAAGCAGAGCATGGAAGGATCTGTGATATCCTTAGTCATATCAAATGAAGAAAAGAACACTTTAACTCCTCTTCGGTGCAGCTCGTCAATAAGGCCCCGCAGCTGCGTTCTCGTCCAGCTCTGACGCCGTCTCTCCTTGCTGTATTCGTGACCAAAGTAAGAGCAGGCTGTAACGGGCAGCTGTTCCCTGTCGCAAAAAAGAAAATCTATATGGGAAAAGAGCAGTGACACACAGTCTGCTGATACACATCTGTCTAAAAATGCTCCTACACCGTAATCCGCCGCTTCGTTATCGAAGCCGATCAGCTCTATCCAATACCATCTGTCCATATTTGCCTCCAACATATTTCTAATGTGAGTATACCAAGCAGCCACTCGAAAGTCAATAAGCTTTTTGCAAAAAATGATATAGAAATTGGGAATTCATATAAACAACCCCCGGAGATGTATATTAAGCCGTTCGCTTTCCTTACTCTTTTCCGGGGGTTATAACGTTTTATTGGTTTGGTAAATTACTGCTTTGCGGTCTGCAAGCGTATTTTGTCAGATCCCGAGAAGCTCTCGCAGCTCCTCTACGCTCTCAAGGTAAAAGTCGCAGTTTTTGCGCATAAAGTCCTCGATCTCGGGTACTCTGTACGCCCATCCTGCCGCCGCAAAGTCAACTCCTGCGCCTCGCGCCATATCGTAGCCGGGCTTCAGGTCGTCGACCACAAGCACCTCGGAGGGAGAGAGCTTGTACCTCTCCATAAGCTCCAGCACCGTAGCGGGTGAGGGCTTGCGATTTTCCTTTGGAATATCCCAGCCGTATATTACGTCAGGGTCGGGAAGGGAGTTAGCTTTATAGTCTCTCACGATATATTCCGTCAAGGAGTGGGAGTCAACGGCGACTATTCCGCCCCGACTCTTGAAATCGGTGATTATTTCACCTATTCCGGAGTAAGCGTTTGGCACGTGATTTTTAACAAAATCCCGCCAGAACTCCTCCTCCTTTTTTAATTCCTCCTCGTCCATACCTATCTCATCCATAAAGAGTGAGACGATACCCGGGTGAAAATTCTTGACTATATAGCTTTCAAAGTCGTAGTCCGAAGCCTTATCGGGATAATATATCCGCAGATACTCTATAAAGCTCGGAAAGTGTATAGATTCGGAGCTGTCCACCACGGTATCGTCGTGATCCAGCACCAGACATTTGTATTTCAACTCTGAGCCTCCTAGCTTAAATTCATAAACGAGATTCTGGGAACGGAAACGGTTGTGTCCGATCTCTCCACTGTCAGAGTCTTGCCGCGCATTATCATTTCCCACCCCTCACGGCTTCCGCCGAAGGAAATATCGGTGAGGGAGTCGCAACCGCCGAATACCTCGCCGTCCTCTATCTCGCGCATCTCCTTTGGGATAGCGATCCGCTTAAGTCCCTTGCAGTCGGCAAAGGCGTCAAAGCCGATTACATTCGTGCCGATGGGCAGTATTATCGAGTCAAGTGATGAGCATCCCTTGAAGGCTCTTCTGCCGATTTTGTAAAGCTTGGTTGGCATATCAACCTGTTTTAACGATCTGCAACCCTCAAACGTAGACTCGTCAATCAGTCCCATATTATTGGAAAGCTTAACCGATTCCAGCGAGAAGCAGCCCGCGAAGGCATTGAATTCGATCAGCACGCAGCTGTCGGGAACGGTCACGCAACCAAGGTTGAAGCAATAGGAAAACGCCGATGCTCCTATGGTCAGTATCGACTCGGAAAGTCTTACTGACGAGAGGCTTGCGCAGCCCTCAAAGCAACCCTCACCTATTCTTTTGCAGCTGTCCGGAATATATATTTCCTTAAGGGACGGGCAGGACGAAAACGCCTCGTCACCTATCTCCAGAACACCCAAGGGAATGGTCACCTTCTCCAGAGCCTCGCAGCCGGCAAAGGCGCAGGCGGATATCTTTCTCAGCGATCTTGGCAGAGTTATACGCTTAAGATTTTTAAAGTCTCGGAAGGCGTTCTCGGCGATCTCGACGATCCCCTCGTCAACCGTTATATTTTCGTTTTCGGGAGAGTCACTGTAGCTTCCTTGAAATACTACAGTGATCTCACCGTCCATTTTAGCGCCTGTCATATCTTAACTGAGCTTCTTAAGGCTCGCGGCGAGAGCCTCTCTGACCTCAAGGTACTTCGCCAGCTTTGCACGCTCACCCTCGATTACCTGCGCGGGAGCCTTGGAAACGAATCCCTCGTTAGAGAGCTTCTTCTCGATTCTCTCGATCTCGCCGTCATTCTTCTTCTGCTCGGCAAGGAGTCTTGCCTTCTCCTTCTCAAAGTCTATGACCTCGGAGAGAGGAATGTAGAGTGATCCGGCGTCTGTAGCAATGGAAACCGCGTCGTCCGCGTCATAGCTGTCGGTAAGTATAACCTCGGACGCTCCGGCAAGCTTAAGGAGTATCTTTGAGGCGCGGTTGAAGGTGTCCTCGTATTTAGTTACAACGTACAGCTTTGCCTTCTTTGAGGGGGGAACGTTCATCTCCGCTCTGCGCGCTCTGATAGCGGTAATAGCGGTGATTATTCTCTCCACGTCCTCCTCCTCAGCCTTGAATACGAGTGAGTCGGAGTAGGTGGGATATGCGGATATCATAATAGACTCGTCCGTGTGGGGAAGCGCCTGATAGATCTCCTCTGTAATGAAGGGCATATAAGGATGAAGCAGCTTCAGTATGCCGCTCAGAACGTATACGAGAACGCGCTTTGCGGTGAGAGAGGCGGCACCCGTGTCGAATATTCTGCTCTTTGCCATCTCTATATACCAGTCGCAGAAGGTATCCCAGGTGAATGAATATATCTCGGAGAGAGCTACGCCTACCTCATAGGAAGCGATATTATCATTAACGGTCTTGGCAAGGGCGTTGAAGCGGGAAAGCACCCACTTGTCCTCGATAGTCATATCCTTCTCGTCGGGGAGACCAAGTAGCTCGGAGTCATCCCCATCAAGATTCATCAGAACGAATCTTGATGCATTCCACAGCTTGTTAGCGAAGTTTCTCGCCGCCTCGATCTTCTCGTCGGAGAATCTCATATCGTTGCCGGGAGCGTTACCCGTTGCCAGAGCAAATCTCAGCGCATCCGCACCGTATTCCTCAATAACCTTGAGAGGATCTATGCCGTTTCCGAGAGACTTTGACATTTTTCTGCCCTGAGCGTCGCGGACGAGACCGTGAATAAATACCTTGGAGAAGGGCTTCTCGTTCATATGCTCGAGACCCGAGAATATCATACGGGATACCCAGAAGGTAATAATATCGTAGCCGGTTACGAGAGTGTCGGTGGGATAGTATCTCTCAAGATCGGCGGTTTTATCGGGCCAGCCGAGAGTAGAGAAGGGCCAGAGGGCAGAGGAGAACCAGGTATCCAGAACGTCCTCCTCCTGTCGTACTGCGCCGCCGCACTTGGGGCATACCGTAATATCGGTCTTGGATACCTCCATGTGACCGCACTCATCGCAATAGAAGGCGGGAATCCTGTGTCCCCACCAAAGCTGACGGGAGATACACCAGTCTAATATATTGTTCATCCAGTTGAAGTAATTCTTGGAGAAGCGCTCGGGAACGAAGCCTATGGTTCCGTCCTCCACAGCCTCAATAGCAGGCTTTGCCAGAGGCTTCATCTTAACGAACCACTGATCGCTGGTGAGAGGCTCTACGGTAGTGGAGCATCTGTAGCAGGTTCCTACGTTGTGATCGTGAGGAACGGTCTTAACGAGATAACCAAGCTCCTCAAGATCCTTAACCAGCGCCTTACGGCAGGTATATCTGTCCATACCCTCGTACTTGCCGGCGTAAGAATTCATAGTAGCGTCGTCGTTCATTACCTTTATCTGCTCAAGATCGTGGCGCTGACCTACAAGGAAGTCGTTGGGGTCGTGAGCAGGTGTGATCTTAACGCAGCCCGTGCCGAAGCCGATCTCTACGTAATCGTCCGCGATAACCGGTATCTCTCTCTCCACGATCGGAAGGATAAGAGTCTTACCGATCAGGTGCTTTGTAGCCTCGTCCTCCGGGTTTACGGCAACTGCCGTGTCACCGAACATAGTCTCGGGTCGGGTTGTAGCGATCTCGACGAAGCCGTCCTCGCCCTTTATGGGATACTTGATATGCCAGAAGAAGCCGGGCTGATCCTTATACTCGACCTCCGCGTCGGAAAGAGCAGTCAGACATCTGGGGCACCAGTTAATAATTCTGTGACCTCTGTATATGAGTCCCTTGTTGTAGAGATTGACGAAAACCTCACGTACGGCTCTGGAGCAGCCCTCGTCCATAGTAAAGCGCTGGCGTGACCAGTCGCAAGACGCGCCAAGCTTCTTGAGCTGACCGGTGATGCGCGCCTCGTAAGAGTCCTTCCACGCCCATACTCTCTCAAGGAACTTATCTCTGCCGAGATCGTATCTTGTGAGTCCCTCGTCCACGCGGAGTCTCTCCTCAACCTTTATCTGCGTTGCGATACCTGCGTGGTCCGTACCCGGAACCCAGAGGGTAGAGTAGCCCTGCATCCTCTTGGTACGGATAAGTATATCCTGCAGAGTCTCGTCCAGCGCGTGACCCATATGCAGCTGACCCGTTACGTTTGGAGGCGGGATTACTATGGAGTAGGCAGGCTTCTTGGGATCGGGATCCGGAGCGAAGTAGTTCTTCTCGCACCAATCCGCGTAAATTCTGTCCTCGAATTCACGGGGAGCATAATTTTTAGCTAATTCTTTTCTCATTTTCTATATCCTTTCAGTTTATAATCCTTTCAACATAAGCTGATACCCGCGCGCCGCTTCTCTTGCGAGAGGGCAGTGAAAACGGGGAAGAGCGCAGAGGCGCTACGAAGCTCTGACTCTGCCTTTTCTACCATAAAAAACAAAAAAGCCCCAAAGCAGAAAAGCTGCCTTGGGGCGAATGATCGCGGTACCACCCAATTCAGAGAACAAGTCTCCCTCATTATCTCTTAACGCGAGCTACGTCGGGTTCTAATAGGCGAAGCCGTTCTTCCCGAATACTGCGGGGCTACCTTCGCACACCGTGTCGCAGGGCTCGCACCGACCGCCCATTCTCTTGCCGACCCCGGAATGTTACTCCTCCCCGAGAGATTAACAAGGATATTTTAACACAAAAAAACCTCTTTGTCAATCTATTTTCAAATACTTTGCAATACTTTACGAAAGTAGCCTTTCAGAAAATTTGCAAAAGCAGTAAAGAGCAGGACGTAATATTCGAAATTCAATCGCATATCAGCCGCTGCTCCGCGACCCTGCGCTAACGTATTTATGTGGTATTTTAGGGAGAATTTTTACTCCGTCTCCCCGTTGATCATATCCCGATAAAGCTCCGAATCTATGGAAATAACGTTGTCGAGTAGGATGAGCCTGCCCTCCACCGTCATACGCTTCCTCTGCCTGTCGACAGAGGTCAGCCTTCCGCTTACCGTACGATAGCTGCCGCCCGACTTTCGCTCATCGGGGAGGAAGTATTCAACGGTGATATACGGCTCTGCGTCCTCGATCACCAAAAGCAACTGCCACCAACGGAGTATATTCTCCCTCACCTCCTCGGCGATCAGCGCGCGCTCCTCCGTAAGCCTTGCCTCCTCGATTATAGCCTCGCCGTATCCGGAGAGCGCCGCGAAGGGCGCAAACTGAGCGGCTCTCGCCTCCCTTGACATTCTGGGATGTCGCTCGGAGGTAGGAGTTGGCAGATACAAGATGTCTGAATAATCACGTTCCTTCACGCTCTGTGTCCTCCGATCTGTCCGTTTCTGGCGATAGCCGTCGCACCCTCCTCAAGATCCATTCCTCGCACTATGGCATTCTTTCCAAATTTGTCCTTTATGTCCAACAGCGCGTGCTGAATACGACTCTCACGCTCTCTGCTTTCGCGCTCCAGAGCTACCGTTTCCTCTCTTTCGGGAGAGAAGATATCCAGCTGTACGATGCTTTCGACCTTTTTGTATTCCTTCTCGCTCACGGTGTTGCCTGTGGCAATGCTGATTCTGCGAATAAGTAAAGCTTTATTTACAATACTGTCGAAAATTCTCCCTGTAGCCGCCATTATATCGCTGGTAAGAGATGTGTGCTTGCCAAAATTATACGTTCCGTGAGTGCCCTTCGGAACAGCCCTGCCGTAGTAGTCAAGGGCTACCTCCACGCCGTCTGAGGTCAGGCTCTCCCTATCGTATCCGATGGCTAAGGTGATCCTGTCGCACAGTACTTTTTCCCTGACCAGATCGAGAGACACCTGATCTGCCATCTCCAAGGCAACTAATCTCGCGTTCTCCGCGGTATAAGGGCAATGCAGCACCTGGCCGACGCTCATGCTGTGATTTCTCGGCTGATATCGCTTTACGTCCTCCATTGTACAGCTCTCGTGTCCCCAGGCGTGATCGATCAGCAGCTCCGCGTTGACACCGAAAAGCTTATACAGCAGCTCCTCATTGTAGTATTCGCGCTCTCCGCCTATAGAGCATCTTGCAATATCCCCCATAGTGTAGAGACCTATCTTCTCAAGGGATTTGGCGTAGCCTCTGCCGACCCGCCAGAAGTCCGTCAGGGGAGTATGTGACCACAGTTTTTCTCTGTAGCTTCTCTCGTCAAGCTCGGCTATTCGCACTCCGTTCTTGTCTGCGGGCAGGTGCTTGGCAACTATATCCATTGCCACCTTGCATAGATACATATTCGTGCCGATTCCCGCCGTAGCCGTGATCCCCGTCTCTCTCAGCACCTCGCGTATCATTCTGACCGTCAGCTCACGGGCTGTCATTTTGTAGCTTTTCAAGTAGCCCGTCACGTCTATAAATACCTCGTCTATAGAGTACACGTGTATGTCCTCGGGTGCTACAAACCTTAAGTATATTCCGTAAATTTTCGTGCTGTACTCGATGTATTTTGCCATTCTGGGAGTTGCGGTAATATAGCTTACCCCAAGGGACGTGTCACGGTTTAGCTCGTCAATATCGCATGATTCTCCTGCCAGATATCCACGGGCTCGCCTTCTCTCTGCGTTGATTCCTCTTACAGAGCTCTTGACCTCGAAAAGTCTGGGTCTTGACGAAACGCCAAGCGACTTCAGCGAGGGAGATACCGCCAGACATATGGTCTTGTCAGTCCTCTCCGCGTCCGCTACGACCAGATTGGTCTTCAGTGGATTAAGTCCGCGCTCCACGCACTCAACCGAGGCGTAAAATGACTTCAAATCTATAGCAACGTACTGCCTCTCTGCCACCGTCTGAGTCTCCCTTCTTTCTTCTTTCTTATATTGTACCACCCACACGATTAAAATACAATGACAAAACTTGTGAATTTTAGGTATGTGGCATTTTTCAGTAGCGGTCAAACCGGCGCCTGATGCCGTCTGTGCCACGCTTTTAAAAGGACCCCGGGCGTATATCAGCCCGGGGATCCTTTAGGTTAATTTGTAAATCGCGTTTGCTTTATTGCTTGAATTATCCGGATTGGCGGAGCTCAATCTGTGATATCGGAGCAAAATGAGAACATATCCGCATCCATAAGCTCCATCTTGAGCCGTACAGCCTTGCCTACAATCAATGAAAGGGGCTTCTCAAAATCAACGTGTCTGTTCGTGCTGTTGCCGAAAAGCACTCCGCTGTCATAGCCATCTATTTCATCTTCGGACTCGTCACACACGATTATACGTACACCGCCGAGAGCAGATGTTTTAAAGCTGAGATATAGCTCTTTACCAAGCTTCATAGGCTTAGTCATAAGCGAGCTGCCCTTGCAGTCGCCGCGCCAGGAAAAGAAGCCGTCAAGGCGTATCGCGTAGCGCACAAATTCGATGGATCTTTGCCTGTACCCCTCACCCGTGTAGAAGGAATACTACGTTACAGTGGGATTTTCGTCGGCTACAGTCTCTACTGATCCGTGGGAAACGTAGCAGTCTCCGTAATACAAGTTGCGTCACTCCTCGTATTCGGGCGTGAAGATGCCCTTCGTCATTCGTATGAGGTTTGATAAGATCCGATTCAGCGATACCTGTATGATCGTGCTGCTCACACTCGCTGACGAGGAGCAGGACCGTATGCTGCGCGAATACCGTGACGCTGTCGCTGAACGTATCGGTCTGTATCTGCCGAAGCACTATGAGTATAAGTTCCATATTTCCCTCGCTTACACCCGTATTATTCCCGAGGGAGAGGATAAGGCTCGCATGCAGGCGATGATAGAGCGTATGGACCGATATATCGCAAATCGCCCCGCCTTTGATATAACAAATCCCTATATGGCATATTACGACGATATGCTGTGCTTCTCTCCCACCCGTATTCCGAGAGACTAAATGGATAATTGCGTTTTATAAGTCTGAGCCTCCGACAGATATTAAAGGCTGTTGGAGGCTTGTTTTTTACGAATGACCGTCTGCTTTCCGTTTAAACTGCGTTCTGCATTCCGCTACCCCCTTTCACATTTGGAAAGACAGACCATGATGAAATTTTGGACGGTATCCTTGACGGGTATTATAGTGATGTAAACAGGTAAACACAAATGATCTTTGCGACAGACAGCTTGAAGCCGGTACTTTCTGAAAAATAAAGAAAAACCGAAAAACCCCTTGACTTTATTTTTCTTTCTGCTATACTAAACTTAAGCGAAAGCTTAATATTTAAAAAAGGACGTGTGCTATATGAAATTTTTAATCGGCTCTGACATCGTTCCTACCTCTGCGACGGAGAATTACTTCGTAGCCGGCGATCTTAAGACCCTCTACGGTGGGGTAGTAGATCTCTGCAAGGGTATGGATAGAATTATCATAAATCTTGAGTGTGCTCTCACCGATTATGACGGCGCGATCAAGAAGTTTGGCCCTAATCTCAAGGCGACTCCCGCCGCAGTAAAGGGCATTAAGGACCTTGGTGTTACCGACGTTGCTCTCAGCAACAATCACGTTTTCGACTTTGGTATCAAGGGTCTGCGCGATACCATGGAAACTCTTGATGAAGCAGGTATTCCCTACATGGGTATCGGCGAGAATGATCAGGACTCCAGAAAGCCCTATTTCTTTGAGCAGGGCGGCAAACGCTTCTGCATCATCAACGTTTGCGAGCACGAGTATTCCTACGCTCTCCCCAACAGAGTAGGCGCTAACCCCTTTAACCCCTTCACCACTATGCGTGATATTCGCGAGGCTCGCAAGGAGTGCGATTACCTCATCGTTCTCTATCACGGCGGAAAGGAGTACTGCCAGTATCCCTCGCCCAGACTCTACGAGCTCTGTCACGAGATGGTCTACTGCGGCGCTGACGTGGTCATCACCCAGCATAGCCACTGCGTAGGCTGCTACGAGCAGTTTGAGGGCGGTCACATCGTTTACGGCCAGGGCAACTTTAACTTCGCATACGAGGAGCTTTCATCCAGGAATTCTCTTTGGATGACCTCTGTGCTTGTAGAGCTTGATATCGAGGATACCCTCACCGTTAAGTTCCACCCCATCGTTTGCACCGAAACCGGCTGTGATACGGCTTCAGCAGAAAAGGCGGCAGAGATTATGTCCGGCTTCGAGAAAAGAAACGCCGAGCTCCTCAATGGCAAATGGCGCGACGGCTGGCATGCATTCTGCGTAGATCCCGCCCGTGAGTACTACCACGACAAGATCGTCAACGCCTGCGAGAACGATCAGCGCAAGCACGGCTTTGCTCACTATCTCGACTGCGAGGCACACACTGACGTTTGGCGTGAGCTCTATCCCACCTGGAATATGACTAACGAAATGGACTGATAGAGTAAATGCTACACGGGTATGGACTAATTCGGTAAATTCATCGGATTTAGCCACCGCGCAGCCTGTCTGATTCTGCTACGTAAGATTATGATCAGCCCCCCGGAATACCGTCGACGGTGGCTGATTTTTATAAAAACGGTAATCCTGAAAAGGTAATTTTACTATGAATAAAATTGATATTACCAGCTTTATAGACGCCGCGAGACGCGTTGTGGATAACCACTATATCGGTGGCGGTGCATACCGACGCTGGCTGTGGCAAAGCCCCGGAGGAGACAGAGACCTTGGTGTCAATGAATACGGCTGTGCAGACGCCGCAAACATACTCTATTCCATAGACGAATTTTCCACCCCACGTGAGGAGCGCGACGCACGCTTGAGCGTGCTTCTCTCCATGCAGAATAAGGAAAGCGGTATGTTCGTTGAGGCAACTCATCACACCATTCATACCACTGCCCATTGCTGCGGTGCTATCGAGCTTTTTGATACACGCCCCCTCTATCCCGTCCGCGAGCTCGAGCCTTACTTGAGTTCCCGTTCGGAGCTTTGGTCCTTTCTCGACGGCTTGGATTGGCGCAATCCTTGGCCCCAGTCCCACCGTGGTGCAGGCGTGTACGCCGCCCTAGTAAATTCCGGGGAGGCAACGGCGGATTTTCGCAGAAATTATTTCGATTGGCTCTATGAAAACGCTGACCCCGTTACGGGATTCTGGAAGAAGGGCGAGGCTAACCTTGCGGAGATATCCGGAAGAGAGGATATACGTGACAGAGCTCCGCTGTTTATGTATATGGCAGGTGGCTTCCACTTCCTCTTCAATATTGAAAGCGCCCATATGCCTATACCCTATCCGGAGGCTGTGATCGACTCGTGCCTCACCATTATAGGCGATAAGCAGGGCTGCCGCGATAGCTTTCTGTACCGTCTCGGCTTTTTGGAGCTTGATTGGCTCTATTGCATCAACCGCGCTCGCCGTCAGGCACCTACCTACCGTTCGGATGAGGTGCAGGCAGCTATCGAGAAATTTGCTAAAATTCATACGGAGTACCTTCTTTCCGTTGATTACGAGCGCGACGAGCGGATGAACGATCTGCATATGCTCTTCGGCACGGTGTGCGCTATGGCGGAGCTGCAGATAGCTCTCCCGGGTATGATAATTACGGAAAGACCTCTGCGTCAGATCCTCGACCGCAGACCCTTCGTGTGATCCGGATCCCACACCCTATTTCGTACTCATTTTATTTTTAATATTCCTCTTATTACGTCTATGGCTTGATTTATAATTCGCGCCGTGATAGAATAGAGAAAAGCGCTTACAGCGCACAGAGAAAAGGAGAATAACAATGGCTTACACAGCAAACTTCAGTCTCGAGGGTAAGATTGCTCTCGTTACAGGCGCATCCTACGGTATAGGCTATGCCATCGCAAAGGGTATGGCAAGAGCCGGCGCCAAAATAGTATTCAACGATATCAAGGAGGAGTTCGTAGAGCGCGGTCTCGCTTCCTATAAGGCTGACGGCATCGATGCTACCGGCTATGTCTGCGACGTTACCGATGAGGACGCAGTAAACGCTATGGTTGCTAAAATCGAAGAGGAGATCGGCGTGATAGATATCCTTGTAAACAACGCCGGCATCATTAAGAGAATTCCTATGATAGATATGAAGGCCTCCGAGTTCAGAGCAGTTATCGACGTTGACCTGAACGCTCCATTCATCGTATCCAAGGCGGTTATCCCGTCTATGATCAAGAAGGGCGCAGGTAAGATTATCAACATCTGCTCTATGATGAGCGAGTTTGGTCGTGAGACCGTCTCCGCTTATGCATCTGCAAAAGGCGGACTTAAGATGCTTACCAGAAACATAGCATCCGAGTACGGTAAGTACAATATTCAGTGCAACGGCATAGGCCCCGGCTACATAGCAACACCTCAGACCGCCCCTCTTCGTGAGCCTCAGGCTGACGGCTCCAAGCATCCCTTCGACAGCTTCATCACCGATACCAAGACTCCCGCAGGTCGCTGGGGCGATCCCGAGGATCTTGCAGGCCCCGCCGTATTCCTCGCATCCGGTGCATCTGATTTTGTAAACGGTCAGATACTTTACGTAGATGGCGGTATACAAGCGTATTTCGGCAAGCAACCATAATTTTGGGTATAAATCGCCCATTACCTCAGATACGCTGCGAGTCGCTCGGATCGCTGTAGGGTAACTACAGCTTCACCTCGATCCCTTGCGTATCCTTGTCCTGAACGATTTCTCCGCCAAAATGCATATGGATAAATCGCCCATTACCTCAGATACGTTGCGAGTCACTCGGATTGCTGTAGGTAATTACAGCTTCACCTCGATCCCTTGCGTATCCTTGTCCTGAACGATTTCTTCGCCAAAATGCATATGGATAAATCGCCCATTACATCAGATACGTTGCGAATCGCTCGGATCGCTGAGGTTGGCTAAAACTTTTGACTTTGTTCCGTTTGCTCGATTTCTTACATACACATAATCTTATTACATTTTATTGTTATGAAACCCCTGTAATTGTAAATAGAGATTTACAATTACAGGGGTTTTCCTGTTTAGCGTTTTGATTGATTGTTGTCTAATTGTTTATGATTTCTTTTAATATAGTCTTAGTTGAGAACTGATGAGCCGATGGTCTGAGGTGCAAAATCAAAAATGCTCGAAAAGGCCCACCGGCTTTTTCGTAAACAGCGCGCAGGCTCCCTCGGCGTTTGAGCTCACCTCTATACCGGTAAGGTAGGGAAGGGTAAGCGGTGTCAGATTATCGTAACCGTACGTCAGCCTTGCAAGAGCACAGGGAGTGAGAGTAAGATCTGTATCACACTTTTCGGAAAGTCTTTTCACTCTTATATCGTTTCCTCCCCATTCCGCGAGATAATTTCCTCTTACGCCATCATCGCCTTCGGGGATGGAAAGGCTTAGCTTGCCCTCGCTTGCGGGATGGGATAAAGCAGTGAGCATCATTTCCGTATTTATGATCTTCGCGGCGATATCAGGCAGTATTCTATACGACGTATGAGTGTAATTTCTCATCATCATATCTACGTCAGGTGTCATAGAGAGGTTTGCAAACTCCACGTCCTCCAGCTCTCCCTCGTACATTCTGATAAACGAAAACAACTCGCGGAGCGCCTCCGGACAGGTATATACCATTTCCTTTACGCGCATTACTCCGTCCTCGAAATGATTGATTTCCAGACGCTTCTCCGTGGTAAAGGTTATATATCCCTCCGCCTTTCCGTCTATATAGCATACGTAGGTCATAGCATCCTTATAGGCGTTGAATTGCTCTGCCGTCTTTCTTTCGAAGAGAAGATATCTTTCGCGTGCAAATTTTCCGTATACCTCGATAACGTCTGAGAGCATATCCTCGCTGTATGGCTTCAGAGTACATCTTCTCGGTACGAAATCTACGTATCTGATAGGAACTCTGGCTATAATATGATCCGCCATTTTTTCATATCCGAATTTGTTATAGTATGCGAATGAGAAGGGATGAAGTATAGCCACTCCCACACCGTCAGAGTATGCCTTTTGGTGCATAAATTCGAATATTTTGCGTACGTTTCCACCCCTGCGGAGATGCACGGGAGTCGCTATTCCTCCGGCAGTCATTGTTTTGATCATACAGCCGCCAAAGGCGGTGTTGCGGTATCTGAAGTTACCCTTGGAATATATTTCACCCTCGCCGTCTACAGCGCCCATACGGAAATATTCACTGACGCTGTTTTTTCCCGATTCAAGTATCTTAATTTCCATTGTTTGCCTCACATTCATAGTAATCGATAATCATATTTATAAATCTGCCGTTACAGGAGGCGTTTGGCGACCAAGGGGAATACCACACGTCCCTTTGGTGATATCTCTCCAGCATATAGTATTCGTCAGACATAGCATATTTTTCTGCGTCGCTTATGATCTCCTTGCATTTTTCCAGGTTGCCTTGGCGGAGGAAGCAGCAGAACCAGTTGTACTCCTGCGCGCATACGTACCAGATGTATCCAAATCCCACAGACGCGATTTTTGAGATAACGACTCCCGGAATATTCGGGTCCTTGTTCGGCATCTTGTTATAGAGTCCGCCGCGCATTTCACCGCGACGGGTGTAGCAGCGTATGATTTTTTCACAGTCCTCGGGAGATAGCTCCAGCGTATCTGCCAGCCGCCCCGTGCCGGGACTGAAGGCGAACCGCTTAGCGATCTCCTCGTTGTTTCCGGAGGTGGAGTAGGGCACCTCGATTTCATCAGAGTCCTGCGCGCTTGCCTTGATCTGCTCCCACTCGGCAGAGATCACACCTCTGTACGCCTCGTATTCCTCGAGTATTTCCGCGGCTCTTTCATCACCATGCAGCTCTGCTGCGCGGAAAAGCTCCAGAACACCGCAGACGTTTGTACAGTCTGTAGTAAGCCACGATTGGAAAGCCAATGGGTCGTCACAGCTTGACATAGGAGGGAACAGACCGTCTATCAGAGTGTTTTTATTTAATTTGTTCCGTTCGCTCTGGGCTACTCTGCCGCCGTATGTTGAAGTTCTACGGGTTTTCTTGATCCAATCGAAGCATCTGAGTGCCTTGTCTCTGTACTTCAGGTAATAGTCCCTTCCACGCACGGCGGAATAACGTCCAAAGCTGTAGAGAACCGTGCCCGTAGCCATTGCCCAATGGATTCCAAGCGGTACGATCTCGCCGCTTTCCTCGTAGAATTCATTGAAGTAAACGTCAAGCACAGGCTCAATATAATCATCAAAATCACCAAGCCTTTCGAGAGCTGTCAGCACAGGCATTGACTCGAAGGTCCACACTCTGCGCTGGAGTCCGCCCTGCCTGGAGTATAGGGCATCTTTTCCTACTGCATAGCAGAAGCACTGCAAAAGCTGAACCGTGAGGCTTTTGATCTGGCTCACTCTTGTCTCATTTGTGGCTACTTCTTTCGGCAGGCGTTTTATTCTCTTAAGCTCCTCACTCCAGCGAGTGACGGCGCTTTCCTTTACCTTGTCAAAGTCGGGAAGCACCTCATCCCCCTTACCCAGAACGAAGGTGAAGCTGCGGCTCTCACCCTCATCGAGACATACGTCGGTCTGCGCGATCCCCGTTGTCTCGTCGTATTCAAACACCGTGTCCGAAGAGAGAAAATAATCTCCGGATCTCCATGCTCCGTCATAGCTCCACGTGGGCTTAATATCCTTCCAGTCGGATATTTTATGGTCGTATATCGCATATACGTCCGGGGCGCTGTAGATCAGCTCGATTTCCTTTCCCGATCGCAGCATAAAGCCGAGCTTTGTTGACACGGGTCCCCCGTATGCCGCCTTTACGGTTGCTTTTACGTGCGCGCTTGGCGCTCTTGTAAAGTCGCAAACGCACTCAAGCTCTACCGAGAGGTCACCAAGCGTTGTTAACCACATATGTACAGGTATACCGTCATCGCGCACTGAAAATTCCGATTCCTTGAAATCAGCGGGGCGCCCTTCACCGTCTATGAACCATAAGCCCGCCGCGGAGATATCCTTGTAGGGCTTGGTTATTGGAGCTTCAACCTCACCGAGCATAATCTTTCCGTCACGCCAAAGAGTTATTATTCTTTCAGACTTCGGTGGATGGAGATAGAGCCTTGTCGTTTTGAATCTTTGCCATTCCATAGGTAGCACCTCGCGCCTTTTCAATGCTTTTCTTTTATTATACATTACATTTATCTTTATGTAAAGAAATATCTTCCCTGTTTTATTACAAAATCTTCCCAAATGATAAAAAAAGAAAAAACCGTTGACAAATCCACATCCTTAGTGTAATATTAATGATGATAAGTAAGCAGAATTTATTAACCGGGCACGGCAGGGGAAGAAACATGAAAATAAAATTTAATTTAGACAGACTGCGGGAGATCATAGATGACGTTCACATTGTTCTCGGTGTTTCGCTGTCGATTGTGGATTTGGAAAATCACACACTCTATATGCGAGAGAATAGCGATGACGATTTTTGCACCAGGATATTATCTTGTCCTGAGGGCAGATATAGATGCGCTTGCTCAGATAGGGATATTATAGCAAGACATAAGCGTGAGGGAGGAACGGTTTCGCATATCTGTCACGCGGGAATTCTTGACACGGTGGTACCTCTTATCAAGGACGGAATTACCGTGGGATATATATTTGTCGGAAGAGTCCGTCCTACGACAGACCCCGTCGGGATTGCCGAAAAGCTGGAATGGCTCGGTGATTCAGAGGAGGAGATAAACACCCGATACTCGAAGCTCGCCTACTACAGTGACGAGCAGATGACGTGCATTAAACGGCTTGTATCCAACATTCTGTTTGATTCCGCGGTTCAGATAGTGCACGATACAGTCGCGGAGAAGGCAACGGATTACATAAAAATGAATATACGCGGCGACCTCTCTGTTTCAAATCTCTGCAAAACGCTTTTCGTCTCGAAGAATTGCTTATATACCGAGTTCCACAAGTATTACGGTATGACGGTTAACGAATACGTCTCTGATTACAGAATAGAGCTATCGAAGAAGCTTCTCTCAAACGGTGATAAGTCTGTGTCGGAGGTATCGGAGGCGGTAGGTATTACAAGCAACGCTTATTTTTGCAAGCTTTTTAAGCAACGCACCGGTCTTTCTCCCACCGAATACCGTCGGCTTGAGATGGGGAAGAAGTAAGCTCGTTTGAGCCGATCTGTATTTCTTCTGCACATCCGAGGCGACCTGATACCTTTATTTCAAATTCCGTTAGACTTCTGTCAGTATCATTTATAATCATTATCTATATAACAAAAAGCATATTTTGCTAACTAAACGTTGCAAAATATGCTTTTGTATTGTTTTATATGAGCGTAAGCCTTATATCTCTCGCTTGCATTAATGAATTTTTATAAGCGCTCCGCCATGAAGCCTTGATTCCTCCGCGGCAATACCCATCAGGTGACTCTCCACGGATGCTTCGAGAGACGTGCTTTCGGGAGCTGCTCCGGTCAGCATAGCGTATAGTGAACTGATCAGACCGAAGTCGCCGCCGCCGTGAGCGTGTCCACTCTCCAATAGCTCCTTTGATGAGAATTCAACGTCATCCTTTCCAAACTCCCTAAGGGTTACGCATTCGTTTGCCAGAATTATCATTCCGTGAGTTCCGTAGAAGCGATAGCATCTGCCCATCTTATCGTTGAAGGCAGTCATCAGAAGTGATGCCTTAACTCCGTTTTTGAAGGTCATCTGCACCATCTGGTGATCCACGGCGTCATTGTCGCAATGGAAGACACATCTGCCGTAGGGACCGTTCTTTATTGCCTCCCACAGCTTTTCCTCGGTTATAGGAGCGGAGGCTATAATATTAAAGGGCCAGTCGTCCTCGGGAGTGTTTTTCCTATGCCAGCCGTTAACGTAAATATCCTTCGCGCTGTACTCACAGGTATCTGCGTACTTACACTCGGTGCATCTGGTTGCGCAGCCCTCGGGAGCATTATCCTGATTAAAGAAGGTGAGATCTCCAACGCTTGATACACTCTCACATCTTGATTTCGCGTAATATTGCAAAAGATCAAGATCGTGACAGCATTTCGCCAATATCATAGGAGTGCTTTCTCCCGTCCTTCTCCAGTTTCCTCTGACGTAGCTGTGCGCCTGGTGCCAATACTTTACGGGCTCCAGCGCATCGATAGCAACAAGTCTGCCTATCTTTCCCTCGTCTATCAGCTCCATAACCTTCATATAGGGCTTTGAGTATCTCAGCACGTGGCACACGAGAGCTCGGTTTCCGTACTTTTTCTGCGCCTCGAGAAGCATAAGGCACTCGTCCTTGTCAGCGGTTATAGGCTTCTCCATCAACACGTCGTATCCAAGCTCAAAGGCGCGGAGACAATGTCTCACGTGATCCTTATCCTGCGTGGCGATGATCAATAGGTCGGCACGTCTCTCCCTTAGAAACTCCTCGTCGGTGTCAAAGCAATTTTCTGCCGGAACGTTGAACTCCGGAGCGAACATATCCAGTCTTTCTCTGCGAATATCGCAGAGAGATACTATCTTGAACTGCTCGCTCATAGTGTTGATTATTCTGCCATACCCGTTTCCGCCTCTCGATCCAACGCCCAGTATAGCAACGGTATAAATCCTACTATTCATATGTACCCTCCGAAAAAAGATATAGAAGAAGCATGAGACTTCCCGTATCTATAATATCACAGCCGGAGCGGAGCATCAATCTCCTGCCTTGACATAATACTGTCAAAAATTGTCTTTATCCGTATCTCTTTAGCGCTCTGTAGAAGGTGTTTTCACTTTCAAAGCCGCACTCCTCTGCGATCTTGTATATTGCCTTATTCGGATTTTTCTGCCTCTCCAGCTTTGCCGCTGATACGCGGACGCGGTTCAGATATTCTCGCAGATTCATACCGAACGCTCGGTTTATCATTTTGGATAGATAGGTTTTTTCGTATCCGAATTTGTCGGATAGGCTCTCCAGGGTTATTTTTTCACTGTAGGATGCGCTTACGTACTTCATTATTTCTATAACCGCGTGATTTCCTCTCTCCCTGCTTTTATCTCTGATATCCGCATATCCGTGGAGAAGGCCCAGAAGCATACGGATGAATCCGCATCTCGCCTCGTCGTCAAGTCTCTCGCGTATAGAGTGGGCGAGGGAGGTAAGAGCAAGTATATCCTCGAAGCCCTCGCGCCTTTCGGTATAGGTCGCGAGAGTTTGTCTGTCAAGCCATCGCACGTTATCGAAATATTCGCTGCCCGCTACCAGAACGTAGAGGGAAAGCTCCCCGGACCCGTCCACAGAGCCGGAGGTATGAGGCGTAAAGCGGTCGATAAACGCAATATCACCTTCCGCAAGCTTTCGTCTCTCTCCCTCCACGGTGACCCAATACTCCCCTTTTTCCAATATGAATATTTCAATGCTGCTGTGATAGTGGGGAAGGGGAACGTACGGGTGGTAGGTAGTATATTTATCAAACAGAAAGTGTCTTTTTTCGTCAGCCTTTTTCTCGTACAGCATATCACACTATCCTACTCTGGAAGGCAACTGCCTTACCTATTATTCTGATCTGACTCAGCTCCTCGCCGACGTATACGAGGGGCGCGTATCTGGGATTTTCGGGAGAGAGGATCAGCTTCTCCTCATCCGGATAATAATATATCCGCTTCAGCGTTGCCTCGTCTCCTATAATAACGGCGGCTATCTCCCCGTTCTCCACAGTGCTTTGAGATCTGATAAAGACTATATCCTTATCAAATATGCGCGCGCCGATCATGGAGTCACCGTGAGCTCTCAGGCAGAAGTCCGCGTCAAGACGGTCCTCCGCAATACAGAAGCTCTCATGCTCCTCGCTGGCATATATGGGCTCGCCGCAAGCGATATCGCCCAGGATAGGCAGGCTTTTTTTTGACACGGGTAGGATGTTTTTGGGTATAGACTCCTCGCTCCAGCCCATCAGCTCCGACGGTGTTGTACCCAGAGCCCTCGCCAGATCCTCGACCCGCTCGGGAGGTATATTGCTGATCGTTCCATTTTCATATCTGTGTATAGTCTGTCTGCTCGTGCCTACCAGATCCGCCAGGTCACCAAGAGACATTTTCTTCATTTTTCGCAGCTCTTTAAGCTTTTCCTTTATCATATTTCCGTCGCCAAAGGCACTGTAACGCTATCGGCTATCCTTTCCGATTTTTGTATATTCCTACGTTGAAAAAGACTCTCAGATTTTTTGTAAATATGGATTTTATCTTAGAGCTCTTTTTTTAGAGGGCTACGTAAGTCTTCAACGGACGAGACCTCTTAGATTACCCTAGATTTTGTTGGCTTATCGTCCGTCACTCCTCATTACGTACTCTGACAGAGATACCGCCGCACATGCGCGATTCCTCTGCCGCCGCGGCGATAAGATATCCCTCCATAGAATTCTCAAGAGCGGTAGGCGATTTTTCCTCACCCATAAGCTCTCTGTAGAACGAGTAGATAAGCCTTACGTCTCCGCCGCCGTGCTCCCCTCCCACCTTTACCATATCGCTGACGGGATATATCACCGGCTCCTTGCCGTATTCGCGCAGAGTAACGGCATCCGCTGTAAGCTCTATGGCTCCGTACGTTCCGTGGAATATATATCTTCGTGACGCGTCCTCGTTAAACGCCGTTACACAGAAGCTTGCCTTTACTCCGTTTTTGAAGCTCATATGCATCGTCTGATTGTCGCACGCGTTGTTTCCGCAGCGGAAGACACATCTGCCGTACGGCCCTTTTTCTATAGCGGAAAGCAGCTTCTCCTCGGTGATCGGCGCAGTTGCCAGCATAGCGGTTGGCCAGCTGTTTATCGGCGCGCCAAGCCTGTGCCATCTTTCAATATATAGCTTTTTCGCGCTGTAGGGGCAATCGTCTATCAGCTTGCAGTCAACGCATCTGTCCGCGCTGCCGTCGGGCGCGTTCAACGGTGTGAAGAAGGAGAGAGCTCCGATACTCGATACGCTATCGCACTCGGCTCCCGCGTAGTGTGCGATGAGGTCCAGATCGTGACAGCATTTTGATATGAGCATAGGCGCCGCGCGCTCGGTGCTTCCGGAGTTTCCTCTGACAAAGCTGTGCGAGAAGTGCCAATAATTCACAGGCTCACTTGCCTCTATATGCACGAGTCTGCCTATTTTTCCGTCCTGTATCAGCTCGTCTACCTTCTCATATATAGGGGAATAACGCAGCACGTGGCAGACCGTAGCCCGTCTTCCGTATTTTTCCTGCGCCTCTATGATCCTCAGGCAATCCTCTCTTTTTGACGCCACCGGCTTTTCAAGCAGCACGTCGTATCCAAGCTCAAAGGCTCGCACGCACTCATCCGCGTGCATATTATCAAAGGTACAAATGATCAGAGCGTCCGCCCGGCGCTCAGCGAAGAAAGTATCCTCGCTATCAAAGCGGTTTGCCTCGTCTACCTGAAGCAGCTCTCCGTAGTGTTTCAGCTTTTCCTTATTCACGTCGCATATTGCCGTGATCTTGAATTTGTCGCTCTGCTTGTGCATTTCCGAGCCGTACGCGTTGCCGCCTCTCGATCCAACACCGAGTATCGCCACACTCAGAATTTTCTTTTTCATTATAATTTCTCCTTCGAACACAAAAAAATGTTTTTTTGCACTATCACATTTTTTGAGAGTATAAGATAAACGTCTGCCCGATTTTTTCTCCCGTCGGGAAGTCCCGTATCGCTCCGTGGCTCACACTCCTGCCAACTCTCAATAGCTTTATTTATATAGTGGGGAGCGTATCTGAGTGTATTATACCACTTTGTAACCTAAAATGCAATAGCTTTCTTGAAAAAACCACAAAAATGTTACTTGACAAGTGACAAAACCCATGCTATAATTGTCACGCATCAGTTGAAATCCACTCACAAATTGCAACCTAATAAGTGACAAAGGAGGAATATTATCAGAATGCTTGTACATTCAAGCGTAAATGAAGGCATGCCTGCGCGTCTTTATCGTTCCCCGTGCGAAATACGACGCGATATGACAATAATTTCAAAACAGATAAAGGAAGCAGACGAGATGCTGTCAGTCCGTAATATCCTCGTGGAGATGCTGTCTGAATGCGCCAGGGGAGACCCGGAAAGATGGATACCCGAGCTTGAGGAGCTTGTGGCTGACGCCAGGGCATCACTGGACTCGCTCACGAGACTGAAATCCGCTCTCTCTTTGCTGTCTGATGAGCTGGAGGAGTCCGTATGCGTTATAGGAAGAGTATAGAGGACACGGTAGATATGACGGTCGTAGCGCTGTGCGCTGACTTCGGACGGCGAAGCCTTGCCATAAGGGAGAAGAGAGTTACCCATCGCACCGAGATGGAGTACAGATATCTTAATTTCAAAATACTCTCAGCTGCCGAGGAGATAATGGGCGAGGGGCTTGGAGAGAACATTATAGAGGAGATAGGATACGGCGTCGGATACGCCCATTCGTACGTGACAGACATATCGGAATCCACCTACAAGGACAGAAAGCTTATGGTTAAGGAAAACATAGCTAAAAAGCTTCATTTGATAGATTAGTGCCGTACCGTGTCGAAAAAAACAGATAAAAACAGCGGTCTGTCGCCTCCGTTAGACAATTTTTTTGCCTCGCTTGTGATAGAATTTACATACCAAAGGAAAGGAATGAGAAAATGAAGGAAGAGGTTACTTTTTCTGCCAGAGGACGCACCCTTGAGGCCCGTATTCTCTCGGAGATAGATCATCATACTGCAAGAAGGATCAGAGAGCGCATAGACTCCAGACTTTTTCTTGATAAGCCTGACGTTCTTATAATGGATTTTTCATCCGTCAGATTTATGGACAGCTCAGGACTCGGTCTGATACTCGGGCGTGTGGAGAGAGCATCCGGGCTTGGATCTACGGTTAGGCTCACGGGTCTTTCCGACACTCTCTACAAGCTGATCAGACTATCCGGACTTGAGAGAGTGAAGAATCTCTCTGTGGTGAAATAAGTGTATCGTAATGAAAGGACCCAAGGAATGAAAAGGATCATAAACGAGATGAAGCTGCGTCTTCCCGCGATAAGCGTGAACGCGGCGGTGGCGCGGTCTGTGATATCCGCATTTATGGCGGAGCTAAACCCTACCGTAGACGAGCTCGGTGACGTCAGATGCGCGGTCAGCGAGGCGGTGACCAATTGTATAGTACACGCCTACAAGCTGCTTACGGATGGGGAGATAGGCTACGTATACATATCTGCCAGACTCTACGATAACAGAGAGGTCACCGTAGAAATATCCGATAACGGATGCGGCATAGAGGACGTGGCGCTGGCGCGTACACCCTCCTATACCACCGGAGAGTATGGCGAGAGATGCGGTATGGGCTTCCTCGTGATGGAGAGCTTTATGGATTCACTGAACGTGAAATCCCGTCCGGGAAAGGGCACGACTGTCCTGATGAGGAAAAAACTTAACCCCTGACCGGGAGATAGTATGAACGAAAAAGAAAAGAAAAAACCTCACGATGATAACCTGGAGCTTTTGCGTGCTTATCGCGGGGGTGACAGGTCTGCCGGGGAGCGCTTGGCGGAGATCAACGCTCCCTTGGTCTACAGCATCGCGGGCCGATTTTCATCCAGAGTATCAGATATTTCCGATCTGGTCGAGTGCGGCACCATAGGTCTTGTTAAGGCGATAAATACCTTTGATTTTTCACACGGGTGTGTCTTTTCCACGTACGCCGTGCCGCTTATCTTCGGCGAGATACGCAGATTTCTAAGAGACGACGGTATAATCAAGGTATCGAGAGAGGAGCGACGGCTTGCGGCGCTTTTAAATACCGAGAGAGAGCGTAGGCTCACCTTGGGTGAGAGCGCCGATATTGAGTCCCTTGCCGTGAGTGTGGGCGTTTCCGTGCAGGATGCGGCATCCGCGCTTTTCTCCGCGTCTCCCGTTCGCTCCCTTGACGAGTGCGTATACGATGATGACGAGGGTGCAACGCTTTCGTCAATGATCTCCGATGAGTCAGAGCAGGACAGAATGTTTGATAAGCTCACTCTCAGAGCCGCCATAGACACTCTTCCGGAGCCTGATAGGCGACTGATAGTTCTGCGATATTTTCGGGATCTCTCACAGACCGAAACGGCTAAGATACTTGGTCTTACGCAGGTCAAGGTGTCCAGAGAGGAGAAGAAGATAATATCCAAGCTCCGCGCCGCCCTCAGCTAGCGGTTATATCTACCGTAAAAAACTCTTCGCCGTCTCGTAATAGCGGCTATCTCGGACGTGAATTTGAATACTCTTCGCCGCTTTATAATTTTCAGGGGCGCTTTACGTTATCGTGGCTCCGTTTACCCGAGACCTCCGCCACGGAGAACGGATACGTCAATGGTTGGGACGAATAAACCGCGTTTTTATTTTAAAGTCTATAAAATTAAATGTTAAAAAAATGTGAATAAACAGGAAAACTATTGATTTTTTCTATCGCTTAGTATAGAATATATCCTGTAAATATTAGCACTCCCTGTTTTTGAGTGCTAACAGTAATTTAAGGAGGAAACTAAAATGACACTCAAGCCCTTATTTGATAAGGTCGTACTTAAGCAGGTCGAGGCGGTTGAAACCACCAAGGCAGGTATTCTTCTCCCCGGCTCCGCTCAGGAGAAGCCCCAGGTATCCGAGGTTGTTGCTGTAGGTCCCGGCGGCACAGTAGACGGAAACAAGGTTGAGATGACTCTCAAGGTTGGTGACAAGGTCATCACCGGTAAATACAGCGGCACAGAGGTTAAGCTTGACGGTGTGGAGTACACCATCGTAAGCCAGTCTGACGTGCTTGCAATAATTGAATAATTAAGGAGAAATATTATGTCAAAGGAAATACTTTACGGCATGGAGGCGAGAAGCGCTCTGCTTTCAGGCGTTGATAAGCTTGCCGATACAGTTAAGATCACCCTTGGTCCCAAGGGCAGAAACGTAGTGCTGGAGAAGAAATTCGGCGCTCCCCTCATCACCAACGACGGTGTTACCATTGCTAAGGAGATCGAGCTTGAATGCGCGGCAGAGAACATGGGCGCTCAGCTCGTACGCGAGGTAGCTACCAAGACAAACGACGCAGCAGGTGACGGTACCACCACCGCTACCCTTCTGGCTCAGGCTCTTATCCACGAGGGTATGAAGAACGTAACCGCCGGCGCAAACCCCATGGTGCTTCGTAAGGGCATCTTCAAGGCTGTAGACGCGGCTGTCGCAGAGCTTCAGAAGCAGTCCAAGACCGTTTCCGGCAGTGACGATATTGCCAGAGTAGGCGCTATCTCAGCATCCGACGAGACCATCGGTCAGCTTATTGCCGACGCAATGGATAAGGTTACCGCAGACGGCGTTATCACCGTTGAGGAGTCCAAGAGCGCGGAGACCTACAGCGAGGTCGTAGAGGGCATGCAGTTTGATCGCGGCTACCTCTCTCCCTATCTCGCAACCGATACCGATAAGATGGAGGCTGTTCTTGACGATTGCCTTATTCTTATCACCGATAAGAAAATATCCAACATTCAGGATATACTTCCCCTTCTTGAGCAGATCGTTCAGTCGGGCAAGAAGCTTCTCATCATCGCTGAGGACGTAGAGGGCGAGGCTCTTACTACCCTCGTTCTCAATAAGCTCCGCGGCACCTTCACCGTAGTAGCGGTAAAGGCTCCCGGTTTCGGCGACAGACGCAAGGAAATGCTTATAGACATCGCTACCCTTACCGGCGGTGAGGTTATAACCTCCGATCTCGGTCTTGAGCTCAAGGATGCATCCGTTGCTCAGCTCGGTCGCGCAAGACAGGTAAAGGTAAACAAGGAGAACACGATCATCGTAGGCGGCGCCGGTGACAAGCAGGCGATCGCTGACAGAGTTACTCAGATCAAATCCGCTCTGGAGATCACAACCTCCGAGTTTGACAAGGAGAAGCTTATGGAGCGCCTTGCCAAGCTTGCAGGCGGTGTTGCCGTTATTAAGGTCGGCGCTGCTACCGAGGTAGAGATGAAGGAGAAGAAGCTTCGTATAGAGGACGCTCTCAACGCAACCAAGGCTGCTGTAGAGGAGGGTATTGTCGCAGGCGGCGGTACAGCTCTCGTTAACGTTATCGACGCTGTTGACAAGATCGTAGCTGAGCTTGACGGTGACGAGAAGACCGGCGCGCAGATCGTTGCCAAGGCTCTCACCGCTCCTATGAAGCAGATCGCCGATAACGCAGGTCTTGACGGCGCGGTTATCGTGTCCAAGGTTCGCGAGTCAGGCAAGGTAGGCTTCGGCTTCGATGCGTACAACGAGAAGTATTGCGATATGCTCGAGGCAGGCATCGTAGATCCTGCTAAGGTAACAAGATCCGCTCTTCAGAACGCGGCGTCTATCGCCTCCACCGTTCTCACTACCGAGTCCGTTGTATTCGAGAAGAAGGAGCCCAAGCCCGCAGCACCCCAGGGTGCACCCGATATGGGCGGTATGTATTAATTAAGGTACGTACCGACGCAAAATCGCTGATACGTATTGCCAAAAGGATTATTTTTGCAGCTGCAGGCGGCATTCTTGCCGCTTGCAGCTTTTTTCGTTTTTTTGATAAGCGCGGTGCTTTTATAACCTTCCGTCAGATGTATTTCGAGCGAAAAGGTCGGCGCCATCATAAAGTGAGCTATCCTTAAAATACGCAGTCGCTGCACTTATAACCCGGTATCAGAGAAAACCGCAGCGCATAAATCCTTGACAAGACTTGTAATATCATATATAATATGCTTAGAAGAAAGCACGAAAGGATAGATTTATGAAATATACAGATTTCCTCGGCGAGAGAGTATCTCTTCTGGGCTTTGGCGCAATGCGCTTTCCTACGGTCAAGGTAGGGGATAAAACGGAGGTGGATCTTCCGCTTACGGAGAAGATGATCGACCTTGCCGTAGAGTCGGGAGTAAATTATTTTGACACGGCTTACCCATATCACAGAGGAGAGTCGGAAAGAATTATTGGTAAGCTTCTATCGAAATATCCGAGGGAGAGCTATCACCTGGCTACGAAGTATCCCGGGCATCAGCTGATGGACAGCTATGATCCGGGTGAGATCTTCGAGGAGCAGCTATCAAAGTGCGGAGTGGATTATTTCGACTTTTATCTGCTTCACAACGTATACGAAAATTCTATGGATACATACCTTGATAAAAGGTGGGGAATCATAGATTATTTCCTTGAGGAGAAGCGCCGCGGAAGAATACGCCATCTTGGTTTTTCTTCACACGGGACCCCGGAAAACCTTCGTGAGTTCCTGGAGAGAACGGGGGGAGCTATGGAGTTCTGCCAGATACAGTATAACTATCTTGACGATTCGCTTCAGCGGGCGGACGAGAAGTGCAAAATACTCGACGAGTACGGAATCCCGATCATCGTAATGGAGCCCGTTCGCGGAGGCAAGCTTGCCACGCTCCCGGATCCTTGTACAGAGAAGCTGTCGCAGCTGAGACCCGGCGCATCCGCCGCGTCCTTTGCGTTTCGCTGGCTCTTCCATAATCCATCGGTCAAGGTGGTGCTCAGCGGTATGTCGAATATGGAGCAGCTTGTGGATAATATACGCACCTTTACCGAATACGTGCAGCTGTCGGCGGAGGAGCGAGAGCTTCTTGGGATTATCGCTGAGCAGCTGAAATGCTCCGTTCCGTGTACTGCCTGCAGATATTGCACGGACGGATGCCCCGCGGGACTTGATATTCCTTCACTGATAGAGATATACAATGATCTTGCTTGCGCAAAAAGCTTGAATACCGCCATGCGTGTCGAGTTTTTGCCTGATGATAAGAAGCCATCCGCCTGTATATCCTGCGGTAAATGTACGGAAATATGTCCGCAGAGGATTGCTATTCCTAAAGTGATGAGTAAACTTTGCAATATACTTACAACTATACCGTCTTGGAGGGATATCTCAAGGGAGAGAGAAGAGGACGCGGCACGTATGCGTGAGGCAAATAAACATTAATTCGTTGTAGCTTTTATTCTAAAATGTATGCTATACACCTACTTTTGATATGGTTGTTAGCACACAGTCTACGAAAACGTTTCGTAGACGGCGTGATCGCATTTTGTATTATTTATGCTATAACGTAATATGGATGATCATATCAAGGGGGAAGAAAATGCAACTGTATATAAACACAAACGATACAATCAGAGAAAACGATACAGCCTCGATTCAGGCAGCGGTAGATCTCGCGCGCGAAAATGGAATAGGTAAGGTCATAATACCTAAAATGAATATACGTACGGGACGGGCTGAGTGGATATTTACGGGCACGGTAAGACTTCCGTCCAATATCGAGATAGTCCTTGATAATTGCACGCTGGTGATGGCGGACGATGTAGTAGGCGGATTTTTCTCTAGTGAAAATCTCTTTACCGATTGGGGCACCGATCCTTCGAAAAAAATGTGTAATATACATATAAGGGGCGAGGGAAGCCCCGTACTCGACGGTGGCAAGCCGACGGCGTTAAACGAGGAGACGCAAGCCGCTATGGGCATACCCGTGCGTCTTAATTCCCCCATTTTCTTCATGAACGTAGAGGGCTTTTCGGTAGAAAATATCTCTATTACACATCATAGATATTGGGGTATGCGCTTCCAATTCTGCTCGCGAGGTACAGTCCGCAATATTTTCTTCGATTGCTGCAGAGACAGACGCAATCAGGACGGCATAAATCTTCGTAACGGCTGTCACGATATTCTGATAGAAAATATTACAGGACAGACCGGTGACGATATGATAGCTCTTTCCGCCATCGACCGCGAACCTAGCGGAGTTTTCAAGGACTACGATACTATAGTCAAGGATGAGTCCTGGGATATTCATGACGTAACCGTACGAAACGTCTCAGGCTCGGCTATACTACATCCTCTCATTACACTCCGTAACCACAACGGCGCGAAAATCTATAATATCCATATAGAGAATCTTAAGGACACCGCCGAGACACAGCCTGCCTACGAGGAGGGCAATCCTTGGCCGCATTACGATATTGACGGCTACGTCTATGGCAAAAGATACGGTATGGTGCTCATCGGCTCAAACACCTATTACAAAACGGCAGCAGAGCACGGTGATACCTATAATATTACCGTTAAGGATCTTTACTGCACCTACAGCTCTGCGGCGGTTGTGCTTGGTAGTACGGTGAAAAATCTTACTGTGTCAAATGTTCACGCTACGGATAAATGCCGCGCGATTCTCACCACGGGCCTCAACGATTGGGGTGACGACGTGCTCGGTGTCAAGCTCGATGGCGTAATACTCGACGGAGTTATATTTGATTGCAAGCAGGAAAACGCTGCCATTATAGAATTTCCGTATATGCGGGAGGGAGATTTCATCAAGCGAATGCTCGTAACTAACGTGGTGGCTGACGGAGTGGATATTCTCGCCAGAGTTCATAAACGCTCCGCTGTATGCGATATAAAGCTCGGTGCGGCAGTATCTGCACCGAAGAAGGTTTTGCGAGTTGCTCCCCCGGAGGTGAAGCGAAGCGAGATTACCTATAAGCCGTTTTGTCCTAATATCATTCGACCACTGAGGAAGACTAAATTCTAAGTCTCTATATTCCAAATATAAAAAGGGTCTGTACGCATTTTACGCACAGACCCTGTATTTTTTATACAGCTTAATGGTTAATGGAAATATATATCCTAGCCTCCAAAGCTAAGGATTATTTGCTTACCTCTCGCTCCGCAAGCTTCTTCATATGCTCGTGACGGGCCGAGGTCTTGCCATCGGGCTTGATATCTCCTGCCTTAAGAAGAGCTATCTTGGTAAGCATCGGGCCGAAGATCTCATATACCAGCACGGCAAAGAGAGTGATGTTTGAAATAATAACTCCCTCTGAGCCAAGCTCGTGTGCCTTGATCGCCATACCAAGAGCCACACCTGCCTGCGGAAGCAAGGTGACGCCCAGATATTTTACAATATTATCATTACAGCCAGACGCTTTTGCGCTTACGTAAGCACCGCTGTATTTTCCTGCTGAACGGGCGATTATGTAAACTATACCTATCAAAACGATAGTGAAATCGCTAAATACCGAAAGTTCAAGCTCCGCACCGGACAAAACGAAGAACAGAACGAAAAGCGGAGCCGTCCATCTGTCAACCCTCTCCATAAGCTCCTCGGAGAAGTCGCACACGTTGCAGAACACGGTTCCAAGCATCATACATACGAGCAGAGAGGAGAAGGCGATCTCAACTCCGCCGATCTCAAACTTCAGCATTGAGAGGGCGATAGTTAACAGCACGAATGCGATAGACATGGACATTCTCTTGGATCTTGAGTGGAAGAATCTCTCTGCAAAATTAAATAGCAGACCCATCAGAGCGCCAAGGATCAGCGAGAGTATAACCTCAAGAAGCGGCTCGACTATAACCGACACGGGATCAACGTTTCCGCTCTTTAGCGCTTTAGCCACACCGAAGGAAATAGCGAACAGCATTAGTCCTACCGCGTCGTCAAGAGCAACTACGGGAAGCAGAATATCCGTGAGCGGTCCCTTTGCCTTGTACTGCTTTACTACCATAAGCGTTGCCGCGGGAGCTGTTGCTGACGCAATCGCGCCAAGAACTATAGCTGCGGAAAGTGGAAGCTTATCCGGTATAATAAAGTGCAATCCTATCAAAGTCGCGTCGACTACCAGGGTGGTTACGACAGCCTGAAAAATTCCTACTATCGTTGCCTGCTTGCCTATTTTCTTAAGCTGTGAGAGCCTGAATTCGTTTCCTATTGAAAAGGCGATAAAGCCAAGAGCCATATCGCAGAGAAGTGAGTAGCTCTCCACGTCCTCCATAGAAACAAAACCAAGACCGGATATTCCTAACGCACCGAGCAGATATGGACCTACCAGAATACCAGCGATAAGATATGCCGTAACAGCGGGGAGCTTCATAAGCTTGGCAACTCGTGACAGCATAAGTCCCGTGAGCAGCGAAACGGACAGGGATAACAAGACCTGCATAATCTAAACTCCATAAAAAATACTTTAACCAGCGGTCGCCGGCCAACAGTTAATTATTCTAGCACTAACCGCAGTAAAAGTCAAGTGTAAAAGTAATAATTTTTTATACTTTTCCGTTTTTTAATTTGATACGCGGGAAAGCATCGGGCAACAGCGACCGGCGCGGCATCTTTGCTCTGTAATAAATGGTTTATTTTTTTAAATTAAATATGTAGAAACTGTTGTAGCCGAGAGCAGATTTACCATTTTTTTGTACTCTCATACTAATTTTTTGAGACCCGTTGACTTTTTAAAGATAATAATGTATAATGAAACAAAATCAATTGGGCTGGAATATCTGTCGAGGCTTCCATCAAGCTGACAGCCACACGAAAAGGAGCAGATAATGAGAAAAATTGAGGAAAAGCTGTATACACCCGTAAAATACGAGTGCGACGTTCTTGTGGCGGGCGGCGGAGTCGCCGGTATAGCTTCAGCGATGGCTGCGGCAAGAGAGGGCGCGCGCGTCATTCTGACCGAGAGAATGTTCATGTTAGGCGGTCTTGCAACAGCAGGACTCGTTACTATATATCTGCCTCTTTGCGACGGTGAGGGAAGACAGGTGTCCTTCGGTATTGCGGAGGAGCTGCTACGTTTGTCTATAGAGCACGGTGATGAGGGGAGATATCCAGAGGAGTGGCTCGACGATAACGATTATGAGAAGCGCCGCGCGGGCAAGCGCTTTGAGGTACAGTTCAATCCCCACCTTTTCGCTATCTCCGCAGAAAGAGTGCTGAGAGAGCTTGGGGTTACTATACTTTACGGCGCGACGGTCGTATCTGTAAACGAGTATAAGGGCAGGATCACCGACGTGGTAATAGAGTCCAAATCAGGCAGAGAGGCTATAAGCGTTAAGAAGTGTGCCGTCGATTGCACCGGAGACGCCGATCTGTGTCAGCTCTCCTCTGCGGAAACCGCCACCTTCGGCGTAGGCAATACCCTTGCGGCTTGGTACTATTATACAGCGCCGGAGGGTCACAAGCTCAAAATGCACGGCTTTGCGGACGTTGGTCCCAATTCTATTAGATCCCTTAACGGCAAGCGCTATACGGGTCTCGATACCTGCGAGATCAGCGATATGATGATCGACTCTCACGGCGAGATAGAGAAGGATATACTGAAGCGCAGGGCAGAAGGAGAGGACATTTTCCCCACTTGCATAGCATCTATTCCTCAGCTGCGTAAGACCAGACGTCTGATCGGTGATTACGTTATGGATTACGCCGAGGAGCACAAGTATTTCGAGGACTCCGTAGGCATGGTATCAAACTGGAAGAAGAGAGGTCCGGTTTACGAGATCCCCTTCGGCACGCTCCGTACCGCTAAGGTGAAAAATCTGCTCGTAGCGGGCAGATGTATATCTGTCACCGACGATCTCTGGGAGATCACGAGAGTTATTCCCGATTGTGCCGTGACGGGAGAGGCTGCAGGCACGGCGGCGGCAATGACCGATAATCTTGATACTCTCTCTGTGAAGGCGCTTCAAGATAGGCTTGTATCTCGCGGTGTTGTTCTTCACGAGAAGGATCTCGGCTCGGTATAAATTTGAATAATCAATTTTAAAAATAAAAACTCTGCTGAAATTCACGTCGTTCTATGAATAACGACACGAAAATTCAGCAGAGTTTTTTCTTATGAATGTAAACTATAGTAGTGAAAACATACAGAATTGGACTGAAAATTAATTTCTTTTTGCGTAATAGAATACGAGATTATCGTAATAAACGGTTGATTTGCCTTCTGTCTCGGCGCGGAACTGCATAGTTCTTATCGCTCTCGCGGGATAGCCTGCGGGATGAGAGGTGTCAGAGGGGTCTTTGTTTATCAGCTGTCCTACCTTCTCGCCGTCCACGAATATATCAAGGTAGCTCTCATTCTCGCTGTTAGTGTACTCCGTACGCAAAGAGAAGGGAACCTTTACCTCGCCTATCTTTACCTTCGAAAGTCCCATTTCCTCATTCTCTATAAACAGCTCTCCATCGCATACGCTGAGAGAGTAGAATACGGGGGTCTGCAGCTTCGCGTTGCAATACTCCAACGTATATCTTGCTCCGTCGGGCGCGTCAACGGTAATTTCACCGTCGAAAAGGTAGTACTCTCCGTCCCATGCGTGAGCGGAATATGATATCGCCATAGTTTGATCCTTACCGCCAAAATCCACGCGCATAGCTTTTGAGCCGTTATGCTGCTTTATGCTTGCCACAGCTCCACCCTTAACGTACGCCGTCTTAGTCCTGCCGCTCGGGTCCTCAAAGTCGATAAGCGGATTCTGCAGCTTCGTCTTAACAACGGGCCGGAGATTTTCGAGAATGTTGATATATCTCATATAGTCCGCGGTCATAAAGAGCGGAACCTTGGTAAGTCCAAGAGCGCTGAACATATTCGTAGTTACGCCGCTGGCAATACAGGTCGCGTCTACGTCTGCCACCTTTTCTCTCTCCGAGGTGGATATAGGCATACCCTGATGGTCCGGAGTTCCCAGGTAATAGCTGTGTGACATACCGCCGTCGAAGGTCTTGTAGCCCTTGATCTTCTCAAAGGAGTTGAGGATAGCCTCGGGCGCCTTGTCTATGAGAATATCGTTTATCGACTTCATTACCTCCGCCTTAATGGCCTCGTCATCAACATACTGCAGGTTGTCGCGAAGTCTGCAAACGCTGACCCAGGTGTTGTAAACCTCGCATACGTTGCCGGTAGAGGGCTCGTCCCCCAGAAGAGAATCCATAAGAGTGTTGGCAACCGTCTTTAAGTATTTTGCGGGGTAGGGGTACTTCAGTCCGTTATACGCCGCCATACCCTTCATAAATCCGTTTGTGAAGAGGAATTCCTTGCCCGTAGGTCGACTTGGCGTAACGTCTCCCCACAGACCCGTGTCGGGATTTATGCCTGCGTCAAGCTCGTGTATAAGGATGTCGCTGAGAGTCATACCGTCGAATACCCGGTATCTCTCGCCGTCCTCCTCCTTGTATTCATATTTACCGAGAGCCTTGGTCCACTCTCTTACCTGCTGATATGTCTCTCCGACCTCATTGCCGTAGAAATACGGATTCATTCTCATACCGGGTATAAGCCTGGTGTCGAGATAATCGACGAACGCGGTGTGGGATCTAAGATACGCGGTAGAGGCGCTCGCCCTCGCCTTTGCTGCCTCTGCGGCTTCCTTAGATATGGAGGCAAGCTCCTTTTTCTTCGCTTCGTATAGCGCCTTTGCGCCCCTCGGAGCCTCCTCATCCGTATTGAGCGATGCCCAATATTCGTCGGGGTCGGATCCGCCGCCCTTAGTTCCGTTCGGAGCGTCGTACATAGGCTTCTCGCCAAGCTCCGTAAGAAGCGAGGTACACCAGCCAACGTCTCTGGCTCTTCTGGAGATCATCTCGTCCGCTGTTTCCTTCGCCCAGCTTGGATAATAGAAGAAGCCGTTCTCATCCTGCAGAGACTTTGCGTAGTACACCATCTGGTGAAGCATCCACTCAGGCAGAGCCTTACGCCAGGTGCCGCCGACGTCTCTGAGTATTCCGGAGGTGTCAAGCCATCTGAGCATCTGTACAGTACTTTCCACGTCGGGAAGGTATCCCTCCGTATCTCTTCCTACGGTACAGGTGTAGTATGCGCCGTGTCCCTTATCGTATAGATGCGCAGACCAGTCGATCAGCTTGTCGTCAAACATAGAGTAGTATGTACGCATAGCGTCCGCGACTCTCTGTCCGCGCTCGCCTCCGCCTGCCTCCTCTGCCATTTGCGCCCAGAGCCTCTGCTTTTCCACCTGGTCCCGCTTTTTCTGCGCGGTGATCTCCTTCATTGAGTATACGAGCTTCATATAATGATCCTCCGTACCGTTTTTGAAAAAATATGCGACAGCTTCGCCCGCCGATCACTTGTGCTTTGGTAAGCGGCTGACACTCGGCTTTTTTTATTTTTTGAGATTAACGTCAGACCCTTGACGCATTTGATCATTCCGTCTTACCTTTATCTGTCAAGGTGTCTTTAAGGTTTATTTTAGCATAGTGTAATGTAAAAGTCAATCGGTAAAACCCGTTTTTTTTATCCCGTTTTCGATATTGCTTTATTTAGAGCGGAGCTTTGATTTTCGCCACGCGGCAGGTGATATTCCGTGATAGCGCTTGAAGGTGCGCGAGAAGTATTCCACGTCCGCAAATCCGGTCTTCGCGGCTATTTCTCTCTGCGGAAGATCGGTATCCAGCATCAGTCGCTCGGACAGCTCCATTCGTTTTCTCAGAACGTACTCCATAATGGTGATGCCGAACTCGTCCTTGAAATGCTCCGTCAACGTGACAGTGCTGCAATGCAAGCTGCCCGCGATATCTGATAGAGTGATCTTTTCACTCAGATTATTCTTCACGTAGTATTTTATCATAGTGCCGATGCTCTCGGGCTCGTCAAAGGGGAATCCGTTTGCGGCAAAATGCTCGCCGAGGAGCTTCAGCATCTCAAAATGAGCGATAATATCGCCGTCAGACAGTACCCGTGTATCATTTATCCGCTCTCTTGTGGCTTCAGGATTAAGTCCGGGAGCAGCGGTTTTTATCATTTCTTCTACTGCGGAGAGATCACACTCTCTAATTCCTATAGTGGCTATCAGATAAGCCACCGTCTGCTCTCCGCGTATGATGGGCACAATAGCCTCCGTTATTCCTGCTGGACAGGTATAATGTATAGCGCCCCCCTTATCCTTGACCTCCAGAAGCCTCTCAATATCGGAGGCGCGGCATATATCTCGCGAGAGGTGTGAGCTGTGAATATAAGCGCATATACGACTCACGTCACCCCTTGATGATGCTACCGTATGGAAATCCGCGTTAAGCAGAGACACGTCAATACCCGTGACGCGCCTGAAATTATTAAGCATCTCTACGACCTTCTCTACGTTCATACCGTCACCTCCCACCGTTACCTAGATTATAGCAAATAGAGAAGCAAAAAACAACATACTTTTGGAAAATAAAAAATATTTCCTTGCTTTTTAGGCAAATTTTATCAATTTTACATATTTTTGTTATTGATATATCATTCTCAAAACGGAAAGTGTTTGCTATAATAGATTTACAAATACTTTTTTAGGGAGTGTATAAAATGAAGGTAGAAAAGCTCGTTGTAGGCGTTATAGGTCTTGGTATGGGAGCAGCCCATCTTAAAGGCGCGATTCATTACGGCGCGGAGATCGGCGCGATATGCGACACCGATCCGAAGAAGCTTAATAAGGTAGGCGAGGAGCAGGGTATACCCGCGGACAGACGTACTACCGACTATATGGACATAGTCAATAATAAGGAAATAAACGCGGTGATCCTGGCAACACCCGATCAGCAGCACAGAGAGCAGGTGGAGAAGTGCCTCGAGGCAGGTAAGCACGTAATGTGCGAGAAGCCTCTCGCGCTTACCAAGGACGATATTCTGGCAATAGTCAAGGCAGTGGAGGCTCATCCGGAGTGCAAGTTTATGATAGGACAGATCTGCCGCTTTACTCCCGCCTTCGTTCAGGCGAAGAAGTTTATAGAGGAGGGCAAGGTCGGCGAGCTTTACTTTGTAGAGAGCGAATACGCCCACGATTATCTGGAGATGTTCGAGAGGGATGCTAAGAACTGGAGAAGCGACCCTCAGCGTAACGGTGTTGTAGGCGGAGGCTGTCACGCGGTTGACCTTCTTCGTTGGCTCGTAAATGATGACCCCATCGAGATCTACGCTCACGGTACTCACAAGCTTCTTCCTTACGTAGAGTATGACGACGCAAATCTGGCTATTATGAAGTTCCCGAATAACGTTATGGGTAAGGTATTCGTTTCCACCGCCTGCAAGCGTAATTACACAATGCGTACCTGTATATACGGCACGAAGGGAACGCTTATCTTTGACAATAAATCCGATACTATGCAGGTGTTCTTTGCAGATGAGAACGGACACGGCGCAAAGGGTGACCCCACGCTTGTTCCGGTCGATCTTGCGGACCATAACGCAGTAGCGGAATTTAAGGTGTTTGCCGACGCTCTCGTGAATGACACCGAGATAGAGACCTCCGTATACGAGGGTGCTAAGACCGTTATGGCGTGTCTTGCTATTATCGAGTCGTCAAAGACAGGTAAGATAGTAAATCCCGATTACAGCTTCAAGTAATATACAATAAGCAAGCAAGACCTGCCTTTACAAAGCAGGTCTTGCTTGATATGATCCGTTTATATCGCAGGTGCTTTTTTAGCGCGCCCTCATACGTCCGCCGGAATTGACGCGGACACAGCGGATAAGCAATAAGGAGAAGAAAATGAATAGCAAGCTTTTTGATTCCGTAGGTCTTATGATAGATTGCTCTAACAATTGCGTTATGACTCTTGACGCCTGGCGCAAGCTGATACCGATGGTTGCAAAAATGGGATATGACAGAATATTCGTCTATACCGAGGATACCTACGAGATAGAGGATGAGCCGATGTTCGGCTATATGCGCGGCAGATATTCCATAGAGGAGCAGAAGGAACTTGTCCGACTTGGCAACGAGCACGGAATAGATATGGTGCCGTGTATACAGACTCTCGGTCATCTTGCACAGATATTTAAATGGGGAGTTTACCCGAACGATACGGATTCCACCATGTTAGTCGGTGATGAGCGCACGTATGCTCTTATAGAGAATATGTTCAAGTCTCTCTCAAAAATATACACGACAAAGTATATTCACATAGGTATGGACGAGGCGCATAACCTCGGAAGATGCAAATATCTTGATAAAAACGGATACGAGGATCAGTCGTCAATTATGCGTAAACACCTTACCCGTGTTAAAGCAATTGCCGAAAAATACGGTTTTACGGCTATGATATGGTCGGATATGCTCTTCCGTGGTTGGAATGGCGGATCGTATTATACGGGCAAGACGAACGTGCCCGAGGATTACGTAAAGGCTTTGCCGGAGGGCGTTATTCCCGTATATTGGGATTACTATATGAAGACTCCCGACAGATACGACGACATGCTCTATAACCACAGTCAGATATCCGATAATACCTGGTTTGCGGGCGGTATATGGACCTGGCTTGGCTTTGCGCCTTCAAACTCCTTTACCGTAGACTCCTCGCGTCCCGCTATCGAGGTATGCTTAAAGCGCGGTATCAAAAACGTGTTCTTTACATTCTGGGGTGATGACGGCGGAGAATGCTCTCGCTTTGCAGCCTTGGCGGGACTGTATCACGTAGCCGAGATGTGCAAGGGTAATTTTGACACGGACAGCATCAAAGCAGGCTTTGAACGTGAATTCGGTGTAAGCTACGATGATTTTACCGTCCTCGACGAGCCTAATAACGTTGAGTTCGATCAGAGCGCGGAGTTTCCCCTTTCCTCTGCGGCAAAGCATCTTCTCTACAGCGATCCTCTCCTTGGATTTTTGGACTTCGCCATAACTCCCGGTATAAGTGATAAATATCGTGATATTTCGAATAGACTTCTCAAGACGGCGGAGAGGGCGTTCGAGTATTCCTACATTTTTAAAGTTATAGGCACCCTATCACGTATTCTTGTTTATAAATCGGAGCTTGGAGTCAAGCTTCGCGCGGCTTATCGCGTAGGCGACAGAGAGGAACTCCGCAGACTTGCAGATGAGGATATGAGCATAATAGAGGAGCTTTTGCCGGAGTTTATATCCTACTACAGAGATCTGTGGCAGAGAGAAAATAAATACTGCGGCTTCGAGATCCAGGAGGCGCGGCTTGGCGGTCTGGCAGAGAGAATAAGGGGCGTCAGAGCCTATATCTACGCCTACCTTGAGGGTAAGATAAACGGTATAGAGGAGCTTGAATGCGAGGTGAAGCCATTCGGCAAGATCAAAGCGGGCGAGCCATTATTCTATAACAGATATTTCCGTATATTCTCCCCCAATATATCAAATTATTGATTTCAAAGCAATATGACGATCCGGCATAAGAAATAAGAAGGAGCGCGAACGGCGACTCTGCTTTATCGCAGAGAGATATCCGTTCGCGCTCTGTTTTATCATTTGACTGCAAGTATGTTCTGTTATTTGACTGCAAGTGTTTTTTTGCACACGGGTATGGATTAAAAGCCGTTTTTGCGGTTTATTCCTTGAGGCGTGATGAGAGAGCATTACTCCTCGGCAGCTCCGTCCTCTGTGTCGGATACTTCCTTCTTTTTGAAATGCTCCTTTGTAGCGGCGACTATTACACCGGCAAGTGCTATCAGAGCTACAAGGTTCGGCAGAGCCATAAGAGCGTTGAAGCAGTCGGCGATCAGCCATACTATATCTATCTCGGCAATAGCGCCGATAAAAACGAACAGCACGTAGATCAGTCTGTATATCTTTACCGACAGGGCAGAGTGTCCTTTGAAGAGATAACCGACGGAAACCTCGCCGTAATACGCCCAGCCGAGAATTGTGGAAAGAGCGAAGAATATAGTGGAGACAGTTATAACCGTCTCGCCGATATAGGGAAGAGCGCCGCCGAACGCCATCGCGGAGAGAGAGGCGCCGTTGTACTCGGGTCTTACGCCTGCGTTGAAGGCGGAGAGATAAACGTCCGAGGAGAGAATTATCAGCGCAGACATAGTACATATCACTATAGTGGTAATAAATGTTTCAAACACGCCCCACATACCCTGCTTTACGGGGTCTTTCGCACTGGATGCGGAGTGAGCGATAGGCGCGCTTCCAAGGCCTGCTTCATTAGTGAATACGCCTCGTCCGACACCGTATCTCATAGCGGAGAGAATGCCGTAGCCTGCTACACCGCCGGCGGCAGACTTGAAGTTAAACGCCTCCTTGAAAATAAGAGCGAAGGCGGTAGGTATCCTGTCGGCACGTATAAATAGAGCAACAATAGCGGATAAAATAAAGAAAATCGCCATAACGGGTACCAGCTTTTCGTTTATCGTGGCTATTCTCTTTACACCGCCGATAATAACGCAGCCGACTATGACCGTAAGCACTATACCGGTTATCCACACGGGAACCTTCAGGTTGCTCTCAAGTATTCCGGAGATGGAGTTTGACTGAGTGGCGTTACCTGTTCCTATGCAGGCGATAGTCGCAAATACAGCGAATATCACCGCCAGCCACCTCTTGCCAAGTCCACTGCCAATGTAGTACATCGGACCGCCAACCAGAGCGCCGTTTTCGTTTTTTTCTCTGTATTTCAGTGACAGCACGATCTCGGAGTACTTGGTCACCATACCGACCAGTGCGCTGATCCACATCCAGAAGACAGCGCCCGGACCGCCCATAACCAGTGCGGTAGCGATACCGGCAATGCTTCCCGTACCAATAGTGCCTGCCAGCGCGGTTGTCACCGCCTGAAAGGGACTGACGCTTGAGGAGTCCTTCTCGTGAGTGTTCTTGTTGAATAAGCTGCCGACGGTGCTTTTCATCACGTAGCCGAAGTGCCTGAATTGGAAGAAGCCTGTCCTTACGGTCAGATAAACTCCCGTCGCTATGAGCAACACCATCATAGTTATACTGAGTATGTTATCATAGATAAAAGAAAGTGCGGTATTGATCGCATCCATTATGTTATCTCCTGCTTTTTGAGGTTTTTAAAAACTCGTACGCGGATAATTATAACATAGCGCAATTTAAAAATCAATAGCCATACAATAAACTTATTAAATCTTTAGTAAACAACGTAAAAATAATATTTTTTTAAATTATTGCTTGGCAAAACGCGACGTGGAGGAGGGAATATAATTATATTAAGGTATTACATGAAAAAAATGTTGCAATGATCATAAGCATATGATATAATAATTATAGCGAAACCTACAACTGATATATAAGGAGGAACCGAAATGAAAAAAAGTAAATTCAAATTATGGTTGATGACTGGACTTGTTCTGCTGTTATCATTTTCTCTTTGGTCTTGCTTCGGGTCTAATGATGAGCCATTCGAGCTTGACCCAACGAATATTGACAGCGTTTTGAATTTCTGGAACAACAGCTCCGACCCATTGTCCGAGGCTTTTCTGTCCTCCGATATCGAAGGTGGAGCTTCGTCCGCCGATGCTCTGAGCGATTTCAGTATCTCCGTTGACGGTATATCGTACAGCGGTGATGAGGATATGTCTGTAAACAAGCTAATATTCCATGACAAAACCTTATATATGTCCGCGGACGTAAAGGGAGAGGACGGAGAGGTTACGCCTACCACGACCGTAACCAAGATTTATGATAACGGCAGCGTGACGCTCACTACCGTGGACGGCAAAACCACAGCGTTACTCACCGGCTTGGAGAGCGGTGATTCTCAGAGCCTTGATTCTCTGAGCGTTGATATGAAAAAGCTGAACAAGATACTCGCCCTTGATGAGAACGATATAAGCCTTACTGACGAGCCGCTTGTATACGAGCTGAATAGGTCCTATTTGGAGAAGGTCGCCGCGGTCCTACGTCTGACAGACAATGATCTGGAGCCATTCGACATGACTTTAGATAAGTTCGCGGACCAGTACGTTACCTTCGATTTTTCAGATTACGCGGACGCGGGTCTGTTCGTTTTCAAGGCGTACGACCATGCCCTCAATAACATTATAACTATTAGGGCGGACCTGACGAGATATGGCTATAGAACGGGCGGCATTTCAGTTTCAGCCGCTTTCCCCGGCGTTGATCTAACGATTTCTGCGGATTGGGAAAATGACGTTATCTATGCGATGGATGCTCGCATCATTCTGAAGCAGATAGATTCCACTCTGGATATTGATTATGATCTGGATAGAAGCTACAAGCCTCTCAAAGCAAACACTCCCGCAGAGGATTGTGACAGCGAGACGCTTAATTTGAAGCTGACCAAGAAGAAAGAGGAGCAATTTGTCCTTGCTCTTAAAATGTCACAGCTGAAGAAGGAAACCGTTGCAGGCACCTTCGAGCTAACTCTGGCCAGCAGCGCACTTGAAGACGCCGTAGACAGCTCCTCGTCATTGGTGCCAAGTATTCCCAATATTCCCGATGAGGTCAAGGTCAAGGGCGGTTTTCGCGCTGTTCAAGACGACGGTGAGCTGGTCGCTTTTGATACTGAAATGACGGCAGAGGCAGAAGACGATACCGAGATTTACGTCAGTCTCTCTCTCAATTTGGAAAATATGAAGAAGGTGGGCGGCACGGTATGCAGCCTTACCGTTAACTACAGCGCTCCTGATCCGGAGTCTGATTCCGGTGAGATGAAGGAGGATTATCTTCACGCGAATCTGACAACGCAGAGCTGTATCAACGACTGCTCCGAGTTTGCCTTATCACTTGTCATTTCCGACGAGGGTGAGGAGGAGACCTTGACGGCTGCCGTCAACGTTCCCGCCAAGGAGGAAATGCCTCTTACCTCAACTGAAGAGGTGTATCTTGGCCGCGCAGGCACTTATTTTTACAAAATTGACGAGGTAGAAGCCAAGATCAATACGACTAACGAAAAGGCGAAGAAATTTGTATGGAATGAGTGGAAACAATCCAGCCCCCGTAAATACTATTGGTATGACTCGGTTACCAGACAGTATTATTTCACTGAAATTGTTCTGAAAGGAAGCACGGTGTACATAAGAACCGGAGTTATTATTGACTACGAGAACTATGTAGACAAATACCATAGGCACGACGGTGATTTTTACGGATACAGGTATAAACCGGGTCTGTAAATCCGTCAGCCCTTGAAGGATCAAAATGATTGGTTAGCGCCGGGGCGGTCAGACAGCGAGCCTTTTGCGTATAAGCGCTGTGCCTTTCGCGTCTTGTATAGTCCTATAGACTAATACGTAAGCTATCTGTTCTTCTTCAAGGAAATACGCTAACGTAAAATCAAAACATTTAGGCGGTAGGCTGGTAATTCAGCCTACCGCCTTTAAAATGCGAACGGTGGAGCTTATAAAGTAAGCAGCTTGCTTTCAGAGCGAAGACTGAAGCGGGAGCTGAGGTCTGTCCCGTCACCGCTCGGGGTAAAGAGCTATCCGAAAACTCAAAATAATGAAATTCTGCTTTGTAGAATGAAATCAAATCCACCTCTCCTTAACCTTGCAAAGCAAGATTTCATCCACCAGAGGAGGATTTATTCCGACGCAGGCGGATTTAACTGAAAAAGACTCAGAATTGTATCCAATCCTGAGTCTTTTTCTGGTACGGGTGTTCTTATAGGATTTACTCACAAATGCCGTAAAATCAAGGGTTTTAGACGGTCAACATAAGCACTTATCCTCTAAAAACAAAATATTTATCCCCGAAAACATCACGATAAAACCGTCGTGATGTTTTTAAT